>CAZGGF010000120.1:0-2014 GCA_964524715.1 uncultured Verrucomicrobiota bacterium | reverse complement strand
CACCATGCCCTGCAACAACGGCGGGTTGAATTCGACGCCCAACACACAACCGGATTCTGCCAGCGCACGACCTTCTTTCGACGCGCGCCAATCACCGAGGTCGCGCAGCAGGTCGGCCGTGATTTGTAGCTGGTTGTCCTTCTTGTCCGGCATTGCGGAGGATGATTGGCTGGAATGGCGGCGCTTGCAAGCAGCGTGTAATTGGATGCCGCCACGCCTGTCGCAAGCAGTCCATTCAAATGCACCGGTTCAATGGGCCGTCTCGACAATGACAGTCCCGCCCAAACCGGCTGGCTGGCCGCGCTTGGCCTCGATCAATACATTTAACGTCACTTCGCCTTTGCACGGCGGGAGTTTGACCGTCAGCAGGCCGCTTTCCATTTTCTCTTTCTTGCCGAGCAACTTGCCATCGAGCCACACGGCGGCTTTGCCAGCGAGTTTCTTGAACACGATCCGGCCGCCGGATGTCCCGACGGCAGCAGGCGGCTGGAAGCGAGTGCGGAATACAGCCCATGTGCCTTCGGCGAATGACTGGAGCTTGCCGGGTTGCACGGGCACCCAACTATTCATGTCGCTGTCAGCAAGTTGCTGGTTCGGGTCAGGAGCGCCGACGGTCACGGGCGACATGCGCCACTTGGTCAACGAGAATACCGGCGGCAGCGCCGGCACAAACGGCCGCCCGTCGGTTGTTTTGATTTGGATTGTTGTTTCGGCGGGTTTGAGTCCCTCGGCTTTCGCACGCAACACGAGCACGCCGCTCGCGCCGGGACGTGTCTGGACGATCACCTGGGCGAGGCCGTTGAACAAGCTGCGGCGTTTCGCCTTGTCGGGCTCATGCGAGACCGGGTCGCCATTGCCCACGCCAATGATTGCGCCGGGACCGGACAGTTCAAACTCCACCGGCAGATTAGCGGTTGGCACGGCGCGGCCTTGGGCGTCGCGCGCCCGGACAGTGACGGGCTGCGCGTCTTCGCCGTCGCCTGCAAGCGACGGGCGGTCAGGCAACAGTTGCAGCACGACGGGTGCGCCGGTGGTTTCCACGCTGGTCCGCGCAACGACTTCACCGTTCTTCCTGGCAATAGCGTCGAGTTTGCCAGCCGCGTAGGGCACATCCCATGCGACCATCTCGAACTTGTCCACCGGCTTTTCGCCAATGAGCTTGCCGTTGAGACTCAGCACGACCGTGTCGGCGTTGGAAAGCGCCATGACTTTGATCGGCTGCCCCTCGCGGCCCGGCCAGGTCCAATGCGGCACGAGTTGCAGCACAGGCCGGTTCTTGATCCACTGCGCCTGATGCAAATAGAAAGCCTGTTTCGGGAATCCGCACAGGTCCACGCAACCGAACACAGAGCTGGCCGATGGCCACGCGAACGGCGTCGGCTCGCCGTGATAATCGAACCCGGTCCAAATGAACCCGCCCGCCAGGAATGGCCGCTCCGCAATGGCACGCCAGGCATTGCGGTGCGTGGCGCCCCACGGTGCGGCCTGTTCGTCATAGCAATCCATGATATGGCGCTCCTTATCGGTGCGGTATTCGCCGCGTGTCTGGAACGCCGACGTGTCCTCGGAGCTGGTCAGCGGTAATTTCGGGTTGGCGGCGTGGAAACGGTCGTAGTCACGAATCTGGTAGTTGAACCCAACCACATCCACGGCGTGCGCGACGTTGAGGGGACTGAAGAAACCGCCGTTCATCGCGGCAGTGACGGGGCGAGTTATGTCGAACCGCTTCACGACAGCAGCCATGCGGCGCACCATTTCATAGCCGTTCTCGGTGCCCTGCATCGGCTCCTCGTTGAACACCGACCAGAGAATGACGCTCGGATGATTGCGGTCGCGGCGCAGCATCCACTCCAACTGCCGCAGGTATTCCGGCGTGCAGTTGAAATTGCGGTTTTCGTCCATGACCAGTACACCGAGCCGGTCGCACGCGTCGAGAAACTCCGAGGCAGGTGGATTGTGTGAGCAGCGGTGCGCGTTGGCGCCCATCTCCTTCATCCGGCGCAGGCGAAACTCC
>CAZGGF010000119.1:0-5976 GCA_964524715.1 uncultured Verrucomicrobiota bacterium | reverse complement strand
GAATCGCGGCGTATCCGCGGTCTGAAGACGCTCGACGGCCGGATGGTCGTCAAGGCCGTCAAGCAAACCGACGCCATCGGCCACGGTTTCTGGATGATAGACATTCATGATCCGAAAGGAACCGGTTATACGACCCACAGTGACCAGAAGCAGGAACTGATGCCGCCTGTGGGCGAGAGCTATCACATTCCGCTGGGCATATGTCTCAACGCGCAGATTCCGAATCTCGCCGTCGTGGGGCGCTGTGCCTCATCCACGCACGAGGGGCTCGCCTCGGTGCGGCTCCAGTCGCACTGCATGGTGATGGGGCAGGGCGTCGGCACCTGCGCCGCGCTCGCTCTCAACACAGGTGTGGACATGGCGAAATTCGACATCCGCAAACTCCAGACGCAGTTGCGGAAAGACGGCGCTTATTTGGAGGACGTGCCGCAGAGTTGATGAGTCTCCTCAGGCCCGGGAATCGGGCCGACTTGGGAACGAGGCTGGAAATCCGCAGTTGAAAATCGGAGCAGCCGCGGGTTTGATGGGTGCATGACGAAGACCAAGGCATCCCTCCTCATCGCCTCGCTGCTGGCATCGCTGATTACACTGCACGCGGCCGAGATTTTTGTGTCGCCGGACGGCAACGACGCCAATCCCGGCACGAAGGCCAAACCCTTCGCGACGCTGGAGCGCGCACGCGACGCGGCACGACAATCCAAGGCCCGAAATCCCAAATCCAAAATCGAGGTGGTGTTGCGCGGCGGAACGTATGAACTGTCGCGTCCGTTCGCATTGACGGCGGAGGATTCCGGCAGCGCCAAGGCGCCGATAGTGTATCGCGCGCTCAAGGGCGAACAGGTGCGCATCAGCGGCGGCAAGACCGTGACCGGCTGGAAGCCGGTGACCGATGCCGCGATGTTGAACCGGCTCGATCCGGCAGCGCGCGGGCAGGTGATGCAGGCCGATCTGCGGTCGCTTGGTGTCACGGACTATGGCCAGATGGGCGGCGGATTCTCACTCGGCGGCGGGCCCGGGCTGGAGCTGTTCTTCAAGGATCAGCCGATGACGCTGGCGCGATATCCCAACGACGGGTTCATCAAGATCACCAACGTGCTGGGCCAGACCGTGCGCGACGTGCGCGGCACCAAGGGCTGCAACGAAGGCGTCTTCTCTTACGACGGCGACCGGCCGCAGCGATGGGTCGGCGATAAGAACGCGTGGGTGCTCGGCTATTGGTTCTGGGATTGGGCCGAGGGACGGCATCGCATCGAGGCCATCGACGCCGAGAAAAAAGTCATAACGCTTGCGAAGCCTTACCACAGTTATGGCTATCGCAAGGGCCAGTGGTTCTACGGTTTCAACCTGTTCTGCGAGATTGACCAGCCCGGCGAGTGGTATCTCGACCGCGACGCCGGCACGCTCTACTTCTGGCCGCCCGCCGCCATCGAGAAAAGCCGCGCGACGGTGTCAGTGATCTCCAACCTCGTGACGATGACCAGCGCGTCGCATGTGACGCTGCGCGGGCTGACGTTCGAGGCGGCGCGCAATGACGCCATCATCATGAAAGGCTGCACGAACAGCCTCATTGCCGGCTGCACCATCCGCAACGTCGGCAGTTGGGCGGTGCGCGTGGGTGACGGCCAGAACAGCGGCGTCGTGGGCTGCGACATCTACGCCACCGGCGACGGCGGCATCGGCATCAGCGGCGGCAACATGAAGACGCTCGCGCCCGCCGGCCTCTATGCGGAGAACAATCACGTCCATCACTGGAGCCGTTGGAACCGGATGTATCGGCCGGCGATCATGGTCACGGGCGTTGGCAACCGCGCCGCGCACAACCTGCTGGAGAACTCGCCACATACGGCCATCGGTTTCGGCGGCAATGACCACGTCATCGAGTTCAACGAGATCCACAGTGTTTGCTACGAGAGCAACGACGCCGGCGCCATCTATTCCGGACGCAACTGGACCATGCGCGGCACGGTCATCCGCCATAACTATCTCCACCACATCAACGGCTTCGAAGGACGCGGCTGCGTCGGCGTGTATCTCGACGATATGTATTGCGGCACCACCATCGCCAGCAACCTCGTCTACAAGGTCACGCGCGCCGCGTTCATCGGCGGCGGCCATGACAATACCATCGAGAACAACATCTTTGTGGACTGCAAACCCGCCGTCCATGTGGACGCGCGCGGCATGGGTTGGGCGCACGCGATGCCGGAGGGCCTCATCAAGGAAGGCCGCGAAAAAGGCACGCTCAACGGCATCCGTTTCGCCGAGCCACCCTACAGCACGCGCTATCCGAAACTCATCGGCATCCTCGACAACGACCCCGCATCGCCCACCGGCAGCCTCGTCGCCCGCAACGTCTGCTGGGGCGGCAAGTGGGACGGCATGGAGAAGAAGGCGAAACCGTTCGTCACGCTTCAGGACAACCTGATCGACGCTGACCCACGCTTTGTGAACGCTGCGAAGCTGAACTTCCAACTGCGCAATGATTCGCCTGCTTTCAAGCTCGGCTTCAAGCGGTTCCCCATCGAAAAGATCGGCCTCTACCGCAGCGCCGACCGCGCCTCGTGGCCGGTGAAGCACAGCGTCCGGCCGATGGTGGAGCCGCCGACAAAACCGCAGAAATGACGAGAGTTGCTCGGCAGCGAACCGCTGCTACAGTGCCAAAGGAATCATCCATGAACCCGTCCCTGACCCGCCGCGAAATATTTGGCACGCTGGCCGCGTGTGCCACCGCCACCCTCGCCATGCCGGCTGCCGCCGCGTCGCGTGTGGAGAGCGATTTCAAAATCACCAAGCGCCGCATTCGCCAATCCATCATGGGCTGGTGTTTCAATCCGATGCCGACCGAGGAACTGGCGAAGCATTGCCGCGACGTCGGACTGGAGGCGATGGAGGGCATCGGCGCGCAGCACTACCCGATGGTGCGCCAGCTCGGACTGAAGATCTCGCTCGTCGGCAGCCACGGATTTTCGCGCGGGCCGCTCAACCCGGCCAACCACGAGTTCTGCCTGAAGAAACTGCGCGATGGCATTGACCTCGCCGCCGCGAACGGCTGCGAGAACGTCATCACCTTCACCGGCATGAGAGAGAAAGGCATCACCGACGAACAGGCAGCAAAAAACTGCATCGAGTGCTGGAAACAGGTGATCGCTTACGCGGAGGAAAAGAAGGTGAACCTCTGCCTCGAACACCTGAACACCCGCGACAACACCCACCCGATGAAGGGCCATCCCGGCTACTTCGGCGACAACGTGGATTTCTGCGTCGAACTGATCCGGCGAGTGGATTCGCCGCGGATGAAGCTGTTGTTTGACATCTACCACGTCCAGATCATGAACGGCGACGTCATCCGCCGGCTGCGGCAATACAAGGATGTCATCGGG
Organism: uncultured Verrucomicrobiota bacterium; assembly: GCA_964524715.1. Taxonomy (GTDB): domain Bacteria; phylum Verrucomicrobiota; class Verrucomicrobiia; order CAIQCK01; family CAIQCK01; genus CAIQCK01. The sequence goes on along the minus strand of CAZGGF010000119.1, from coordinate 2,596 downwards.
CATATCCACACCGCCGGCGTGCCCGGCCGCGGCGAACTGGACGAAACGCAGGAGATCAATTATCCCGCCGTGATGAAGGCGATCGCGGAGATCGGCTACAAGGGCTTCGTCGCGCAGGAGTTCATTCCGACGTGGCCCGACAAGCTCGACGCGTTGCGCCACGCGGCGAAGGTTTGTGACGTGTAGACCGGCTGCTTGTGAGTGGAACTGAATGCCAGCCAGGAGGCGGGCAACGTCACGAAGCTGGAAATCGCCTCGACGATTGGCGGTAAATGGCGGATGTTTGACTCTGTGACTGGAAGACTGGTCTGGCGCGAAACGAAGCGCGGCGAGAAGTTGGAGATGAACTCGTGAAAGGAAGAACGACCATGAACAGAGCCATCCTGAGCCTGCTCGTCTTTGCACTGTCGTGTGTGCCGCACGCATCGGCACTGACCTCCTCCGGCGCTGCGGGCGAGGTCATGCCGAAGGACCTCGGTTTCGAGGAGATCGTTTTCGTCAAACGCAAGCCCTACTCCTCGGACCACTACTACACCGACATCAACAACGGGACCAGCCCCGACCGGTTCGTTGCGGCCAACGGCATCTACATCTACAACCTGCGCACCAAATCCGAGCGGCCGGTCATCACGGCCGCCGACATGCCGGGCGGCAAGGGCTTCATCGGCAAGATCAGCCTGTCGTTCGACGCCAGGAAGATCGTCTTCGATTTCCGCCAGGACCCCGGCGCCGGTTTCCGCGTCTGGGAAGTCAGAACCGACGGCACGAAGTTGCGCCAGATCTCACAGCCGCCCAAGGACGAATTGGAGAAAGCGGCACGGTGGCGCGCGGGCTGGCACACCGACGACATCCATCCCTGCTGCCTGCCCGACGGCAGAATCATTTTCTCCTCGACGCGTTGCGAGCACACGATCCTGTGCGGCGGCTCGGCGAGCCTCGTTGCGCCGGGACTGCACCGGATGGATGCCGACGGCGGCAACGTCGAGCAACTCACGCGCAGCCCCGTCAGCGAGTTCTGTCCAGTGGTGCTCGATGACGGCCGGGTGATGTATCACCGCTGGGAATATGTGGACAAGGGTGCCCGCGTGGCCAAGACCGTCTGGGCGATGAACCCTGACGGCAGCAGGCCGCAGGAACTCTACGGCTTGGCCGACGACGACACGACCGTCTATATGTATCCGCAGCCGTTGCCGGGCAGCAGTCATCGCTTTGTGAGCGTGGGCACGTGCCACTACCCGCAGGGCGGCTGTCTCGGCGCGATTCTGTTGGTGGACTTCGGCAAGGGCATGCGCGAGCGCGGCCCCGATCCAGACGAGCCGGGCTTTGTCATGGGCGATGCGCGTTATCCGGTCGTCAATATCACTCCGCAGGTGTTCATCCCGCGCCGCGAGGAACCGGGCTGGGCTTTCCGGACCAAAGACGGCAACTACACACGCGACCGCACAGGCAAATCGGGGCACCTCTACACGCATCCGTTTCCCGTCAGCGACCACGAGTTCCTGGTCTCTTACAAGGTCAATCCCACCGATCATTACAAGGACGTGGCTAACGCCTATGCGCTCTACCTCATTGACACCGAAGGCCGCCACCGTCCGGTCCATGCTGACGCGGAACTGTCGTGCTGGCATCCCACGCCACTGGTCGCGCGGCCGGTGCCTCCGGCGGTGTCGTCACAGCGCGATCCAAAATACGCGGCGAACAACCAGGCCGTCTGCGTCGTCGCGAACGTCTATCAAGGCATGGAAGGAGTGAAGCCGGGCGAAGTCAAATGGCTGCGCATCAACGAGGCCCTGCCCCGCTACTGGTCCACCGGCAGGCGATGGTCGCCGTCCAACAGCAGCTCAAGCTGGAAAGCCGCTCTCTGGCCGCGCGTGCAGTGGGGCATCGTGCCAGTCGAGAAGGACGGCTCTGCGCACTTCGTCGTGCCGGCTCAACGCAGCATTTTCTTTCAGGCACTCGATGAGAACTTCCGCGAACTCCAACGCGAGCGGACTTACGTCAACTACGCGCCGGGCGAGATGCGTTCCTGCACCGGCTGCCACGGCCAAGCCAGCCACACCGCCGCGACCGGCGGCGCATCGGCGAAGCTGCTGGCGTTGACCCGCGCGCCCAGCACGGCCCAACCGCAGCCGTGTGATGATGGCCACGCCGGCCAGGTCATTCATTACCCGACCGACATCCAGCCGCTCTTCGACGTCAAGTGCGTCAATTGCCACGGCGGAAAGGAACCCGCCGGCAACCTCAGACTCACTGGCGAAGTCACTCAGTTCTACAACACCTCCTACGAAGAGCTTGCCTGCAAGGAATTGGCGGGGCCGATCATTCCAGAGTTTACGTCGTTCCGGCAGGGCGACCGCGGCAATTACAACGGCGCCTATCTGCCGCCAAAAAGTCTGGGCAGCCACGCCAGCAAGCTGATCGCGATGCTGACCGACCCGGCGCACCCAAAGAACGCCAAGAACGATCACACGAAGCTGCTCACGGCGATGGAGCTGATGGTCTTGAGCCGTTGGGTGGACACCAACTATCAGTTCTACGGCAGCTACTTTGGCCGCCAGCATCCGCATTGGGCCAAGGCCGACCCGAAAGACCCCAC
>CAZGGF010000118.1:0-2041 GCA_964524715.1 uncultured Verrucomicrobiota bacterium | reverse complement strand
TCCACATAATCGTCCGCAAGCCAGTTGTCGGCATCAACGAATAACACGTGCGACGAGGGCGCCAGCGCTTTGTACCCGGCATTGCGCGCCAGAGAATAGTTGTGGAAGTCTGTCCGCAAGTATCGCACCCCCCGTCCCTCGAACTTCTTCGCGATACCACGAGTATCGTCTGTCGATGCGTCATCAACCACGATGAGGCGGTTGAACGGCACAGTCTGTCGCAGACAGGAATCCAGACACTGGTTCAGGAAACAACCGTAGTTATGACTGGTAACGACACACGCCACCTGTTCGCCAGCCGCCCGCGACAATGATACCATGCCCCGCCGCGGCGACGCTGCGCGGTCAATCCTGGAGTGTCGAAAAATCATCCGCAGATCGCTTCAGTAAATCGGCTCCGGCGTCCCCCACAGACCGTCCACCGACGAACCGCCGGTCCAGCCCGTGCCGCCAAGCTGTCCAGCTAACGTCATCTGGATGGTCGTATGGTAGCCATCATCGGGCACGTACACGATCCACGCACACCGTTGCTCTGTCTTGTAGTTACTCTCCTCCTGAATGACCGCTTCGGTACAATCAAGAGCACTCAGCGTCGTCAAATACAGCGCGCTGTCAAACTGCCCCGCACCATGCGGAGCTTGTGAAAAGTTCAACGGCAGCCGGTAATTGAAACCTCGCTGAATGGTGATGGTTGTCTGCTCGATGTCCACGGTCGTCCATGAATTCGCCTCCAACATTGAGACTTTCTTACTGGCCAAGCTGCCCCTGCTTTTGGCAGCAACCGCCCTGCGAACGCCAGACTTTGACACGGAGCCCTTCTTCCGACTGGATGGTTTCCCCTTCATACAAATATCTCCTTATCTGCCTGTGCACTCCAGCAGTCCGGAGGCTTTACAACTCACTACAACACTCATTGCAGGTCTTGCTGCTGAAGCACAATTCAACATCTTCTGCCAATACACAACTCCTTGCACCACAACCTCCTCTTCGACCTGCAACTGAGTCTCACCTCTCCATCATTGGTCTTGATGATATGCGCAGTCTATCCCCTCACGTTCCCACGTCAAGCACCGTCAGGCACAACAAACGCACGCCACCGACACTGCAACAGCAGCGTCAAGAGACGTTGCCATTCAACAAGCAAAAAGGAAGATCAACAGTTATCCCGGCGTTCAGTTTCGCGAACGTGCAACGGGTGACGAAATGATCCTCCCGTCCCACGACTAAGAACTGTCTGCGCAGCGGCTGACCTTCCTTTTGTCTGGCCCGCCGGTGTGTTTCGCAAGTAGACTGCAACCATGTCTTCTCTCCAAGTCTTCATGCTATTCAGCCTCCCCGTCACCGGCATGTGTTACGCCGTTTTGGGAGCATTGAAGTTGCCGCTCTGCGACCGCTTGAAACTGGACGAAGCGAAAGCGGGCGGCTTGGTCTCATCCTTCGGCCTGATGGTCGGCCCCATCATCCTGATGAGTGGCTTCCTCTCGGACGCGCTGGGGCGCAAAGGCGTATGGATCGCGGGCGCGATCCTTGTGACTGCGTCACTCATCCTGCTAAGTCGCGCCCGCAAGTATTCCACCGCTGTCGTGGCCGTGCTGATGCTGTCGGGCGGCTGGGCGGCAATGATCAACGTCGCCAACGCGCTGATGTTTCAGGCTTACGCGAACGTGTTCATGGCCACCAACCTCCTGAATTTCTTCTTCGGCCTCGGCGCATTCCTGACACCCCCCGTATTAGCGTGGCTCATTCTGCGCATCAAGTTCCCGAAAGCTCTTACAGTTTTCGGTTTGATGGCGGCTGCGACCGTCCTCTTCGCACTGTGCGCGAACATGCAAACCGCGCCATCGGCCGCGAACGCGGGCTTCGGCGCGCTCATCGGCGATCCTGTCATGTGGCTGTGCGCGGTCACGCTCATGTTCTGGACGCCACTTGAAGCTTCCACCGCCGCGTGGACCACCAGTCTGGTGACCGCACTATCGCCGCAAGGCGAGCCGGCGGAGAAATCGCAACGCCTCGTCGGCTGGACACTCTCCGGTTTCTGGCT
>CAZGGF010000117.1:0-5568 GCA_964524715.1 uncultured Verrucomicrobiota bacterium | reverse complement strand
GGCCTGAATTTCTGGCTGATCCCGCTTTATTCCTGGCGAGGAGCGGCTTGGGCCAGCCTGCTTTCAGATGGCCTGTTGACAGTGGCGTTGTGGGCCACAGCATGGTGGCTTGATCGGCGGACCCAGGCGCCACCAGCGGATGGTTTGACGCCGGCAGCGGGTCGATGAACCGGCGGGTGACTTTGAGTCTGTTTCTTTGTGGTCGCATGGTCTTGGAGGATGGCTCCTTGAAAACCTCTGCAAACCGAAGATTCTTGTTTCTCAACCGCCCGCCATCTCTTATACTATAGCCAATCGCGTCATGGCCACGTCGATGGACAACTCAAAAACTGATTCGTCTTCGCAAACACAACAGAACCCGGCAGACACAGACCCCATCATCCAGCAGGCAATGGAGGAATTTGAAGGTGGGCTGGCGCGTGTGACCGGGTCACGGGTGCGTCCCCAATGGGACACTGCGGCGTTTCGCGAACGGCTTTGGGACGTGGTGCTGGCTTCCATAGCGTTGATCGTGCTCTCCCCGTTGTTCCTGCTGGCCGCCATTCTCGCGCGCTACAAATCGCCGGGACCGCTCATCTTCCGCCAAAAACGCCTCGGCAAACATGGCGTGCCGTTCGACATCCTCAAGTTTCGCAGCATGCGGATTGACGCGGAGAAATACCTGCGCGAGCACGGCGACCTCTACCGGCGCTACGTCGCCAACAACTTCAAACTCGATCTCTGGGAAGACCCGCGCATTTCACCCTGTGGCCGGTTCATGCGGCGCAGCAAACTCGACGAGCTGCCACAGATTTGGAACGTTCTCCGCGGCGAGATGACCCTTGTCGGCCCTCGCCCCATCATCCCGCCGGAGATCGTCAACTACGGCATTTACGCCAAACGCCTCCTCTCGGTCCGGCCCGGTGTCACAGGCTATTGGCAGGTAACGATGGGTGGTGAGATGGGATATCCTCGCCGGGTGGTGCTGGACATGTTTTACGTCGAGCACAAGACTCGCGCGCTGGATGTCTGGATTCTCCTGAAAACTTTCCCTGCCATTTGTTTCCACTTCTGGAAGAACCGTAAGTCGGCCAAGGCGGCATCCAAGGGCGATTGAATGCTCTTGCGGCCCTGGGCTTTGGCGGCCGGGGCGGCAGAATGGGAATGGCGGCGTCCTACTCTTCCCGACTCGTGCGGACTTTTGGCGAAAATGCTTGTCCGGCACCGATACAGCCAATGAACGCACGTAAACCACTTCCAGCATCATGCCAAAAGGATGTTCGCCGGGTGATTTCCAGGGCGTTTATCGAACGAACCATGCCAGAATTTCCGGGGGACAGGACCGGGATTCGGTCTTGACTGCGCAATGGAAACTGCAAACATGCATGGCGTGAGACGAATCCTGATTGGCATTTGGTTGGTGGGCGTGCTGTGGGCGGCGACTGGGCCGGCTCCGGCGCGCGAGGAGCCAGTCCAGCCTTGTCCGGTTCTCAAGGTGATTGTCACAGAGTTCCCGACGCATCGCAAACTGATGCTGCATCCGGCTCCCGAAGAGCACTTCACCGTCTTTGGTGGTGCGGACAGCATGTTCGATCCGGCGAAGCGAAAGGGTATCCGGGTAGCGGTCCTCTGGGACAACCGCACAGGCCAGACGTTGCGCGACATCACGTTGCGGTTGGAGTATCAGCAGGCGAAGAACCGCGAGATGCGGACGGTGGACATGCCGTTTCCGGAGGTGCCTGGCAAAAGCCGATGGACCAATTTTGAAATAAAAGGCGGTGAGTATGAAGACACCGTACATATTGCCGCGTGGTGCGTGTCGGTGCGCAGCGGCAACCGTGTGCTCGGTTCCAAGCACTCCGCCATGTGGTCCATCCAGTAGAGCGTCTCTGGTCTCGCCTGGATTGCGACCGACGATCATTTTCAATCTTATCTGATGAGCCTGACGCCCACCACACTGACTGGTTACCTGGACAAGACCGCCACTTTTTTCCCGCGCCGCAAGGCGTTGTTGTTTGGCAGCGAGATCGTTCGCTATGGCGAGCTTCACGCCCGTGCGCTCGGCTTGGCGCGGTTGCTGCGGGATGATTACGGCATCCAGCCGGGCGACCGCGTTGCCTTGTTGATGAAGAACTGCCCGGAGTTTGTCTATGTCCTCTACGGCATTCTTTTTGCCGGGGGCACGGTCGTGCCGATCAACAACTTCCTGAAGCCGGTGGAGATCGAGTACATCCTCCGCGACGCCGGGGCGTCCGTGCTTGTCACGACATTTGCCGATTTCCAGCCTGCGGTGGATCACATGCGCGCGCAGGTTCCGGCCTTGCGTTCGTTGGACGTGGGGGCGGTTCATTGGGCTGCCACGGCCGCGAAACCGCTGGATCCTCTCACGAACATCAAACCTTCGGATCGTGCGGTGATCATCTATACCTCCGGCACCACGGGCCGGCCCAAGGGCGCGGTGATTACGCACGCGAATCTTGTGGCAAATGTCCGCAGCATCGGCACGGTGTTGAGCAACGTCGAAAGCGACCGGATTGTGCTGGCACTGCCGATGTTTCACAGTTTCATGCTGACTGTGGCAATCATGGCGCCGTTGTCCATCGGCGCTTCGGTGCTCATCATCAAATCCATCAAACCATTCCGTCACGTTTTGTTCGAGATGATCCGCCGCCGCGCGACGGTGTTTCTCGGCATCCCGCAGGTGTACCAGGCGCTTGCCACGGCGCCGATTCCGTGGTGGCTGCGCTGGCTGCTGCCATTGCGGCTGGCCATTAGCGGGTCCGCGCCGCTCTCGGCGGAAACGTTGCGGCGCTTTGGGGAACGCTTCCGATTTCCGCTGCGTGAAGGCTATGGCCTGAGCGAAGCGTCGCCGGTGGTCAGCTTCAACCCTGTGCGCGGCGTGAACAAACCGGGCTCCGTTGGATTGCCGCTTCCCGGTGTGCAGGTGCGTATTCTTGACGGACAGGGCCGTGAGTTGGGCATCGGGCAGGATGGCGAGGTGGTGGTGCGTGGGGAGAACGTGATGCTGGGCTATTGGAACCAGGAAGAGGCGACAGCCGCGGTTTTGCGCGATGGGTGGTTGTGCACGGGGGACATTGGCCGGCTCGATGAAGACGGTTATCTCTACATCACCGATCGCAAGAAAGACATGCTGTTGATTCATGGCAATAACGTCTATCCGCGCCAGATCGAAGAGGTCATCTATCAGGTTCCCGGTGTGCGCGAGGTGGCTGTCGTGGGCCGTTCCGACGCGCGGCATGGCGAGCTGCCGGTCGCGTTTGTCGTGCCTGCCGAGAACACGGCTCTCGACGCGCAGACAATCCTGAGGTTCTGCCGTGAGCGGCTGGCGAACTACAACCTGCCGCGCGAAATTCGCGTGCAGGGCACGCCGTTGCCGCGCAACGCCACAGGCAAGATACTGAAGACCGAATTGCGGCAGCAGGCGCAGCAAAACGTGGAGAGCCTCGCAGGCGCCGCGCCTTGAAAAAAACTGCGCCGATCATAGACAAGCCCCACCACCCTGGGGCAGACTGATTCCCGGACATTCTGATGTTCAACGCTCTTGGCCGGGCTCTTGTCCAAGGTCCGAAACTTGGGTGCGCGCAAGGACTTGGAATTTCGAGTCCTATGCGACCGGCATTGGAGGACAGCGAACGCGACATCGAAAATGCCGGCTGAAAGTTGACTGCCGCCCCGATGTCGCTACACTAGATTGTTCATTATGTTTCGTTCCCAAAAATCAAAACGTGACAATTCTGACCCCCAGCCGGCGGCAGCAACGCCAGCCGGAGCGGCGCAGGCGCCTGCCCCTGCCGCTCCTGCGACGTCGCAGCCTGCAGCACCGCAGCCTGCGCCTGCTGACATTGAGAAGTTGAAGGCGGAAGCGGCGCAAGCGGCCGAGTGGAAAGACAAGTGCCTCCGCGTTGCCGCCGACCTTGACAACTTCCGTAAGCGCGCCGCCCGCGAGAAGATCGAGACCAGCAAGTATGCCACGCAGCAGTTGCTGGGACGCTTGTTGCCGACGATCGACAGCTTTGAAGCAGCGCTGCAACACGCCGACCCGGCGGGAGGTCCCGCTGCCGTCCAGTCGCTGATCGATGGCCTCAAAATGACGCTTGCCCAGTTGCACTCCGTGCTGCGTGACGCCGGCGTCGAGGTCGTCAACGCCGAGGGACAGCACTTCGATCCGCAGGTGCACGAAGCGGTTCAACACATCGAGTCCGAGTCGCATGCCGCAGGCAAGGTGATCCAACAACTGCGCAAAGGCTACAAGCTTTCCGACCGTTTGTTGCGGCCGGCCACTGTTGTTGTCTCGAAGGGCAAGACGGAGTCGCCCACACCGGATTCCGCGGATAAGGCCGCTGACACCGGCACCACAACCCAACCGAGCGCGAACTGAACATGGCCTCCAATCGCGATTACTACCAGGTGTTGGGCGTCGCACACGATGCCAGTGTTGAGGATATCAAGAAGGCCTACCGCAAGCTGGCCATCAAGTATCATCCCGACAAGAACCCGGGGGACAAGGCGGCGGAGGAGAAGTTCAAGGAGCTGGGCGAGGCTTACGAGGTGCTTTCCGACCAGCAGAAGCGCGCCACTTACGATCAATATGGCCACGCGGCATTTACGGCGCGGGGTGGCCCCGGTTCGGCGGCTGCCGGCCAGCAGGGTGGCGGGTTTCACGATCCATTCGACATTTTCCGCGAAGTTTTCGGCGGGATGGGCGGGAGCATCTTCGAGGATTTCTTTGGCGGCGGCCGCCAACGCGGCGGTCCCGCGCATGGCGACGATTTGCGCTACGACATGGAGATCACGTTCGAGGAATCCATCTACGGCGTCGAGAAGGAGATTCTCGTGGACCGCCTCGATGCCTGCGCTGCGTGTCACGGCACGGGTGCGGCGCCCGGTGCGCACAGGACTCAATGCCCGATGTGCCACGGCCGCGGGCGTGTGACGCGCTCGCAAGGTTTTCTCAACATCAGTCAGGATTGTCCGCGTTGCAACGGGGAAGGGGAGTCGGTGGACAAGCCCTGCCCGCAATGCCGCGGCCAGGGGTTGTCCCGGGTCCAGAGCCGCATCAAAGTCCGCCTGCCAGCCGGCATCGAGACCGGCATGCAATTGCGTTCAGCGGGCCACGGCAACGCCGGGCCGCGCGGCGGTCCAGCGGGCGATCTTTACGTTGTGGTCCACGTCAAGCCTCACGACATTTTCGTGCGGCGCGGCGACGACCTGCTTTGCGATGTGCCGATTGCATTCCCAGTGGCGGCGCTGGGCGGCCAGGTGGATGTGCCGACCATCAACGGTCACGCGAAGCTGACCATCCCCGCTGGCACACAAAGCGGCACGGTCTTCCGCATGCGCGGCAAAGGGGTGCCGAGCGTCGAGGGGTATGGCCGCGGCGACCAGCACATTCGGGTCGTTGTCGAGGTTCCCGCCCGCCTCAACTCCGAGCAGCGCAAGAAGCTCCAGGAGTTTGCCGAGCTTTGCGGCGAGGACACGCAGCCGATGATGAAGAGTTTCGTGGAAAAGGCGAAGAAGTGGTTTGGGAAGTGACCGGGTCCCATTTTCGGGCTCTTCCGTTGGCGCGGA
>CAZGGF010000116.1:0-11867 GCA_964524715.1 uncultured Verrucomicrobiota bacterium | reverse complement strand
TTTGGCTCACAGGTCGCCTACAACGGCAGCCTGCGCCAACAACTTGCCGCGCTGGGCATTCCCGGCATCGACGAGATCAGCACGCGCACGGACCCAGCCAAATGCGAGGCGATGACACTGGCCGCCATCGCAGAGCTTGTCGCGCGCGAACGCATGGTGGAAGTCTATGCGCTGGGTCCGCCAAGCATGAGCATGGAAACCATGCGAAAAATGGTGGACTTGTGCGCCTCGTGTGGCGTGGACCGCTACATCCTGGCAATCTGCCCGTTCGATCTCAAAGGCGGCGTTTTCAAACGCGAGTACTGTGGTGTCTTTGGGCCACAGCAGCCGTGGTTCCGCGAAGGCGCGAAGGTTTACACGGAGTATGTGGCCGAGGCCGCCGAGCGCGCACGCGCGGCAAAACCGTTGGGCATCCCTTGGCCCTCGGACGAGGAACTCTGGGCCGCCGCCGGACCTGCGCCGACGCGTTCGGAAGCGTTGAAGGCGATGACAGACAAGTTCGTCTCCGCGGCCCGCGAGGCGATTCGCGCGCGGCTGGAGCCGGGCAATGCTGTTCCCGCTGCGGTCGCAACGCGCCAGAATCTGGAAGCCAGCTGGTCGTTCAAGGCCAGGGGGTTGAATTCGCTCCGGCTCGATCAACCAGTCCTGAACATCGTGGACCTGCCGCGCACAGCGGAACTGTCTGTGCAATGCCAGCTCGTACGCAGCCTGCGCATCAACGGCACTGCCGTGAACCTGGACTCCGCGCCTGCCGACCGTCAATTCGACCTGAGTTACTGGCGCGTGCCGGTCGCCAAGCTCCTGCGCACCGGCGAGAATCGCATTGAGGTGGACGCGACCGAGCCAAAGGCGTTGAAGTTCCTGCCTGCGCTGATCCTGTGGGGCAGTTTCGCGGTGGATGAACAGGGACGTTTGATAACGTCACCAAAGACGATCAAACCCGGAGACTGGCGATCACAAGGATTCCCCGCTTTCTGCGGCACAGGGCGCTATCAGGCCGAGGTGAATCTCCAATCAGTTCCGAAACAACTGGGCGTGAACAGCGGCGGTTATCCCGTGCGCGCGATTGTGAACGGCAAGGACCTTGGTCTTCGTGCGTGGCCGCCGTTCCGGTTCGACGTGAGCGGCGCGGCGCGCGTCGGTCGAAATGAAATCACCATCGAGGTCACCAGCACCGTGGGGCACTTGTTCGTTGCCAAAGAATCGCCGCCGGTCGGATTGCTGGAGGTCTGGACGGAGCCGTAACCGTCAGCGTCAAGCACGAGCCAGCGCGGCGGATAGCGTCGCGTAGCATTTCTTCGCGGCGGCAATCGGATCGTAGCCGGGCTTGTTGAAAATCTGTCCGCTCACCTCGACGACGGCCGCGCCGTTGTAGCCGAGCTGCTTGAGCTGCCTGAAGTAGGCGACATAATCCGTGCTGCCCTCGCCGGGAAGAAGGAACTGGAATTTCTTCGCGTCACCAGTGGCGTCCTTGAGGTGGATGAACCGCGTCTGCGGCAACAACGTCTTCAGGCTGTCGGCGAGTGAAACACCCGCCAGTTGGAAGTGGCTGAAGTCGTAACCGACTTTGACCGCCGGGCTGTTGACCTTGTTCAGGAGCCATAGCAAACGATCCGGCGAATTGACCGCACTGCCGACGTGCGCCTTGACCGCCAGCGTGAGGCCGCCTTCCTTTGCAACGGCAGCCCACGATTGCAGGCGTTCGACCATGCGTTCCTTTATGTCATCCCACTGCGCCGGTTTGCCGCCAAGCACGGTCTCAGCAATCAGCGGCTGTTGTGGTGAAAGGTCCCGGGCCAGTTGCGCTGCGGCCTTGAGGGCGTCGATGTTCTTCGCGTGAGCCGCATCGTCCACTGCCAGGCTCATGTTGAGCATCAGCGCGGAAACCTCCAGCCGCAACGCCGCGAGCCGGGCGCGGAGGTTCTTGCGCGCATCGGCAGACAACAGCTTCGGCTCAGTCGGAAAACCGGGGATGAGGGTCAACTCGACGTTGCGATATCCAATCTCCGCGCATACACGCAAGGCTTCGTCCAGCGGCACCGTCTTCATGCCGTATAGGCTGAAACCCAGGCTGATGCCGGTCTCCGCGGCGCGCGATGGGAACGGCAGCGCGGCGAGCGCAGCGAGGCTGGCGGTGTGCTGAAGGAACTGGCGTCGGGTTTGCATGAAGGCATCTCCTGTTCTTTGGGTCACTTCTTCTTCCGGTCCGCGCGGAAGTCGAAGCAAAGCAGTTGGCGTTCGTTGCGGACGTAAAGGAAACCATCGGACAGCACGGGCGCGATGTAGCTGGGCCGCTCCGGGTTGAGGACCTGGGCGCTGCAAATGATTTCGCAGCCTTGCGGCTTCAGGTGCGCGAGCATCAGCCGGCCCCATTCAGTGAGGACGATAAAGCAGCCGTTGGCATGGATCATCGAGCATCGCGTGAGCTTCGGCTGCTCCCACATCAGTTTGCCCGTCTTGAGTTCCACGCAACGCAGCGTCGTGCCTTCCTCGTGCCGGCCGTTGAAGCCGTAGAGATAACCGTCGCGGAGGATGGAGGTGGCCCAGTGGTTGGACATCACCTCGTCGCGCCAGACCACGTCGTAACCGTCCTTGCGGCAACGCAGCAGAGCGCCGCCGGTATGGTACGACGCCGACACAAACACGCAGTCGCCGGCGATGACTGGCGAGGCGGCATTGACGGATTCGTGGAGTTTCGAGCGAAACGGGAACCGCCAGAAAACCTTCCCATCCGCCGGGTCGAGCGCCACGAGGCCCCCGCGCCCAAACACGAATGCGAACCGTTGGCCACCGATGGTGGCACACATTGGCGACGCGTAGCTCGCGCCTTCGTCGGTGGCCTGCCAGACGGTTTTGCCGGTGGCGCAGTCGAGCGCCACAACACCTGCGCCGTTGGGGCCGCCAGCGTTGATGATCAACCGTCCTCCTTCGAGCAGCGGCGAGCTGCCGACACCAAAGAAATTCTGCGGCACATTCAGTTCTTCATTGAGCTGGCGCTGCCAGATCAACGCGCCGGTTTTCGCATTGAAGCAACAGAGTTTCCCTGCCGCGCCGAAGGTAAACACCTGGTCACCCGCCACCAACGGTGTGCAACGCGGGCCGCCGTTGTAACCGTAGCGGTCCACGTAGTCGGTGGGATACGCATATCTCCATCGCCGCTCGCCGGTGGCGGCATTCAGGCACTCCAGCACCTCCTCGCCGCGGATGCGGTGAAAAAGGAACAGGTTGCCCTTCACCACCGACGGCGCACTGTAGGAAGCCCCCACATCCATCATCCAGACCAATGGCAACCCGCTCTCGGGCCAGCCCGTCACCAGGTTTGTTTCTGCCGACACGCCATCATGCGTCGGCCCCATGAAGCACGGCCAATCGTCGGCCCACGCGCCGCTGCATATTGCCAATAGCATCCAGAACACTGCGCGAGTCATTGTCCGCATAAGAGAACGGTAGATTGGCACACTTGGATTCCTCCGGCCAAGGCAAGATTCTGGTGTTGACGCATCTCCATGGATCGCAGCGCGTTCCATCTCCCACGTTCTGCTCGACGCGAGCCGGCTATGATGCTATTCTTCCTAGGATTTTCCTTATGGCAACAACACGCAAGAAGTCTGGCGAGACGCAGTCGGCAACACCGGCGGGCGATCAAGCTGCCGAAGGCCTGAAGTTTGAACAGGCCTTGGAGCGGCTGGAGAAGATCGTCGCTGAGATGGAGTCGGCGGAGCTGCCGTTGGAAGAGGTGGTCGGCAGGTTCGAGGAAGGCACCCGGCTGATGCGGTTCTGCGCGCAGAAACTGGAAGAGGCCGAGAAGAAGATCGAGATTTTGGCCAAAAAGAAGGACGGCACGGTGACGACGGAGGCGTTTGAACAGGAACCGGGCGCGGAATCCGGCCGGACAGGCGCAGCCAGGGAGAAGGAAGGAAAGCTGTTTTAGCCGAGGGGCAGCTTTGGGATTTTTATGGGAAAGTATCTCGATACCATCCATTCGCCCAGCGATGTTAAAAAGCTGAACATCGAGCAATTGACAGAGCTGGCGCAGGAAATCCGCGACACGCTCATCAACACGCTCGCCGACACCGGCGGTCATCTCGGCCCCAATCTCGGCGTGGTGGAGGCGACGATCGCATTTCACAAGGTTTTCAGCAGCCCGAAAGACCGCCTTTTGATGGACGTGACGCACCAATGCTACGTCCACAAGATGCTGACGGGCCGCGCCGACCGGTTGCCGACGATCCGGCAAACGGACGGGCTGTGCGGTTTCATGGTGCGCAGCGAAGGCCCGCACGATTCGTTTGGCGCGGGGCACGCCGGCACGGCGCTGTCAGCGGCGCTCGGCATGGCCGCGGCCCGCGACAGGGCGGGCACGGATGAGCACGTGGTGGCACTGGTGGGCGACGCAGCATTGACCTGCGGCGTCACCTACGAGGCGATGAACAACATCAAGCAGACCACCAAACGCCTCATCGTCATCCTCAACGACAACGAGCGGTCCATCGACAAGAGCGTCGGCGCCATCTCGCAATATCTGAACCGCATCGTCACCAACCCGACCTACGACCGGATGCACAAGGACTTCAACAGCTTCCTGAAAAAAGTGCCGTTCGGCGACCGCCTGATCACGCTGGAACGCAAGGCCGAGGAAGCCGCCAAGAGCATGTTGTTCCCCAGCGTCATCTTCGAGGAATTGGGACTGCGTTACCTCGGACCGATTGACGGCCACGACCTGAAAGCCCTCATCGCCAATCTGGAGTTCTGCAAGCAATCGGAAGAACCGATGCTGCTGCACATCCGCACGATCAAGGGCAAAGGCGCCAGTTTTGCGTTGGACAACCCCGAGAAGTATCACGGTTGCGCGCCATACGACCCGGCCACCGGCAAGAGCCGGCCATCCACGGTCACCGTGCCGGCCTGGCAGGATGTGTTTGGCAACCTCATGCTGAAGTTCTGCCAAACGCACTCGAAATTGGTTGGCATCACCGGCGCGATGCCCAGCGGCACCGGCTTGAACAAATTGCGCGACAAAATGCCGGATCGTTACTTCGACGTCGGCATTGCAGAGGAACACGCCGTGATTTTCGCGGCGGGCATGGCCACCATGGGTTTCCGGCCGGTCGTGGCGGTTTACTCGACGTTCCTCCAGCGCGCTTACGACATGATCATCCATGACGTGGCGTTGCAGGGGATGCCGGTCATCTTTTGCATGGACCGGTCGGGTCTCAGCGCCGGTGACGGTCCGACGCACCACGGTCTGTTCGATATCGCCTATGGCCGCACCGTGCCAAACGCCGTGTTGATGCAACCGAAGGACGAGGACGAGTTCCAGGACATGTTCGCCACGGCATTGACGTTGAACCAACCGGTGATGATCCGCTATCCGCGCGGCCCGGCGATGGGCGTGCCGATCAAGGAACACCCGCAGATTCTTCAGGTTGGCAAGGCCGAGGTGTTGCAGCATGGCCACGACGTCGCCATCTTCAGCTACGGCTCGATGCTGCCATTGGCTCAGGATGCCGCACGCCAACTGGCTGAAACAGGCCTCAGCGTCGCGCTCATCAATGCGCGTTTTGCCAAGCCGCTCGATGTCGAGTGCGTCGAGCGCTATGCGCGCCAGTGCAAGGCGTTGCTGACGTTTGAGGATCATAACGTGCTGGCCGGTTTTGGCGCGGCTGTGGTCGAGTATCTGGCAGATCAGCGCATCCCGACGCCCGTCGCGCGCGTGGGCTGGCCTGACAAGTTCGTCGAGTGGGCCAGCGACAACGACGTGCTCCGCCAGCGCTATGGTGTCACGGCGAACGCCGGTGTGGAAAAAATCCTCACCATTCTGAAGGAACGGCAGAGCGACCCGCGTTTTCAGGTCGTTGCGGCGGCCCGATGACCTGAACACGGCATGGAATCGATGGTAAATTGCCTTAACAATTGTGGTTGAATTTCGATGCGAACTTCGGCTAGGTTCGCGCCCCTAAACTGAATCAGGAGACTTATCAAATGGCAGACAAAACGAAAAAATATCAGGACAACGTCCCGGGGAAGTTCTACGTGGACGACCAATGCATTGACTGTGACCTTTGCCGCGAGACGGCACCCGACCATTTCACACGAAACGAAAACGGCGGTTATTCCTTCCTTTCCAAGCAGCCCGCTACGCCGGAAGAAGAAGCCCGGTGCAAAGAGGCCATGGAAGGCTGCCCCGTGGAAGCCATCGGCAACGACGGCGTATAGTCATCCGTTCCATTTGTCCAACGACGCCCTCCGCGAGTCCCGCGGGGGGCGTTGTTTTTTCACACCCCAAGGATCGTCGAACCGGTTCACGCAGTCCATGTGCTGGTCGAAGGCCTTTCCGGGGCCGCTTGCATGCCGGAAACGGTATTGCGGCTCACAGCTTCGTCTTTGCCACACCGTTCGTGGACCCGGCGGGCGGAACTTGAATCGTGATCGGACCGGTCTTCGACGTGGCAAGCGCACCCTTCCTGCTTTCGGCTGCCTTCTTGATCACCTCGGAGTATTTCTTTTGGGCTTCCATGAACGCATCGCGCGCGGCTTTCACTTCAGGACACTCCTGCACCTTCTGGAACTCGCTGTAGGTCAATGCTGACTTCCCCGTTGGCTGTGTCCGGGGGCCGCTGAATACGGACTGGCTGTTGCCTCCTGGTGTTTGTATGGTTATTGGGAATGGACTCCCTTTGATCATTCCAGTCGATGTTGACTGGCCGTTTCCGATCTCCTTCGTCAGCCATACGCCGCCCATCGTGCCTACAGCTCCGCAGACAATGGCTATTGCTGCTCCGGTTATCAGGTATTTGATTGGATCGTTCATTTTGTGTTCTGCTTCTTCAAGCGCCTGTCAGTCCATGCTATTTGTTGAATTCTCGCGTGATATCTTTCTGATAGTCGTATTCCAAGTTTCGTGAGCCGGAAGGATTGATCCACAACTTAATGTAGACGGAATTGTCGCTTCCGTAAGTGTTCAACTCCATACGTCCATATTTTGGCGGGCTTCCAAACACAAAGCACATCTTCCTTGTCACGGCCGTCGCCCAAGTCTGGCCGCTCTTTGGCAAGTTGATGTCAAACTCCGGGGAATAACCGGTCGCCGGAGCGGTAAAAGGCATCTCCTTGCCGACGTCAACAAAGCCGCCGTCGGGAATGCGAAGAAGCACCCGCCAATCAAACTTCAGTCCAGTCCGCCGGTCTTCCTGCCACGTTTCGGCCCTCCATTTTCGTATTTCCATCTGCCCAGCTTGACCCGTCTTCCCGGTCAATACATTCAAATAGACTGGAGATCCATCGGGCTTCAAAGGAACTTCACACTTTCGATGCATCATTGGCTCAGCAATGTTTGCTTTGAGCAAATGGAACACGACTGGATGCGCGGGGTCGGGACGGAAAAAGCCAAAATAGTCGGCGTATTCAAAAGCAAACGGGTTTTGCGACCGAAGCTCGTGGTAGCCTTCCTTCCCAACTTCAACCGTCAATCGCTTGCCCCGAACTCCGGTGAGCGAGAAAAGGCCGTTTGAATCGCTAACAACATGCCTCTTCGAACTGCCTTCGTAAGAAATATCCGTCCAACCACACTCTATTTTCGCGTCACCCACCGGTTTGCCATTTTCGTCAACCACCTTGCCGTAGAACGAAATTGGGATTCTCCACTCGAATTTCGAGTCTGCATCTCTCGCTGTTTCCCAGAGTTCCTGTAGCCGATCTTTATCTTTTTCTGGGTCAAGAGTCGCTTGGGCGTGATGATAGGCTCGCGCCTTGGCACGGCTACCGAATACTTGCTGATAAACAATGACCAACGAAATGATCGCGGTCACCGTTGCAGCGGCGGTCAGAACCTTTCTTGACAGGAATGGCTTTGTCATGGAGTGGCACCCGGTTTAACTGCTTCGAATAGCTGCTCATACACGTCCCAGACCTGTTGGATTCTCCGGAAATACTGGCCGCTGTGATCCGACCGATCCTTCCCAAATTTGACGGTAAAATCGTTACCCAAATCATAAGTCGTCATTATGTTGGGATCAATGGCGGTTGTCGCCCCAGCGGCTTTACTCCTTGATCGCGCCACGTAGGCGTGCGCCTCGTCAGGATCGGTAACCGGCATAGGAGTCTTTGCTAAACGATATCTTGCCCGGGGAGTGGGACCCGGCACAATCTCATCTTTCACCTCTATCTCCTTCCACATGGTAACTGGTTCATACACTGTTTCATACATGGGCAAGACCGAAGGCGGCAAGTAGGTATACCAGCGACTGCGATCTATGCCTTGTATCCAATTCGGTTTCATCTTGTATTGATTTGCCTCCCAATTTGTATCCAGCCCATACCATTCTTCTCCTGTCGCTAAAGCGAAGTCATTCGTATTAACAAAATTGGAAATCTTGCCTCGGACGCAAGTACGTAAAATCGAGCTTAACAGCCCTTTGTAACCCCACGGCTGGTCATCTGGCGTCAACATTCCCGGTTCCTTATCGCGATTCTTGAGCCGCTCATACGAATTCACATTGATGTTGGTATCGTAACAGCCTGCCGGCATCGCGGCCTGCAAGAGAACGTAATTCTGCACTTGCAGGCCGCTTCTAAATGCGCCTGCGACAACGGCATTCCCTTGGCTGTGGGCAACAAGGCTTACAGAGCGTTCAGCCCGATTATTGTTGACGTAGGTCGAAAGCGCGGAACCGCATCGGTACGCTCTCAATTCGCTTGAGTTGAAGGTGTTGCCTTCACTGTATCCGAGCATTAAACATGGCCAGCGAAACGCCACAAAGCGGCCTTTGAATCCCTGCCACCACAGCCGTTTGAACACTGTCTCGCTGATGCTGGTATAGTCATTGGTTTTGTTGTTTATCCCGTGGACGAACACAACGTAATCGTTTGATTCATTCAACGGCTGTTCGAACTTTGCACCGATAACACCCGGCTGGTCAGCGGTGGTGTTGTCAGTAACAGGTATTGGAGCTTGAGCCACCTTGTTGTCAGCTTGGTTGTCTATCGTTGATGTTTCGCTGGCCACGGCGCGGACATACATCTGCTTGACATCTTTCAGATCCACATACAAGGAGGCTTCCGTAGCACTGTAAGGAGTATATATTCTAAACCCGAGTTTCCCACGCCCTGCCGCGCAACCGTTTACCAAGAAATGCCATGTCGAATCGCTGTGAGGCATGGCATTCATGATTTCCCGCCCTCCAGACCAAACGCCTAAATCATTGATTTGCGCCAAACAATACCGCCCCCCTCCCGAGATGAGCGACCCGCCGATAGTCGTTCCATACCTGGCATTGCCATCACCAAGGGGATATGTGCCATCCACCTGTGTGCTCGCAATTATATCACTAGACAGGCAATCGGTGACACTGTTGCGATCGCTGGAAACGTAGATTAAGACTCCAGGCGGGTCCTTGCTTTGATCAAGCGATTGCATGTAAAACTCCGCCGATACGCCTTGGTCGTCGATAGGGCCATCAATCCCTTTGATGGAAACCACGACCTTGAACAGATCTTCGAGTTGGCGTTTGCTGAAGAGTTTACCATACTTGAAATCTGGATGAATTCCGGGAACCGCGCTCACGACTTCGTCCACGAACTCGCCTTCGCTGGCAACATAATTCATGAAATCATCCAACCCAATAACAGTACTGTCGTAGTCATTGTCGATCCAAAATCGGAAAGGGTTGTTTGCCGAAGTATTGTCTGTGCCATCGAACTTTATCTGACCGTCGCGGTTGGCATCCACGGCGATTTCCACTTTGGGGGCTGTAATGGTCCAGATATTACTTGTTCCATCCATGTCGTCCGAATCGGTCATCTCCATGCCGTCAATGTAGATCCTGTCCATGCCAAAACTCTTCCCTATACCTGAAGGAGGCCAAAGGAAATTAGTACTAGACAGATTAACACCGGCGCACACACTGCAATCGATCGAATTCGCAAACGAAGGCTTTTGCAGCCATTCACATTTCAATGTATATTTCTCGCCTGGAATGAGGTCGGCGTTCCACATGGCGGAGGTATGCACAATAGCCCGCCAGTCGGGATTAGTTATCGTTTCGCCTGTTTCCTCGTCAGTATACGTTGTCGAATAATCTTCGAACACAACATTCAGTTCCCTGGTGGAAGGTTCCATCCCCGGTCCACTCAATGTCAACTTGGCCCCGGCACTGGTCGCCACATCGGTGTAGGCGTATATGCTAAACCCGAACAATATTGTTAGACTGACGGTCTGGGAGCTGGAATCTGCTGACGAACCGCTGGCGTCTCCAGAACTATTCGTTTCACTCGTAGAACTACCGTTACCCGATCCGCTGCTGCTGGTTCCAGATCCGTCTCCGGAGCCAGTACCAGATGAGGACCCGTCGCTGGAACCTGAACCTGAACCTGAGGCTGAGCCGTCCGTACCCGTTCCACTGCCACTGCCACCGGTGCCAGAAGCGTTACTGCTGCTGGAATCGCCCGCAGTGGTCACGAACGAATAATAGAGGCCGGCATTGTTATCACTGTCAGAGAAGCAGGCACCACCAAGTTCCACGGATGACTGGACAAGGTAGTAGTTGGTGCTGCCAGGAGTCAGTCCAGTGAGCAGGACAGCAGCGTTACCCTGGTTGTCGTCAAGGCCCGATGCGACCACCATATTGTTCACATTGTGATCCGTAGCGGCAGGAGACGCGTTCCTCCAAATCACGTAATGAGTGCCGGGAATGGGGAAAGCGTTGCTGACGCCCCACGTGATCAATGCCATCGTGTCGGACACGAAACTTGTCGGGGAGTTCGTAATCTGGATGAACGGCGTGCTATCCGCGGCAACGGCGGTTGGATCGGCTGAAACATCTGTCGTGAAGGTGAAGTTGGCACCCTGGTTATCAGCGGTAACATAGTGGCCTGGCGCACCGTCTATGACTGATTGGACAAAGAAGCTGTAATCCTCGCCGGGAGTCAGTCCTCCGAGAATCGCCATTACTTGGCCTGGCGTGTCCGCAAACTCAAAGCCTTCCGTCACAAGCGTGTTGGTGGCAGTCATCACGCTGTTGGTGCTGTAAGCCACGTAGTGATACGCCCAATCCGTTGCGTTTGTCTTTGCTGCGCTCCACGTGACGAGAGCGGCCGTGTCGGATGCAAACTCAGTAACGACGTTGGCAATAGAGATGATGGACGCCGGCAATTCTTGCGTCGTGACGCTAAAGCTGCTGTTTGGGACGGAGGAGGAATAGACAGCATCCCCCTCATGGCCGACCACAAAGGAACTTGCGCTGAAAGTGTACGTGGCCCCGGCAATCAGGTTGGGAATGGTGACGATGACAACGGATTCGCCGAACGCGGTATCGGACGAGGCCGTGCCTTCGCCGGAATCCGCGCCGGTCGTCCAACTATAGGCGACCGTGTTGTGAATGTTCTGCCCACTGTTGTTCTCGATGCCCCAACTCAAAGTCGTGCTGCGGGTGGCCGTGTCCACCACGCCGCGAGTGGGGGTATTGGTGATACGCACCCACGCCTTGCTGACGATGTTGCCGTAGAGTGTCGCAAACGTCCCGGCGGTTGTGTTGGCGTCCAATCCGCTATCGGAGAGAGCAAAGAAATCGTAGACGGTGTTGGCAGTGAGATTCGTCAACGTGGCAACCACCACGCCGTCGCTGAAGTCGCCCGTGACGGTGTTGATCGGGTTGGCGCCGCTCCAATACGAGACCACGTTCGAGATGGCCGCGCCGTGGCTGTCCACGCTCCAACTGACCACAGCGTTTGTCGGCGTGAGCGGCACCGCCAGCAGATCGCTGATTGTCACCAACGGCAGGCCCTCAACGATCAGGGGTGCGTCTTTGTTGGCAGTGGCCACTCCCGACTGCACCCACACCGGCCATCGATCACCGCGAGCCAGATCGAAT
>CAZGGF010000115.1:0-2865 GCA_964524715.1 uncultured Verrucomicrobiota bacterium | reverse complement strand
GCGGCGGTCCTGCGCGACAGCTCACCGACGGGCCGTTCCATGATTATTATCCGTGTCCTCTGCCCGACGGCGGATTGGCGTTCATCTCCACGCGATGCCGGGCGCGTTTCCTCTGCTGGCGGCCCCAGGCGTTCGTTCTTTTTCGCATGGACGGCAGCGAAATCCGGCCACTCTCATTTGCGAACCTCAGTGAGTGGACGCCGACGGTGGCGCGCGACGGGCGCATCCTCTGGACGCGCTCGGAGTATCTCGACAAGGGCGCGGATTTCGGCCACACGCTCTGGGCGGTGCGACCCGATGGCACGCACCCGGAGTTGATCTTCGGCAATAACACGCCGAACTGCTACATCAACGGCCGGGAAGTGCCCGGCACACGTGAGATTCTCTGCACCATCTTCTCGCACGGCGGTGATCACAACGGGCCGCTCGGTTTGGTGGACCTCGCAAAGGCGAGGGCGCCTTTTGATTCCAACGCGGTCACGAACATCACGCCCGACACGACGCCGCGCTACAACATGAAATGGCCGCGGCAGGAATGCTGGCGCGACCCGGTGCCGGTGACGCGCGATTACTTTCTTGCCAGCCACGCGCCTGCGGATCGGTTCGGGCTTTACGTTGTGGACCGCTATGGAAACCGCGAGCTGCTTTACTTCGATCCGGCCATCGGCAGCATGTGCCCGACGCTGTTGCGTCCGGAGCCAAAGCCGCCGGTGCTTGGCCCGAACGCGCCGACGCTGGCCGATTCGCAACAAGGCCAGTTTACGATCGCTGATGTTTACCATGGCTTGGAGCCTGCGGTGCCACGCGGGAAGGTGAAGTTTATTCTCGTCTGCCAGGAAGTGCGGGCGGATTTGGAGCGGCTGGCCAGCGGCGAGTATCGGCGCGATCACGGGCCGGTGTTCGCCGATTTCTACGCGACACCGATTCACAAGGTCAAGGGGCCGTTCGGCTGGCCGAGCTACGTCGCAAAGACGGCACTCGGCGTCGTACCGGTGGAGACGGACGGTTCGGCGAGCTTCTACGCGCCGGCGGGCAAGGTGCTTTACTTTCAGGCACTCGACGAGAACTTCAACGAGCTGCAACGGATGCGGAGCGTGGTGCAGTTGCAGCCGGGCGAGCAGCGCGGTTGTGTCGGTTGCCACGAACACCGCCAGACCGCCGCGCCGGTGAAGCTGACTCTGGCTTCGCGCCGTCCGCCGAGCACGCTGCAGCCGCCGCCGTGGGGCGCGGTGCCGTTTGCTTACGAGCGTGTTGTGCAACCGGTGTGGAACGCGAAATGCGTCCGTTGCCACGACGCGAATCACAAGCGCGGAATCAACCTGACGGCCACGCTCGACCCCGATCGCGTGCCGGCGTCCTACCGCACATTGATCGCCGGTGGCTGGGTCCACTATTTCGATTTCACGTACGGGCTTCGGCACTCCAAGGCGGAACCGTTGAGTTTCGGCACGCTCAAGAGCCGTCTTTGGCAGATGCTCGACGCCGGCCACCACGACGTGAAGCTGACGCGCGACGAGATGCACGCAGTGAAATGCTGGATTGATCTCAACTGTCCGCTATGGCCCGACTACGTCCCGCGCGACCAGCGTCCCCGCGCACCGCAGATCACCAAGGCAGATTGATGGGGTTATACCCAAAAGTGGGATTGACCTCGCGTCGCATTTGTGTGCGATATAGGCGGAAGCATATCGGAGAGTTGGGCCATGCTCGACCGTGGAATGAACGACGCGAAGAATAGCTTTATGAAACAGAACCTTCTCAAGCTCAGCGCAGCCTTGATCCTCATATCAACCTGCTTCATCGGCACACTGGCAGCCACTGCTGCTCCTTCCAGTTCACCATCCAAGGGCGGATGGCTTTCGCCCACGGCGTTGGCGGCGACTGCCGACGGCAAGACGATGTTCATCGCTTGCGCTACTGCCAACCAAATCGCGTTTTTTGATGTGGCTTCCGCCAAGGTCGCGAAGACCGTTGCGATGCCCGCTTCGCCACTGGGTCTGGTGCTCTCTGCGGACGGCAAGGAGCTTTTTGTCACCTGCGCCGCCCCGTCGAGCTGCGTGTGCATCGTGGACACCGGCGCAGGCAAGATCAGCGCCACCATTCCGACCGGCCATACAACGATGGGACCAGCGCTCAGTCCCGACGGCAAGACCCTGTACGTCTGTAATCGCTTTAACAACTGTGTGGCGGCGATTGATCTTGCGCAGCGGAAGGAAGTCAAACGTGTTGCAGTCCCCCGCGAACCCGTGGCTGCCGCGGTGACGCCGGATGGCAAGCTGTTGCTGGTCGCGAACCACTTGCATACCGGCCGGGCCGACGCCGACGTGGTGGCCGCGGTGGTCAGCATTATTGACACCGGCAGTGGCAGGGTGATCAAGGATATCGCGCTGCCCAACGGCAGCGGCTTGCTGCGGGACGTGCGCGTGTCGCCCGACGGGAAATACGCTTGTGTTACGCACGTGCTGGCTCGTTTTCACCTGCCGACGACGCAGCTTGAGCGCGGCTGGATGAACACCAATGCGTTGAGCATCATTGATCTCACCAAGTGCGCGTTGTTCAACACGGTGTTGCTGGATAACGTGGACAGTGGCGCGGCCAACCCGTGGGCCGCGGCTTGGAGCGCCGACGGCAAACAAATCTGTGTTACGCATGCGGGCACGCACGAAGTCAGCGTGATCGACGCGCCAGCGCTGCTGGAGAAACTGGCGAAGATGCCGGCGGCGATCGATCCGAATGCCAAGATTGACTACAGCGCCGCGTCTCGCGTGGCAGCCGATGTCCCGAACGACCTCTCGTTCCTCGTGGGCGTGCGCAATCGCATCAAGCTGCCTGACAACGGTCCGCGCGCCATCGCGCTCATTGGCA
>CAZGGF010000114.1:0-2053 GCA_964524715.1 uncultured Verrucomicrobiota bacterium | reverse complement strand
CGGTCGTCGGCACAACCGGTTGGAAACGATACCGGCATGTGTTCACCACCGGTGACGACGGCGCTGGCCGCATCAACTTCCGCATGTTTGGCGCGACAGGCACGGTGTGGTTCGACGACATCGAACTGATCGAGGGAGCGATTCATACTGACGCCATCTTCGCGCGCGAGTTCACGAAAGCTCTCGTGCTCGTCAAACCCCGCGGTGGCGGCAGCTACGGCGACGAAACCGCCGCGCCCGTCAAACTGCCCGCCATGCTCCGCCCGCTCCGCGTTGACGGCACGCTCGGCGAACCTGTGGCCAAGATCATGCTCCGTAGCGGCGAAGCTGCTATTCTGGTGAAGCCCTGAATGCGGCGATCGAAGCTTCCAGTTCAACGGGTTCGCGGTCATGATCCCATGCCGATGAAAAGTGTGGTTCTTCTGTTGTGTGGCGCGTGGCTGCGCTCCGTCGTCGCGAGCTTGAACGGCGAGTGCTGCATGAACCTCTACTTCAACTGAAATCAAGGAGCAGACGATCCATGAGAGAATATCGCTTATCCCGCAGGACGTTCGTTGGGCAACTGCCGCTGGCTGTCGGAGCGTTATCGCTGGCCGCGCGTCCTTCCCCGGCTGCCGAGCGGGGCGTTTTGAACGTTGGTTTCATCGGCCTCAAAGGTCATCAGGGCACGGTCGTGTCGGCCTTGAAAGAAGCAGGTTGCCGCGTCGCCATGGTGTGCGACGACGACGATCGCGCCATGCTCAACCGGGCGAAGAAGTGGCCGACTGCCGACGCGGACACGAAGTTCCACACCGACTGGCGAGCCGCACTCGACGATGGAAAGCTGGATATCGTGTGCGAGGCGGGCGTGGACAGTTCGCGCGCGACGATTCTGAAGGCGTGTGCCGAGCGCGGCATTCACGTCATCAGTGAGAAGCCGCTGGCGTTCACGCTGGACGAACTGGCCGGACTGAAGAGTGCCGCCGCCAAGGCACGCATTTACCTTTCCATGCTGCTGACGATGCGTTTCGAACCGGCCTACAGGGTGATCCGCGAACAAATCGCCGCCGGTGCCATTGGCAAGGTCTGCCAGGCGGCGATGCAAAAATCCTACAAGCTCGGCAACCGACCCGAATGGCTGCGAAACCACAGCACGTTCAGCGGCATCATTCCCTACATTGGGATTCACGCGCTCGACCTGATTCGTTGGACGACGGGATGCGAGTTCACATCGGCGATGGGTTTCCAAGGGAACACCGGCCACCCCGACGTGCGCGACATGGAGGACAATGCGAGCATCGCTCTCCAACTCGCCAATGGCGGTTCTGCGGCCGTGCGGCTTGATTATTGCCGGCCCGCCACCGCGCCGACGCACGGCGACGACCGTCTGCGTGTCGCCGGCAGCAAGGGCGTCATCGAGTCCTCCGAGGCTGGTAAGAAAGTCACGCTGATCACCGAAACGGAGCCTCCGCGCGAACTGCCGCTGCCGCCGCCCGGGAAGCAGTTCCTGAATTTCGTCCGCTCCATCCAGGGTCAGGAACCTTGCGTTGTGCCCGCTGCGGATTGCTTTCGCATCACGGAGGTCGTGCTCAAGATTCGCGACGCCGCGAAACGCGGCGAGCCGGTGAAATTGTGATGGGCGCGGTGGGTCGCGCGAATCACGCTGCAACGGGTTATTCCACTTCCTTTGTTACGATCTGGAGAATGCGTTGCTCGCGTTGTTCCAGCAGCCGGCCCAAGGGTCCGAGCGTGAGCCTATAGGCCGCTGCGGACGCCGCCACCAGAAGCAGCGACAAAACCAGATTCACCACCCCGCCGGGCAGCCAGCCAAAGTGCGTGCACAAGGCGCCCAGCCCCACAGGCACAAAGATCGGCGCGATATATAGAGGAAACAGCATTTGGGAAAAGACGATCGTCGCGATCATGAGTGGCGTGAGCTTGGTTGGTTTGAGCGAACCGGCTGAGACTTGGTAGGGCGCGACAATTGAGAACCAATTGCCCAAGGCGGCAATCATCAGAAAACACGCGACGAACTGGAGGCAGGCCGACGCGACGGCCGCGAAGGGCGGGCGTA
>CAZGGF010000113.1:0-84451 GCA_964524715.1 uncultured Verrucomicrobiota bacterium | reverse complement strand
CAGCAGGCATCCTGTCGCCAAATGCTTCAAACACCACCGGCAGCGCCTTCGTCTTCTCCGCACGGACCAAGCCGCGCAGGCCGGCAATACGCGCCGCCGGCGTGTTCACCATCGTGAACAGCCAGCGATAGTAGTTCGCCGCCTCGAACGCGTTCTTCTCCTCCTCGAGTAATCTGTCGGTGCTCATGGCAACCGCATCAGCCCGCCGTGACATGAGTTCGTCGGCGACTTTGGCCTCCGCGAGAATGCCCGCACATTTGGCGCCGCCGATGCGGCCAAGCGCCATGATCGCCGCGCCCGCAATCTGCGGGTCGGCATCCAGGATGAGTTTGGCCAGTTGCGGCACCACCCTTGCCTCGCGGCGCTCGCCGAGACTGCTGATGATGCCGGCCTTGAGCTTGCCGCTGACCTTGCCCAACGCGGCGAGCAACGCGTCGCCCGCCGCCGGATACGCGGAGTTCTG
Source organism: uncultured Verrucomicrobiota bacterium (assembly GCA_964524715.1). Lineage (GTDB taxonomy): Bacteria > Verrucomicrobiota > Verrucomicrobiia > CAIQCK01 > CAIQCK01 > CAIQCK01. The sequence continues at coordinate 83,988 of CAZGGF010000113.1, read as the reverse complement.
CAAACCATAGCGCGCGACGTGCGAGAGCTTCTCATCCGTCAACAGAGCCGCCAGTGCCGGCACGCATTTCTCGGAACCGATTTGTCGCAACATCTTGCAGATGAACTCTTTCGCAAACAACGGGGTGCCGGGTTTTTGCAGAACCTCCAGCAATTTCGCCTCGATGACCCTGAGCTGTTCGGGGTCGGCTTTGATGATCTTGTTCTGGATCGCGTAGATCGCGCTATGGCTGGAATCGAAATCCACCTTGCCGAGTTCGGCGTAAGGGTCGACGCCGGACGGCAGGCCGGGCGCGGGATCGGCGGCAAAGGCCGCTGCCAGCAGCGCCGGCAGGATTATCGTAATTGCGATTTTGCTTTTGAGTGACATGGGATTCTCCAGGTTGAAAAATGTTCTCAATTCTGACTAGAGCACCCATGGCTCGCGATAGGCGCGGCCGAGCATCGCTGACGCGCCTGGATCGTCGAGGATTTCCTCGGTAGCAGGGTTGAACTGGATTCTCCGTCCGGTCAGCATCGCAATCTGGCCGAGGTGGCCGATGCTCGCGGAACGATGCGCCACTTCCGCCGGCGTGATCGTCACGCGGCGTGTGCGGACACAATCGAGGAAGTTCTGGTGGTGATCGCGGCTCTTGTAGAGGTGGATTTCGTTTGCGCCGATCTTGTCGCGAAGGAGCGATTTGGGCTCGGCCTCAAAACCGCTGCGGTCCACCCAAATCCAGCCGCGGTCGCCGATCCAACGCGCACCCATGCCCTTCGGTTGCTGCGAGGCGTTGGCGACGATCATTCTCGCACCATTGGCGAACGTGGCAGTGAACTTGTAACTTGTTGGCGCGTCGTAGATTCCGTCGGTCGGCAGCTCACAACCGTTGCTCACGATCTCGACAGGGCCGGTCAACTCCGTGCCAAGGCCCCATTGCGCAATGTCGGCATGGTGGCCGATCCAGTCCATCATCTGGCCGCCACCCCAATCGAGCACCCAGCGCCAATCCCAATGCGCCACGCCTTGATACGGCCGCCATGCCGTCGGGCCGAGCCAGAAATCCCAATCCATGTCCGCCGGCACCTGTTCGACAGGCTTGATCTCGCCGGGCCGGCCGTCGGGCAAACCGACCTCGACGGTGTGAACCCTGCCGATGCGACCGTTGCGGACCAGCTCGGCCGCAAGATGGTAATTCTCCTGCGACCGCTGCCAGCTTCCCGTCTGCCAGACGCGACCAAATTTCTTGCAGGTGTCGGCAAGCACACGGCCCTCGCGAAGATCGTGCGTGAGCGGCTTTTCACCATACATATCAATGCCCGCCCGCAGCGCGGCCACAGCGACCAGCGCGTGCCAATGGTCGGGTGTGGCCATGCTGATGGCGTCGATATCGCCGCGCGCGATCACATCGCGGAAATCGTGGTAAGTCTTGCAGTCGTTGTTGCCGTATTTTTTGTCCACCGTCTCCTTGGCACGCTTGAGGTGGCCGGCATCCACGTCGCACACCGCAACAAACTGGACCTCCTGCTTGCTGAGGAAGGAGTTCATGTTGCCGCTGCCCATGCCGCCGAGTCCGACACCGGCCATGACGATGCGGTTGCTGGGCGCGTTTGCGCCAAAGACGATGGAGGGAACGATGTTCGGGAAAGCGAGGGACGAACCGGCGAGGGCCGCGCCCTTCAGAAAACCGCGTCGCGAGACTTTATTGCCATTCATGATTGTCTCCATACACCAACCCTCTCGCGGGCGGCTCCGTGGCGTTACATGCACCGGCTGCGCCGTCGCGCAAGACAAGCTGTGGTGTTTCCTATCGGAACGGCCCACTGCCCACAATCGAAAAATGTTGCGCTAAAAGTATACCTCCCACCGCCCGCCGCGCTGCGTTGTGTGGGAGACCGCGTCGTGTTTAGCCGAAACCTGCCCCGGTCGCTCTTGGATTTACCCGGAATGTGGGAGGGGCCTTAGTTCCCCGACCTCCTGGAGTCGAGCCGGTGACTTCACATCGTTGTCGGGGCGCTGAGGTCCCTCCCACATTCTCCCACATTCTGAGCGCGACTTATCGGTTTTCCGACCCTGCGAGATCATCATGATCAATCACCACGTCGGAGACGTGGCCTGCAACGTTTCACCCTTGGCTTTACATGCCGTCGCCGCAGGCGGAGAATGGCCCGAAAGCCAGAGGTGGAGGATGGTCCCAAAGCAGGATGCGAGAGGAATGAGCACAGAATGAGAACATCACGCGCTGGTATCATGGTGTCGGTGTTGCCATGCGTCCTCATGCTCGGTTTGTTCTACTCACTGGCAGTGCACATGTATCAGAGCCTTGGAGCGTGGCCGCGTTCTATTGGCGAGGAAGGCTTTCCGCCTTTGTTACTGGCGCACGCAACAATCACCATGATTTGCTTCATGTGCCTGTTCTGGTTTTGCTTGTTCATTCTGCCAAGCGCCATTGTGGTGTGTTTACTGGTCCCGACATGGCGGCGGTTCATTCCGTATTTCGCATTGTGCGGACTGGGGTTGGTTGTTTGCTGGGGTTTGATGCAACTCGCCCCTGATCCGTTTTTATATTGGTGGTGGGATTGAACACAGAATGAAGACGGTCCTCCGAAACCTGCTGCTGCTGGCTATGGCGGCGACGGGCAGTTGCTTTCCGCACGCTCTGGGCGCGGAGGGGTCTCTTGCGATTCAACCGTCCGCCGATTGGACGCTTAAGCATTATCCAACCGGAGATGTTGAGTCCTACACGCTCGAAGCCGCCTCTGGAAAAGGTTGGATGATGATGCACGAATTTGCAGCTCCCATGCGACCCGAAGAGTTCCCGGCCATGGTGCGGAAGTTCGCGGATGGTTTTATAAAGCAGGTAAAGAAGTCGGCTGAGTACATGTTGACCGACGAACAATATGATATTGAGGCGTTTGTCGGCGATCACTGCAAGGGCAGCTATGCGACGGTGCGATACAAGAGCGCAGACGGCAAAATTGTGCGAGTCTTGTTCACCATGAGTGTGGACGGCCAAGTCTGGAGCGGACAATTCGCAGGGACAATCGAGCAGTGGCCGCAAATGTTCAAGCTGTTGAAAACCATCAGGAAGAATGACCGACAAGATCGATCGCGCAAACCGCCACCCGGCAAGTGAAGCGGCAAGCGCTGAGCGGTTAGAGACAGACGCGAGAGGAATGAGGGAAAAATGAAGACGATCAGCCGAAACCTGCTGCTGCCGGCGATGATTGTTCTCGCTTTGATTATCGCAGCCTTGGCCGTCGCGCCGTCGGTCAAGCGACGGCTGGTGTCGGCACAATGCGCCAATTACATGGCATCCATTGGCTGTGTGGCATTCCAATGGTCGTACGATCACGGCGGCCATTTCCCGTCGAACTTCCCCTCAATGTCAGAAATGATGAACACACCCAGATTGCTGATCTGTCCCGGCGACCATTCACGAAAGCCGGCAGCGAGTTGGGCCGCATTCACTCCTGACAACACCAGTTATGAGATTGTCAGCCCCGGTTGGCAGGGAAACAACACGAATACGGTATTCATGCGGTGCAAGGTTCACGGGCATCTTGGTTATACAGATGCCACTGTATTTGACGGAGTCAGGAGACGAACCAAGGCTCCATGGTGAGTTCTTGGTCCTTGGGATCGCCCCATGACACTGGACCCCACGGTTTCACCATGACTCACACCGCCTACGAGCCGCGATAAGCGCGGTGGCGGAGGCGGTTGGCGGCTTCGGCGTTGGGGCCGGTGAAACATTCCGCTGCCGGGTCCCACGCGAGCATGGCCTTGAGGGTTATAGCAACATTGCCAGTGTCGTTCCCGACACCGCAGGGAGGCTCATTTCCATTGCTCGAACTCCTCCACTGTCATTTCCGCGTCGTTGAAAATCTTCTTCAACAGTCCGGGACCAATCGTCTCGCCAGAGTGAACCGGCACAACAGTCCGACGGCCGTCAGGATGTTGGAGGAAATGGTGGCTGCCCTTGATGCGCAAGACGCTGAAGCCAGCGCGTTGGAGCGCCGCAATCACTTCCCGCCCGCGGAGCCGAGGCAGCCGTGGCATGGTCAGACGGCGACGCGTTGCACGCCGATGAACTCCGTCTTCGGCAGAGCTTCGCGTTCGACCTCCATGCACAATTCAATGGCTTCGCGAATCCGTTCCATCAGCTTGTCGAGAGAACGCGCTTGCGTATGGCACCCCGGCAGCTCTGGAACGCTGGCCACGTAGTAGCCATCTTCATCTCGCTCAACGATGACGCTGAACTCGTGTTTCGCGGTCTTCATACCTCTCCTATCGCAGAAAATGACTGTTTCCGCAAGGCTGGCTGTCGTTTTATGGCAACTGGACCCTGCGGCTTCGCCATCCTCACACCGTCCACGAGCCGCGATAGGCGCGGTGGCGGAGGCGGTTGGCGGCTTCGGCGTTGGGGCCGGTGAAACACTCCGCAACCGGGTCCCACGCGAGCTTCGTCTTGAGCGTCATGACGATGTTGCCGAGATGGCAAATGCTGGTGGAGCGGTGGCCAACCTCGACGGGCGCGGCCGGTTCGCGGCGGCTCTTGACGCAATCGAGGAAATTCCGCATGTGGTCGTTGGACTCGTAGAGGTGGATTTCCTCCAGGCCGATCTTCTCACTGAGCAGCTTGGGATCGGACGCCGTCAACCGATCCTGGAAGGCAATCCAACCCTTGTCGCCTTCGAGCTTCACGCACCAGCCGCGCGTACAGCTGTGAAGTTCGCCTTCGACGCCGTCGGCGTAGCGGAAGCGGAAGTGCGCCGGGTTGGCCATGTTGAAAAACGCCTCGGGATGAAACGCGCCGCCGATATCCTCGACCTCCACCGGGCCGGTGGTGTCGTGGCCGCTGGCCCACTGGACCAGATCGAGCATGTGCGCGCCGGTGTTGGTAACCTCGCCGCCGGAGTAGTCGTTGATGTAGCGGAAGCTGTAGAGGCAGCGGAGCTTGTGGTAGGGCGCCCACTGCGCGGGGCCGAGCCACATGTCATAATCAAGCCACGCCGGCACCGGCTGCTCCTCCCAGGGCTCCTTCGGCCCCTCGCGACCGGGGGCCGTGCCGATCTCGACCGTGGCCTTGCGGAGTTTGCCGATGCGGCCGTTGCGGACCAGTTCGCACATGAACCGCGCCACCGGCGACGAGCGCCGATGCGTGCCCGTCTGCAGGATGCGGCCGTGGTGGCGCACGGCCTCGACCATCGCGCGTCCCTCGGCAAGCGTCAGCGACAGCGGTTTCTCGCAATAGATGTCCTTGCCCGCACGGGCGGCGGCGATGGTGATCGGCGCGTGCCAGTGGTCGGGTGTGACGTTGGTCACAGCGTCGATGTCCCCGCGCGCGAGCAGCTCGCGGTAATCAATGTAGGTGGCGCATCCTTTGAAGTCGTCGCGGCCCGTTTGCTGCGCGTAGTGATGTTCGACGACCTTCTTCGCGGAGTCGCGGCCGAACCACGGCCCCTGCCAGCCATCCTTGAACCAGTGGCCGTATTCGTTGGAGGCGCTGACCGGGTCGCAGGCGGCGACAATCTGCACGTCGTTGTTGACCATGGCAGCGCGCAGGTCGCGCATGCCCATGCCGCCCACGCCGATGCAGCCCATCGTGATGCGGTTGGACGGCGCGTTCTTTCCGAACAATCGCGCAGGAACGATCATGGAGGCGGCGACGGTCGTGGAGGTTCGGAGAAACTGTCGGCGGCTGATGGTTTTCATAGCAAGGTCCGTGTCTGTCCATAGGCAAGGCCAGCCGCCGCCCGCGGTCAAGCCCAAAGTCCGTTGCCGTCAACGCACCACCGCGCGTCACAACGTCCACGGCGCGCGCATCGGCCGCGACAGCATGCGATTCGCGGCGTCATCGTGCGGGAAAATCTCCCGCGCCGCGTCCCATACCACGGGCCGGCCGAGCCGGCACGAGATGGCGCCGAGATGGCAGACTGTGGCCGTGCGATGGCCGGTCTCCGCAGGCGTGGCAGGCTCGCGCCGGCTCAACACGCAGTCAATGAAATCGGCATGGTGAGTGTGAGCGCCGGAACGCAGGTGGATTTCGTCGGGACCGATCACCGAGGTCAGGATTTTGTCTGAACTGGCCGTGATGCCCCAACCGCTGAGATGAATCCAGCCATCGCTGCCCTCGAACCTGAGCCCGAATTGTTCCGCCGTCGAATGAATCAATCGCACGCCGTTGGCGTAGCGATACGTGATCGTGAAATCCGATGGCACGTCGTAGATGCTGTCCTTCAAGAACGTTGCCTGGCTTTCGATGTGCTCCGGGCCGGTCAGATCGGTATCCATGCCCCAGGAGGCGAGGTCAATGAAATGCACGCCGTTGTCGCTGATGTTGCCTTCGGCGTAGTCGAAGATCCAACGGAAGTTGATATGACACCGCGCCGCCGTATAAGGCACCCATGGCGCGGGACCGAGCCACAGGTCGTAGTTGAAATCCGGCGGCACCGGCTGCGGCGGCTCGTGACCGCTGTAACCGTTGCGGATTCTGATTCCCTGACCCGGCCCGATGCTCGGCCCGACGCGCACGGTGTGGAGCCTGCCAATGCGTCCGTTGCGCACCAGTTCGCAGCCGTAGCGGAACGTGTCAATCGAGCGCCGCTGTGTGCCGGTCTGCAACACGCGGCTGTGTTGCCGCACCGCCTCGACGACGGCGCGGCCCTCTACCACTGAATACGCCAGCGGTTTCTCGCAGTAGATGTCCTTGCCGCTGCGCGCGGCCGCGACGGTAATGATTGCGTGTGTGTGGTCCGGCGTGGCGATCATCACGGCGTCAATATCCTTGCGCGCGATCAGCTCGCGGAAATCCTGCGTGACACTGCATCCTTTGAAACGGCCGGAGCCCGCCTGTTTGCCATAGTGATTCTCGATGATCGCCGCCGTGGCTTTGGCGCGCGCCAGGTCCACGTCGCACGAGGCCACAACCTGCACGCGCGGATCGGCAAGAAACACCTGCGTGTCACGCGCACCCTGAAGGCCGGTGCCGATGCAGGCGAGCGTGATGCGTTCGTTCGGCGAAATCGCGCCGGAACTTTTCGCCGGAAGAATGAACGGCACCAGCAAGATGCCGCGGCAACCGAGCTTGAGAAATTCACGACGTGAAGAACCTGTGGTCATGTGCTCTCCTTTTTATTTTGGCGGCGGCCAGGCGAGGATTTGGCCCGCCTGCAACAACCGATCCCGCAAACGGTCATAGGACACCTGTTGCACCGTCGTCGCCCGTTCCAAGGCCTCGACGGCTGCAACGCCCGCCGACTGGCCCAAAATCATGAACACCGGTTCCATCCGGATCGAACCGTAGGCCACATGGGAAGCTGAAGCACAGACGGGAACCAGGACATTTGTGCACTCGCTGGCCCGGGGAACGATCGAGCGATAACTGACCGGATAAGGTTGCAGCACTTCGTTTCCCTCGGTCTGGACGTTGCCTTCGTTGCGGACATTGCCCTGGGCGTCGGCGTAGCGTTGCACGTTGTGCGAATCCATGCCGTAGGCCGCCAAGCCGACAGAATCCCCGGCCATTCGCTTGCGCCAGCAGTTGTGCTCGGTCATCACGTAGTCGCTGACCATGCGGCGCGCTTCGCGCACGTATAACTGATGCGGCCAGTGATCGTTGTCGGTGAATTCGTCCCTGGCCAATCCCCAGCGCATCATTTCCTGACGAAGCTTCTCCGGGACACGAGGATTGTGCGCCAGAGTCCAATACAATCCCTGCTGGTAGGAGGCGTGATCGCGAATGATCTTCTCTCGCGCGGGATAGCCGCCGTCGGGGTAACCGTAGTTCATGCCCGTGTAGTCCACCGAGACGGCGTAGATGTTGTTGTTGTCCGTCTTGCGGTTGGGCAGGAAAACCCGCGGCGACAGCCCGTTCGTACCCATGCGGGCCAGAGGATCCACGGGAATCTTGTCGAAACCAGCTTCGTAGTAACGCAGCAGAAGCTCATAGCGGAGCGGATCGTAGTCTGCCGGTTTGGAGATCGGAGCCTTGTTCTCCGGCTGGTCCGTCAGGCACGTGCGGAAGCAATAGGCTTGCACCCGGTGGTCGCCGCTGCCCTCAACCCCAACCCCGTTCGCGCCCACGCCCGGTAACAACCCGCTGGCCGGGTCTCCCGGTTTAAGGAAGGCGCTGACCGGTTTACTGAACTGGTGGTAATAGTAATAGCGCTCGTGCTCACGGTGAGGCTGCACGCCGTTGATCGTCTCGCCATGGCGGGCGTTCGCCTCGCGTCCGGTGGCGTAGGCGATTCCGGCCTGAGCCATCAAATCGCCTTCATAGGTGGCATCGACAAAAACCTTCGCGGAGAATTTCCTGCCGGACTCCATCTTGATGCTAATGACCCGCGAATCGCGTTTCTCCACTCCTCCCGCGCCGAGGAGGCGTTCGCCGTACACGACAGGGACACGGCTCTCCGCAATCATCGCCCGAAAGACTTCCTCGGCTGCATGCGGTTCGAACAGCCACCAGGTTTGGTCCTTATTCCAGTCGGCCCGCCCCTTGTTGAGAGCCAGGTACTCGTCGCGCGTCCCATATTTCCAAGCCTCGGGACGGAGGTAATACTTCCAGACGCGATGATAGAACTCGCGCGCCATGCCGCCGATGGCGCTCTTGTTCCCGATGTCAGTCGCTCCCAGACCTCCCGAACTCAGTCCTCCCAAATGCCTGCCGGGTTCAATGAGCACCACGCTCTTACCCAACCGCGCGACTTGTACGGCGGCCACGACGCCGCCCGACGTGCCTCCATAGACGACCACGTCCGCGACCGTTTCCTCGGCGTTTGCGCAGATGCCGTTTCCCGGAAAGCCCAGCACGAACAACAGGAAGAGCAACGCCAACCACCCGTGAACGTGACAGTGCCTCTCGATTCTCCGGGATTCGCACCAGCAGACAGTTGTGCTCATAAGTGATCGTCGGTCGCTGCGGACCGTGAATTACCAGCCGCGCTGATCCGCTTCACGCTGGGCTTTCTTCAAAACCCCCTCGACCGAAACCGGCTGGCCTCCCTGCCGCTTGCTTTCGTCGGCGGCTTCCATGAAGGCGTAAATCTCCAGCGTCTGCTCCGCAGGGACCGGCGGCTTGCGCGTCTGGAAGAACTTCGCAATCTCCACCACCAGAGGCTCGTAACCCTCGAACTTCCCCGCCGGTCCGACTCCCTTGTCGCCAAACACCATGGCGCCAAATCCGGTGCGGCCCTGTAGAATGCCCCGGAGCGTTCCGACGCGCCCGTCGTTCCATACGCCGGTCACGATGTCCGCCGTTTCGCCATGAACCCGCGAGACGCTCTTGCACCCCGGTCCCATGATCGTGAACAGCATCTCGGTGCCATGGATTCCGTAATAGAACAGATCGGGATGATCGGGAAGAATCGAGACGTTGTTGCTGTAGGCGTCACAGCCCAACACCTTGCCGATCTTGGGATCCTTGCTCATGCCGGCAATGCCGGGACTGTAGCGCAGCGATGAACTGGAAAACAACGGCGTCCTCGTGCGCCGGGCCTCTCGAAAAATCGCCACGACATCCTGTAGCGACGACGCCACCGGTTTGTCCACGACCACCGGTTTGCGCGCCGCGAACACGGGTTTCACCTGCTTGATGTGCGGCCGTCCGTCAATGCTGGCAATGATCACCGCATCGCTCTTCGCCACCAGCGCATCCACCGAGTCCACAATTTCTACGCCCAGCCCGCGCACGATCTCGATGTTTTTCTGGATGTTGGTGTTGCTGAACGGAATGTCGGCACTGTAGGCCGGATAAGCCGCGACGACCTTCAGCGCGCTGATCGGCGTGCCGGGTTTCGCGCTCTGGATGATTTTCGTCCACGGAACGCCGTGGGCGTCGAGACCGATGATCCCCACTTTAATTTGGGGCGAGGTTTGTCCGGCAACGAAGGTTGTTGTCGTAATCCACAGGGCGGCCGCGACAGAGATAGTATTTCTCATGATTTCTTTCCAGAAGATGACTGACAGACTCCTTGATGCGCGCGACCTGTTCCTCAAAGCGCATTTACGTCGTGAGTGTTTCGGCTGCCTGCGTTCATCAGGCTCGAACAGCGACTGCGGTCGCTGGCGCGAGTATACGCCGGTCCTCCGGCCCGGCAATGGGAATTTCCTCCCGATTCTGCTCGCGTCGCCGTCGCGGAAACCCGGGCGTCACAGCGTCCACGGCGGGCGCATGGCGCGGCGCATCATGCGGGAGGCGGATTCGTCACCAACGATGGTTTCCTTCTTCGGGTCCCACTTGATCCTGCGGCCGGTGCGAATGCAGATGTCACCGAGATGGCTGATGAAGTCGGACTGCACGGCGGAATCGATGTTGCTGGCCGGCGTGCGGCGGGTCAGGACGCAGTTGAGGAAGTCGCCGTAGTGGTTGTTCTCCTGAAGCAGGTGGATTTCGTCGGGCTTGATCTTCACGTCCAGCAGCGAAGCCGGCTCGGCGGCCAGCGTCTGGCGGCCGCGGCCGACGGCGATCCATCCTTTCGTGCCGACGAACGTCGTCAGGTCGGAGCCGGGCTTGAGCGTGAACTCCGCACCGCTGGCGTAACGGCCGCGCACATCCCAATCCACGACGGTGTCGAAGAGTCCTTCAGTCGGAATCACACCGGTGCCCTCGTATTCCACGGGGATGTGCGGGTAGCCCCAATGCGCAATGTCCAGCGGATGCGCGCCCCAGCCAGCGATGAAGCCGATGGCGTAATCGTAAATGTGATAGACCCCCTTGGTGCTGCCGGCGCCCAGGCAACGGTCATGGCAAAACGGCGTCACCGGCGCGGGGCCGAGCCACAGGCCGTAGTCAACACCCTCCGCCACCGGCTCCGGTTTGGCAACGCCGCCGCGCGCGCCGTTGGGGGCAACGACGTGGACGGCCTTGATGTCGCCAAGGTAACCGTTGCGAACCAGTTCACATACAAAGCCGCAATGCTGGCTGAACGAGCGCTGCTGCGTCCCATATTGGAACACCGCGCCGTGAAGGTGGACCGTTTCGCGCATCGCCTTGTCGTGCTCCATGCTGATGCCGAGCGGTTTCTCCACATAAACGTCCTTGCCCGCGCGCACCGCGGCAATGGCGGCCGGCACGTGCCAGTGATCAGGCGTGGCGACGACGACGGCGTCAATGTCGTCGCACTGGAGCAACTCGCGGAAATCATTGTAGGTGCGGCAGCCTTTATAGGTGCTGCGGTCGCGGTCGGCGGCGTAACGCTGCTCGACCCGCCGGGCGGCCGCCTCGCGGCGGTCCTTGATCGGGTCGCACGTGGCGACGCTCTGTCCCTGCGTGCAACCGAGGAAGCCGTTAAGCAGGCCGGTGCCCTGGCCACCGACGCCGATGTGCCCGACGTTGACGCGTTTGCTCGGGGCGTTGGCGCCCAGCAACCGCGCCGGGATGAAGTTCGGAAACGCCAGCGACGCGCCCGCGGCAGACGCACGCTTCAGAAAGGTTCGTCGCGAGATGTTTTTCCTGTTCATGGTTCTCCAATGTTGCGGCGTTACTTCGTCTTGACGGCGCTGCCGAAAATTCCCAACTCTCGAATCGCCGGGCTGCGGCCGTAGTAACCGGTGATCTTCAATTCGACCACCGAACACTCTGTTGGAGGCAGCGCCAGCGTCAGCAGGTTGTTCTTGTATTCCGCACCCTCGATTTTCTTCACGACCTTGCCGTCGCAAATCACCTCGAAATCCTTCGGCGCGTAATTGTGGTGGCCAAAGCCGAGGATGCGAAGCGTGGACACTGTCGCGCGTTCCCGAATCTGGACCCGCAAGTGATAGAGCTTCTGCTGGTCAGTCTCGTCCCAATAGCTGGACGGATTGCCGTCAATCGCCGCGAACGGCGGCTGGCCCTGGCCGTCTGGCGACAGGCTGTCGAGATTCGTCGCCTTGCCGCCGCGCGCAAGATTGTCCAGCGTGTCGAAGAGCTTCACGATGTCTTCGCTGAACGCCGGTCCGCCGCTGCGAGCGCTCTTCGCCTTGCCGCCGGCCTTGATCTGTTGAACCGCGGCTTTCGCTTCAGCAGCCAGATCGGGATCTTTCAAGCACGCCTCCGCCGCCTTCAGCGCCTGCGCGCCGCGGAAATTCCCCAGCGCGCCGAGCAACGCCCGCCGCTCGCCAACGCCGCCGCCGGCCGCCATTGCGCGCGATATCAGTTTGACCACGTCTGCCGGCGGGCGGTCCTTCGCCAGCGGGGCAAGCTTCGCGACGCCGCGCAGGGCGAACGCCTTGCATTTCGCGTCGTCGGTCGTCGCCGCGAACGCAGCCAGCTCCTCCAGTGGCGCGGCATCGGACCACTCCGCCAGCGCGCGCACGGCTGCAAGCCGCTGTGAGGGGTCGTCGGTTTTCATCGCGCCGCGCACCGCTTCCAGCGCCTGTTGGCCTCCGACGCCGCTCAGCACGCTCAGCAGCGCTGTCTTCTTCGCCGCCGACGCTGTGCCGAACGCCGCGAGCACCGGCTCCAGCGTCGCCTCGCGCCGGCAGATTGCCACCAGCGCGGACTCCGCCGCCTGGCTGTGTTCCACAATCGCCAGCAGCGCCGGGCACGTTGTCTTGTCGCCCAGCTTGCCGAGCGCGGCAATCGCCTCCTTGCGCACCTCGTCGTTCTTGCCGCGGCTGGCCTCGATCAGCGCCGGCAGCGCAGACTTTGCGTTCCGAGCCACCAACGCGCGAACCAGTTCGCACTGCACCGCCGGAGTCGCCTGTTTCAACTCCGCGATCATGGCCTGCTCCACGCCGCCACCGCGCAACCGGGCGAGCGACGCAACGATGATTTTTTTCTCGTCGTCGGTGGCGGTTTCAGCCTGCTTTGCCAGGAAGGAAACAATGGCATCGTTGCCCACCAAGCCAAAGGCCACCAGCGCGGCTTCGCGAACCGACGGTTCTTCGCTTTCCACAGCGTCCGCGATTACGGGCAGCGCGGCGGTATCTCCGCGTTCGCTCAACAGCACGATCACCTGCACCTGCAAATCAGCGGGGAGCTTCTTCATGCGCTCGACGGCGCCCATCACCAACGCCGGGCTGCGCGTGGTGCGCAGCGCGCGGATCGCCGCTGTCTGTTTCGTCCGGTCGCCGCTGGCCAGCGCCGACAGGATCATTTCCTCGCCCCTCTCTCCAAGCGTGCCAGCCCACGCCGGAAACGCCTCGATGCGAATGAACGGTGGTTGATTCGCGCGGCAGAGCTTCTCCAAAATCGGCGCGGCGTCCTTCGCGCGGCCCGCAGCCATCAGCGCCTTCGCACACTGCAGCAGCGCGACGCCCAACCGCGGCTTCAATGTCGCCGGCACTTTCCCGTCCGCCGCCATCAGGGCGCCGGCCGCTTCCGTGCCGCGAATTTTGCCGAGCGCCTCGATGGCCGCGCCTGCCGTCGCAGCGTCGACGTCAGCCAGTAGTTTCGCAATGCCGGCGACGGATTTCGCATCACGGCGGGCGGCGAGCGAATTGATCAGGCCCATGCGCGCTTCGCCGGATACGCCCGCCAATGCCGCGCGCATGGCCGCCAGCGATTCGTCGCCGGGAATCCGCTCCAGCGCGAGCCGCGCCTGATAGCCGAGGTCTTTGTCAGCAATCCACTTTGCGAGCACGGGCACCTCCGCCGCGGAACCTACGATGGAAAGCTGCCAGCACGCGGCCTGTTTCGCCTCGACGGTCGCCCCAGATGCGAGCATGGCGGTGAGTTTCGCGGCGAGTTGTTTCTTCGCAGCCGGATCGGTGGACGCGGCGGCAGCAAGTTGCTCCAGATTGAGGACCGGCTGGCGATTGTCCCCGAAACGATATGCGGCCAATTCCTTCAGCACTGTGTCCGAGTCCGCCGGCTTCCCCACGGTGGCCGTCGCAGCCAATGTGACGTTGCCAGTGGCGGCCCACTCCGTGCCGCGCAACAACAGCGTCTGGAAACCGGGCGTGGCCATGAACACGCCGTTGTGGCCCAGCATCAGCGTGAAACCGCGGCCTTTGCCAAACTCCGTGACCAACACGACAGGCTGACCGTCGCCGGTGGCCAGCACCTTCGCCGTGGATTGCACACCGGGACGCATCCAGAGTTCGTCGGTGGTCTTGAACGGCGCCAAACCGCGCGTAATCGGATGCGCGGTGTCGGTGGCTTTGACCGTGAATTCGTGCGGTTTGCCGTGGCCGGTCTGGCCGAGTTTCCACGATGCGCAACCGGCCTGCTGGTATTCCGGCCAATCGTAGAATGTCGAGTTGCCAGCGTGGATCACGACAAGGCCCTTGCCGCCGCGGATGAAATCGAGATACGCCGTGCGCGTTGCAGCCGGCCAGTTGGTGACGGCAACCTTGCCCCACGCGTTCCAGTTGCTCAGCAACACGTCGTAGCGTGCGAAGGCGGCGGCGTCACATTGCTCCGGGTGATCGGTCACGTCTACGGTGAAACGCCCGCTGGCAGAGAGGATTTCCTTCAACTTCGGCGTCGTTTCCTTCCAGTTATGGTTGTTCTGACCGCTGAGGATCAGCACGCGAATCGGGTCGGCCGCGTCCGTCCGGCAGGCGAGCGCGACGATGCACGCAGCGATGGCGAGCAGGAGTCTTGTTCGGAAGAAAGGCGTTGTTCTCATGGCGCTGGACTTCACGGTTTTGCGGACGACGTGGTTGTTTCGAGTGGGGGGAAGATACTCCGTATTGCATTGTCCGTCTTGCGGATTTTGCCGGCGAAGGATTTTGCACAAACGCGACCGCGGCCCCCTGACGCCGGCAGAAGCCGATACGGGCACTTGACGCTTGGCGCAAAGTGCGGGAGGGTCTTGTCCTTGTGGACGGTGGACGGTTTCAATGGCAGGCGGCGAGAAGCAGCTTCACGAAACCGTTGAGCGCGTGATTGACGAACAAGCCGGCGGAAAATGCGAATCGTGAGCGCCAATCGGATATGGGTGTTGATGCTTCTGGTCGCTGCGTGGCAGGGGGCGTTTGCGGAGGAAGTACAGAAGGCAGCAAGCGCGACCCAGAGCCAAACGCCGCCGTTTGTCACGATGATCCGGTCGGTCGAACTGCCTGCCATGGCCAATAACGGGCAGTTGCGCATGGCAAAGGTGCCGAAAGGCGCAACGGTACAGCTCGTCAAGGTGGACGGTGATCGCGTGGAAGTGATCTATCAGGGCCTCACGGTTCGGATGCCTGCGATAATGACGGATCTTCCGAGCCCTGCACCAGCGCCGAAACCGGCGCCCGTGCCCGCGCCACCGCCCGCGCCACCGGTCACGACCGGCGCTGGACAGGCAACGGCACCGAGCCAGCCCGCGACCGAGGGGCAGACTTTTATCAAGTCCTCGATGAACGAGGAGACTTTCAAGGCGACCGGCTTGGACAAGCTTTCGCCTGCCGAGCTGGAAGCCCTGGATAACTGGCTGCTGAGCATCGTGCTCGCCTCGAGGCGGGCCAATACCTCCCCGCAACAGGGCGACTCATTGCTGGCCACGCCTGGCAGGAGAGTCGCCAACTTCGAGCGCGCCTTGTTGCTCAAGAACTTCAATGGAGAGAAGGTGCTGGTCCAGCGGTCAAACGGCGAGAAGTGGATGTTGAGAGCCAAGACCTGGTGTCGCTGGTCCTGGAGATACGAGGGGCGTTATGTCTGTCTGCTCTTTGGCCCGACAACATCGCAGCTGATCAACGACTACGGCGAGACCTTCGATTTCTGGACGGACAAACAGGTCGAGTAACCGCGGCACACGCGCCCGGCTCCAACGGATCGGTTCACTCCCAAGCCACCGTCGCCGGCGTAGCGAGCCTCCGGCAATCCATCCCGGCAAAGCCCGCGTCCTTAGCGCCCGGATGAATCACGTAGCTCATCCGGATGCCGTTCGCCTGCTTGGCGCCGGTGTGAAACCCGATGCTGCCCCAATTGCCGCCCGTGTCCCAATAGGCCAGGCTATCGACGGGCGTCAGCGCCACGCATGAGTGCGCCCAATCCGGCGTGAAGACTGCATACCACTTCGGCTTCGCGTTGCGGCCGTAAACATTTTCGGCGTCGCCATGACCATCCACGACCGCCGTGTTGCCCCTGTCATCGGCGAAGGCGCAACGGTCGAGATAGTGGGCGCGCGAGTAGAGATTGCCGGCGGGTTTATTGACAGTGATCTCCACATCAAACCGCTGCGGGTAGAACGTGTACCGCTTCTCGTAAACCACGCCGTCCTTCAGCGCCTTGCGGACACGCACGACGGTGCGCACCGGGCCGCTGTGCTCCACATCGAATTTCTCCACCGTTCCCTCTTCGCTGCTCCAACCGGTCTCGCGGGACGACAGAATCAGGTTCTTCAGGAAGCTCTTGCCAGTGATTCCTTCCTTGCGCGCCGCGAGAAACGTCAACGTGCCGTTCTCAAATCGCGCTTCGTAGCCGGGCGTGACCACCACCTGCTGCGCCGCGCGCCAGAATGAGCCGCCGGGAGCCAGTGACGCGGGAAGCGCAGACTTGTCGCGCCAAAGCACCACAAACTTGCGGGTCGCGTCGGCCGCCAGGCTGCCAGGCATGATGAAGCAGAGTTTGCCGCCGTCCAGTTGCGCCGGCACAGCTTTCGCCGGCTTGCCGTCGGTGCCCGCTTCCGCCACGCGCACGGATTTTGGATCGCCCTCGGCAGGCAGTGCAAATGGCACAACCACCGCTTCATCCTCGCGCGCAACGCCGGCGGCTGAAACGCGCAGCAGCTTCCGATGAGTCCAGCGCGACCAATCAGCAACCACCTGCACCGTCTGCTCGGCGTGGTTGTTCAACGTCGATAATTCCTTCACCTTGCCGGACGAGTTGGCCGTCACTGACAATACACGAGCGCCGTCGACCGCCGCTGTGTCCATTTCCGCGACCACTCGCGTGCCGGCGCGGGGCTTGAGATTGATCAGCGCGCGGCTCGTGGCGCGGCCATCCATGCAGAAATCCACCGCCGCGCCGCTCGCCGCGACACCGCCGTAGTTGGAGATTGCGGCCGAGATGCGCATCTTGCTGCCTTGTTTCGGCACCGCCGGCTCGATCTGCATATCACTCACCCGGAGGTCTGGCTGCTGCATGCCCCTGCCTCTCAGCAACAAGAACGAGGCCGGCGCGGCCACAGGCCCAAACTCGATCTGGCCCGCCGCGCCCGCGCGAAATTCCATCACGTCGAGCGGTTGCCCCTCGGCGTCGCACCGGTAGAGCACGCCGGTCGTGGCTTTGCTTGCGCGGTCCGCGTCCGACGGCCGCAGCGTCACACGCGACGTCGCCGCGCCGACAGTCACGCGCAGCCGGCCTTCCGACTCGGCAATCTGCGTCACAGGCACGCCGTCGCGGTCGCTGAAGGCATAGCCCGGCGCGCGGATGGTGGTCACAGGCTTGCCGTTTTCCAACACCAACGATTGCTGCACCTTCGGCCCCGTCACAATCCAGCCGTTCTGCGGCATCTCACATGCCTTGCCTCCAAGGGTCGCGCGATACGGTTTCTCACCAAAGTTGACGACGCAGACCGTTCCGTCGCTGAAGCGCGTGCGCTGCACGGCGTGATCGGCGGTGACGAATTCGTGCGACACGAGTTCCGCCGTCGCCAGCGTCTCGTGAAGCTTGCAGGTGTTGCGATAGGTGCGCAGGAACACGGCGCGGTCCTTGTGCCACCCCCCCTCCTTGTTGGCCCAAAGCAGCGGGATGGTGCCGTAGAGAATGTTGAAGGCGTCTTTCTTCGGCGTGATCTCCGGCGCAGCGTCGAGCAGGAAGTCGCTCGCGTCACCCCAGTACCATGTCGAGACGATGCAGTCGTGGAAGACCAGTTCCCACAACGGCGCGCGATACTCGTGACCGATGCCCCATTTCGCGTAGTCGGCCCACTTGGTCTTCAACTTGCCCCATGCGCCTTCGAATTCCTGGTCCTTCGTCTTCGGATGAAGCAGATGGCCGGCCGGCCACGAGGCGTAGCCGCCGCTCTGCATGCCCTCGATGTAATCCACCCACGGCACGCACCACCAGATGCCGTGCTCGCCGCCCATCACCAGCTTACGGTCGCGAAATACGCGGTGCAGCGCCGGTCCGCACTCGCGTTTCTGCGTGCGCGTCATCGGATGCTTCGGATCGTAGCATTCATACATGGCTTCAGCCGTCGTCACGTCGATGAACCGCCCGATGAACGGCCATTCGGCGAGCACCTTGTCGGCGGTCGCTTTTGCCGCAGCCACCCAAAGCGTTGGGCAGCGTTTCATGTATTGCGTTTTCTTGTCCCAAGTCAGCCATGCCGTCATGCGCTGCTGGTCGCTCTTCAACACAGCGTCGTCGGGCAACATGGCGTGGTTGGAATCAACCTTGCCTTCCTTCGCCTGGAGGATGTCCGTGTAGTTGTCGTATTCGCTCGTGAGATAGCCGAGATCGTTCACGGCGCGCATGTCGGCAGGCTTGGCGGGCTTGCCGTGGATGAGCATCTTCTCGACGCCCGCGGCCTTCGCCTCACGCGCGAACGCCAGCGTCGCGTCACCCCACACGTCCGGCGCGCCGAACAGCCGTTTCAGGTTCGGGTTCTTCTTCAGCTTCTCCGTGAACGGCACGATGAGGCCGTGCTCCTTCGCGTAAGCGCGATAGCGTTTGCAGAGCGCGACGTAGCCGCCCTTGGTCGAGAAATGGAAAAGCAGGCTGCGCGTGTAACCAAACGCCTCTTTTTGCGGACGCCACGTCACCTGCGGAGCGACCAGAGAACGGCCGCCTTTGCCGGTGACCTTCTGCATCCTCACCTCGCAGTCGTCGCTCGTTTCGACCAGCATCAGGCAACCGGCTCCCGAATCGAGATCGCACAGCCCGACCCACGGCATGTCGAGCCGGTCGCCGCCGAAACTGCCGCGCGGAAATGGTTGCAGATCAAGGGGATAGAGATGGCCGTTGCTGTAGTCGGCTACCACCAGCACACCATGCGGTACGTCGAGCACGAACGGCTCGATGAAACGCGTGGAACTGTATGGCTTCGACGAATCCTCCACGCTCGCTTCAATGCGCAGGTCGGACGCGTTCGCGCCCGGCAGGGAGAAACGCAGCCGCAGCGTCGTGCGCTTGTCTTTGCCGGCCTCAAAGGCGCGCGTGGCTTCGATGGAGGTTTTGGTCTGCTTCAGCACTCGATATACCGGCTCACTCCGTGGAGTGGCCTTTTCCGGGGCGGGTTGTTCCCAGACCCGGTCGCTGGTATTCTCGCGAACACTGATCCGTCCGCTGTCGGGCTCGATCTCAACGCGGAGCGCGCGGTTCTCCAACACAACCGGCTCGGCGGCGACCGCGAGCGCGACGCAGGAAGCGACGCAGAGGAGAATGAAACTGTTTCTCATGGTGATTGTTGCTCCAGTGACGAACATGGAAGTATAGTCGCGAATACCGCGCGAAATTCCAAGACGAAGTTTCGCCGGGCACCGCTTGCACGATGTGTTAGATTACGCGCTTATGACTCAGACGCCTGCGCCCATAGCCATCAGCGATCCGGTCAACCACCGGATTCTGGAGGTTTCGGAAGACAAGGTCGGCGGGTTTCAACGAGACCCGTTTGGCGAGATCAGCCGCCTTTCCGGCGTGGACGCCGCCGTGGTCATCGAGCGCATCCGTGCCATGCTCGCCGCAGGCGTCATCCGGCGCGTGAGGCAGACGCTGCTGGCCAACAACCTCGCTCCCGGTGCGCTCGTGGCGTGGAAAGTGCCGGCGGAGAAGCTCGACGCCGCGTTCGAGCTTCTGCTGCACAAGGACCCATTCTCCGGCCACATCGTCATTCGCTCCACCGACGTAACAGTGCCCGGCTCCGATTACAGGCTCTGGACGACGTTGAAGGTGCCGCAGGGTTACTCGGTCCAGAAACATTGCGAGTTCCTGATGCGGCAAATCGGCGCGACAGCGTTCCGGCTCATGCCAGCGAAGAGAATGTTTTCACTCGGCGTCGGCCACATGCGGCGGCGCGGCATCAAGCCCGGCAGCAAAAGCGACGCGCCCGCCGAGCCTGTCGAGTTCGACGTAGTGCAACTGACGGAACCGGAGTGGCGCGTGCTCATCGCCCTCAAACGCGAGTTCACACCGGAGGAACTCTGCCGCAATCTTTGGGAGGCGCGCGCCCGCGAAGCCGGTGTGCCGCCGGAGAAGTTTTGCGAGATCGCCGAAGACTTCAGCCGCCGCAATCTTATCGGCCGCTTCTCGACATTCCTCGAACACGTCAAGCCGCTCGCCAGCGGCGAGAAGGTGACCGGCTTCAACGGCCTGTTCCACTGGGCCGTGCCAGCCGGCCGTGAACTGCAAGCCGGCGCGGAAGTGGGCCGCTTTCACGCGCTCACGCACGCCTACTGGCGCGACGCCGGCCCTGACTTTGGCAACGTCAACATCATGGCCGTCGCCCATGCGCCCGACAAGGAGACCGTCCTCGCCCACAAAGCCGCCATCGACGCGCACCTGAAGCAATGCGGCATCCCGGTGACGCTCACCGCCGTTTATTGGGGCGGCCGCAGTGAGGTCAAGCCGTCGGAAATCTCGCCGTTCGCCTATCGGGACTGGTGCAGGAACATGGGGCTGGATCCCGACGCGATGCGGGAATAGACACGCAGAGATTGCCCACGAAACACGCCAAAGAAAAACCTTCCGCGTGTTTCGCGTGTTTAGCGGGCCAGTTCCTCCATCTCCGACTTCAATGCCTCCGCGAGAAGCCGGTATTGAGGCAACGAGTTGTAAAGCTGCGCGGAGATGCGCAGCAACCGCTTCGGTGGCGCGGGCCACGGGATGATCGGAACTTCGATGCGATGCCGGAGACGGAGCTTGTCCTGAAGCGGATCGGCGTAGAGCGGTGACGCCGGGGCGCCATCGTCGGCGGCATCCGCGATCGGCACCGATGCCAGCGAACCGATGAGTTCCTCCGGGCACGGCAGCGCAATGCCAAGCGAGTCGCAGAGGACTTTCCTTCCCGCCAACGCCAGCGCGCGATTGCGCCGCATCACTTCCGGCCAGCCGCCGGGCAGGACCGAGCCGACCCATCGCAGCGATTCCGGCACGCTCAGCCACGCCGACGGATCGCACGTGCCCGTCCAGCCAAACTCAATCTGGAACCGCGACCGATCGGTCCGCGTCGAATTCGCGCCGTGGCTGATGGACAGCGGCCGGATGAGAGCCTGCCGGTCGCGGCACACGACGAGAAAACCCGCGCCCTTGGGCGCACAAATCCACTTGTGGCAGTTGCCGGTGTAGTAGGCCGCGCCGATCTCCCGCAAACGCAGCGGCATCATGCCCGGCGCGTGCGCGCCGTCCACGAGCGTCTCGACCCCGCGCTCCGCAAGCTTCTCCACCAGCCGCCGGATCGGCATCACCAAACCGGTCTGGCTGGTGACGTGATCGAGTAGCGCTAGCCGCGTCCGCGGCGTCACACGCTCCATCACCGCCGCCACGATGTCGTCCGCCGACGCCAGCGGAAACGGAACCGCGACGACTGTCACGCGCGCGCCCCACTGCGCCGCCGCGAAATCCAGCGCGTTGCGGCAGGCGTTGTATTCGTGATCCGTCACCATCAGCTCGTCGCCGCGCTCAAACCGCAACGAGCGCAGCACCGAATTGACACCGGTGGTGGCGTTGGGCACAAAAACCAGGTCGTCCACATCCGCCCCCACAAACTCCGCCAGCGCCGCCCGCGCCGTGTCCAACAGCCCTTCCAAGTCGCGCACGAAGAACTGCACCGGCTGCCGCTCCAGCCGCGCGCGGATTTGCTGTTGGAATTCGAGCACGGGCCGCGGGCAACTGCCAAACGAGCCATGATTCAGGAAGACCACATCCGGATCGAGCGGCCAGATCGCCGGATCACTGACGGGCTGGCTTGGAGAAGGTTCTTCGACGCTCACGGCTCAGACCTTCTCGACTTTTTCGTAAACGACCAGCTCATCCCGGCCCTGGAGGTCGTTGGGATGATAGCGCGGAATCGGCATCTCGATCTGCTTGAACTTCACCGGGGCGGTTTTCTTGTCCACAAGACCGACTGCAACGGCCACGCCGTAGATGATGGCCTCGGGCCGCGGCGGGCAGCCGGGGATGTAGAAGTTCACCGGCACGACCTTCTCGACAGGGCCGAGCACGGAATAAGTGTCATACCAGATGCCGCCGCCGCACGCGCACGAACCGATGGCGAAAACAAGTTTCGGCGCGGGCATGGCATCGTAGGCGCGCCTGAGCGCTTTGGCCGTGGAACGCATCGCAGGACCCTGGCAAAGCATCACGTCCGCGTGGCGCGGAGAGCCGACCAGCTTGATGCCGAAGCGCTCGACGTCGTAGTAAGGCGTGAGGACGTTCAGCACCTCGATGTCGCAGCCGTTGCAGCCGCCGCTGTTGGCGTGATAGACCCACAGCGACCGGCCGAACATTTTCTGGCAGAGGTTTTTCAACATAATCTTGTTTGCCCGCTAAACACGCTAAAAGACGCCAAAGAATTAAAATGAATTATCGTCCGGCACATCTTCTCCGCCGGGCTTGACCGTGTTCACGATCCGCTGATACTCCAACTTTGGGCAGTGACCGAAGTTGACGAGCAGACCCAGCTGAAAGCCGGTCGCGTTCAAGTAGTTCAGTACTTGCGCGCGATGCTCGTCCACCAACGCCGAGACGGCTTTGATTTCGAGCACAATCTTATCGAAACAAACGAAGTCCGGCACGAATGCTTGCCGTAAAGTCCGGCCGCGGTAGCTCAATGCAAGCCGCGGCTGCGACGCGACGGGCAGTTTCAGGTGTTCGAACTCGATCTCCAAACACTCCTGATAAACAGACTCAAGGAAACCGCAGCCCTTGTCCTTGTAGACCGCGAAACATGCGCCGAGAATGGCGTAGCATTCCTCCTTGTAGATGAGGTTGCCGATCATGTTCTTCACCTTTAGCGTCATTTCGCGTGTTTAGCGGGCAATCAGTCCATTTCAATCTTGATGTCGTCCACCACCGGCTCGGTGTCGAGATACGACTTCGAGCGGAACACCCAGCGTTCGTGTGCCACGTCATCGAGGCGATAGCCTTTCAGTTTCAGTTGCTCCAGCGCCGACGGTTCTTTGAAGCATCGGCCGCATCGCTGGCAGGTGCCCATGAACAATTCCATGCGTTGTTGAATGTCGCCGATGCTGTTCGTGCCGGTCTCGAACTCGTGGCTCATCGTGATGGCTTTTTCCGGGCAAACATCCGCGCAGCGACCGCAGTAGGTGCAGCGGCGGCCGAGATACTGGAGGATGCGAATTTCCTGGCAGAGATCGAAGAGGAGGATTTCGCGCGCGGGGCAATTGTTGGCGCAGCCGCCGCAGCCGGTGCACTTGGCCACGTCGAAGACCGGCCGGCCGCGGAATTTCTCCGGAACCGGTCGCGTCTGCATCGGATACGGCAGTGTCACGCGCCCCGCCTTCAGGCAGACCAGCGTTTCTTTGAGTTTGCTCAAGACAGACATGCGTTCACCTCAATCAGTAGCCATAGCTCGCCAACACCAGCGCCACCAGCGCCACCGCCAGCAGGCCCGCAAAATAACGGATCGCCTGGTCAATCCGGTAGCGCGCGTGCGTCGCCGCCACCAGCGTCACGAACAGCACCAGACCCGCGACCTTCGCCCAAAACACCAGCCAGCCCAGCGGAAACATCAGGCCCGAGCCCCACGGCACAAACAGCGTTACGAAAAGCGCGCTGTAAATGACGAGCTTGGCCATCTGCGCGTATTTGAAAAGCGCCAGCTTCGGCCCGGAGTATTCCATGAGCGGGCCTTCCATCAACTCGGTTTCCGCCTCCGAGATGTCGAATGGCACGCGTTGCACGAACGCCTGGAACGACAGCAGCATCACGGCCAGCATGATCACGCCCGACCACGGAAACGCAGCGCTCGCGTAAACCGACCCGTTCAGCACGGTGTCGAGCCGGAACGAATGCGTGTGCACGGCCCCGACGACCAGGGCGATGGCAAACAATGGCTCCAGCGCGATCATTGCCATCATCTCGCGGTTGATGCCCAGGAGCGAGTAAGTGGAACCGGCCGCCAAGCCCGCCAGCAGCGTGCAGATGCCGCAAAGCGTCAGCAGGTAAATCAGCAGAATCACATCACCCACGGCATTCATCGGAGCCGCGCAACCCATCGGCACGAGGCAGGCGATCGTCAGCACCGTCGCCAGCGACAGGTAAACGGCGAAGCGTTGCATGAGTGGCGATTCGCCGGATTCAATGTCTTCCTTGCCAAGCAACTTCAGCAAATCGAAATAGGGCTGCCAGACCGGCGGGCCCTGCCGGGACTGGATGAGCGCCGTGATCTTGCGCAGCACGCCCTGGAAGAACGGCGCCACCAGCAGCACGATGACTACGTTCGCCAGTCCGATCAAAATCATCCAAATGATGTTGCGGTGCATATCCGATTACGCCTTCTTCCCGCGCGTCAGCTTGATCAACTCCTCCTGCGTCCAGACCTTCGCCACGCCGGAACGCAGGTCGATCGTCTCCAACCGATCCGTGCACGAAAAACACGGGTCAATGCTGCC
Organism: uncultured Verrucomicrobiota bacterium; assembly: GCA_964524715.1. GTDB lineage: Bacteria > Verrucomicrobiota > Verrucomicrobiia > CAIQCK01 > CAIQCK01 > CAIQCK01. The sequence continues at coordinate 59,580 of CAZGGF010000113.1, read as the reverse complement.
GAGCGAGATCGTCATGTCAGCGAACTGCTGGTCCTTGATCATCGCCGGGATGCCCTGGAGATTCTGGTAGGTCGGGGCGCGCACGCGCCAGCGGCGCGGACGGTTGTTCTCACCGGTGATGACAAAATGATGGCTCTCGCCGCGTGGCGCTTCCACCGATGAGAGGCCAAATCGCCCCACCGGCAGTTCGTCCTTGAGCGGCAGGTGCAGCGGCCCGTCTTCCATCTTCTCAAGGCACTGGCGGATGATCTTGATGGACTCAAACACCTCGTTGGCCCGGACCAGCACGCGCGACCAGACATCGCAGCCACTTTCGACGATCACCTTGAAGTCCAGGCGGTCGTAGGCGGCATAGGGATGATCGCGCCGGCAATCAATGTCCGCGCCCGACGCCCGCGCCACGGGGCCAACCAAGCCGGCGTTCTTCACGAGGTTGCGGTCCGCGACACCCACACCGCGCGTGCGTTTCTGGATATTCTTATCCTTGCTGACGGCGGCAACCACCGGCCGCCATTCGGCCTCGAGCTTGTCCAGCACGCCGCGCAGCTCGTCCTTCACTTCCGGCGTGATGTCCCAACGCACGCCGCCGATGACGCAAAGCGCGTAGGTCTTGCGATTGCCGCTGATCTTCTCCGCGATCCACATGATGGGCTCGCGAATGCGCCAGCTCTGCATGAACAGCGTGTCAAAGCCGACAATGTGACAGGCCAGACCCACCCAAAGCAGATGGCTGTGCAGGCGCTCGATCTCCAGCATGATCGTGCGGATGTATTCGGCGCGCGGCGGCGGCTTGATGGCCGCGGCGCTCTCGACGGCTTGCGCGTAGGCGACGTTGTGCACGCAACCGCAGATGCCGCAAATGCGTTCGGCCATCATCGGAACTTCGTTGTAGGTGAGCACGGACTCGGCGAGTTTCTCGATGCCGCGGTGCACCATGAAACCGCGATACTCGCAGCCGCGCACCATTTCGCCCTCGATGTAGAGCCGGAAGTGCGCCGGCTCGTCCAGCGTGGGATGGAACGGCCCGAACGGCACCACCGTGCAGCCTTCCGGCGGCTCATCGAACTTGAATTCCTTCGTGTCGTCGAAACCTTCGGGCACCTGGTTCCACGCGAAATCCTTGCGCAGCGGGTGCACCCCATCGGGCCAACCGTCCGGCAACACAAGCCGTTTCAGATAGCGGTGGCCCACCGGCTCGATGCCGATCAGGTCGTGGATTTCCCGCTCGGCCCAGTTCGCCGCCGGCACCACGTCGGTAATGCTGTCCACCTTCGGATGGTCCGCCGGCACATGCGTGAGCACGCTGCAAAGGAGGTGCTCCCGATCGAAGGCGAAGTCGTGCGCGACCAGGAAATGACCCGAGAATGGCCGATCGTCCATGCCGATGCTGATGACATAACGGGCGTCGAGGTCGCGGAAAAGATACTGGCAGACGGCCTTCAGCGCCGATGCCTCCACAAAGACGAACAGGCGTTCGTCGCAGGGCATGTCGGCCCGCTGGATCGCGGCGCCAAACTTTCCCTTCAACAGATTCAGTTTTTCTCGAGCGACCATGCGAAATCTTCTTTCTTCACTTGTCATCGGACACCGGAACCGGCTCCGGCTGGGGACGAGACGCACCGCCCATCCAGCTCACGTAGCGTTTGACCTCGCCGTAAAAGCCGCGGGCGCGATAACGATGCATGTCGGCATCCTTGGCGTAACCGCACAGCCAGGGCTTCGCCGAGCGGCGTTGCGAACCGCCCAATTTGGCCACGCGGCGCGTCACGAGGAATATTGCGCCCAGCACGAGCGCCAGTATGACCGGCACGTAAATGGATTCGTGGCTCAGGCCGCCGAGACCCGTCCATCCGCCGGGAGTGAGAGGCGCGGCACTGGCCAGCACTTCGCCGAATCCATGCCGGCTTCCTTCCAGCGCATGGCGGATGATCGAAATCGGCAGCACCGGCAGTAATCCAAAAAGAACACACACCGCCGCCAGCGCAATCTGCGGCACACGCATTTTCCAGCCCACCTCCAGCACGCGGTATTTCCGGGCTCTCTCCGCCACCAGTGCGCTGGTCCGCGTCAGGAACATCACGCCGAAAAACTTCATGAACAACGCCAGCGTGACGGCGCTGGTGATGATGGCCACCATCACGCACAACGGCAGCAACCGGAACCCCGAGTGGCCCTGGATCGCCGCGGTGAAGATGCTCCACTTGCTGGCAAAGCCGCTGAAGAGAGGTACGCCCGCGATCGAGAACGATGCGATGAGCGCCGTGACCGCCGTCACCGGCATGAAACGCATCAGGCCGCCCAGCTTGTTCAGGTCCTGCGTGGATGTCGCATGAAGCACGGAACCGGCATTGAGGAACAACAGGCTCTTGAAGATGCCGTGGTTGAGGGTGTGAAACAGCGCGCCATAGAACGCCGCCACGCCCAGCGCCGCGACCGTGCTGTCCCTCGAACCGATCAGCGTCATGCAGACCCCCAATCCCAACAGAATGTAACCTGCCTGCCCGATCGTGGAGAAAGCCAGCAGACGTTTCGACAAATCCTGTTTCAGCGCCTGCACCGTGCCGGTCAGCAGCGTGATCGTGCCGAACAACACCAGGACAATTCCCCAATAGTGAACGGGATAATCCCCGCACGACTGGATCGGCACAAGCCAGAGGAAGTAGCGCATCAACCCGTACACGCCGGTCTTGATCATCACGCCGGAAAGCATCGCGCTCACAGGCGACGGCGCGGCAGGATGCGCATCCGGCAGCCATACCTGGCCGAACGGCCACATGCCCATCTTGATGCCGAAGCCAATGAGAAACAGCGCCAGGGCCATCGCCACCGTGCCAGGATTGTTGACCAGAAGCTGCGGCATGTTGCCGCTCACGCTTTCAAAATCGTACTTCAACATCGATGACCCGGTTGACGGTCCACCCGCGACGACGAGCAACTGCGCACCAATCATGCTCACGGCGCAGGCGATCTGCATCATGATCAGGAACTTGTTGGCGGCGCGAAGACAACCGGGATTCATCGGATCGAAGCGGATCAGCGTGTAGCCCGTGAACGTCATGATCTGCCAGAAGATGAAGAAGAACCACATCATGTCGGTGGTGCTGATGAGGCCGTACATCGCAATGATGAACAGGAGGAAATCCGGATAATAGCGCCCCGTCCCGTGCTCGAGGTGGTGCTGCATGTATTCGATGGAGTAAAGCGCGGCGGGAATCGCAACTGTCGCGACGAGACCGAGAAACACCGCGCTCAAGCCATCCACATGCAATCGAAGCGCAAAACCGATCGAAGGCACATCGAGACACGTGACCGGCTTGCCCGAACCAAACACCAGCACGCTGGTGACGCCCGCCAGAACCAGCAGGCTCGACACAACCACCGTGCCAAACGCAATCCACCCCACGGTGGACTTGCGACACGCTCCCGTCCAGGTCGCCAACGCCCCGCTGAGACAAACCAGCATGGCGGCGGCAACGGCAAATTCAGCATTGATCATAGCAAATTAGTGCGCATGCGGCTGCGACGCGGAATGAACCCGGCTCGTCCCGTGATGAGACGACGGCATTCCGCCCAGCCAGTGGAAATAACGTTTGATTTCGCCGTAAAAATTGTGTGCGACATACCGATGACAATCCTCTTCATGCGCGTAGCCGCAGAACCACGGCGCATCGGCGCGGCGCGGCGCACTGCCGAGTCTCGAAACAAACCGGGCGACAACGAACGCCAGACCCAGCACGACCGCGAACACAACCGGGACAAACAACGCGGTGGAGTTCAGTTCCTCCAACCCGCGCAGCGGACCGGCCGCCATTGGCGCAGCCCCGGCCAACAGGGCGCCGAACCCCTGCTGTTGGCTGGCGTTCATCGCGGACTGCATCAGGTTGAACGCGATGGCCGGCATGACACCGAGCAGCACGCAGCACAGGGCGAGCAGCACCTGCGGCAACTGCATCATCCAGCCCACTTCAAGCCGGCCGCGTTTCGCCGCCTGCGCGGTGACGAGCTGGCTGGTGCGCGAGAGAAAGCTGACCCCGAAAAACTTGATGAATGATGCCAGCGTCAACGCGCTGGTCAGGATGGCGATGACGGCGCAGACGGCGAGATACTTCGCGCTGCCGCTGCCCTGCACCGCCGCGACGTAGATGCTCCATTTGCTGACGAAGCCGTTGAACAGCGGCACGCCGGAAATCGAGAACGACGCGATGATGGCCGTGATCGCCGTGAGTGGCATGAACTTCATCAACCCGCCCATCTTGTTCAGGTCCTGCGTGCCCGTGGCGTGCAACATCGAGCCGGCGTTGAGGAACAACAGGCCCTTGAACAAACCGTGATTCAGCACATGGAACAGCGCCCCGAAGAAGCCGATCGCGGCCAGTGCCGCGGCACCCGGGCCGGCGACCGGCAATAACGCCATGCATGCGCCGGTGCCGAGCAGGATGTAACCGATTTGCCCAATGCTGTGAAACGCAAGCAGCCGTTTCGACTGTTCCTGCCTCAACGCCTGCATCGTGCCCGTGAAGAGCGTGATCGTGCCCAGCACGGCGACGACGCAGCCCCATTTCGCGAGCGGGTAGTCGGCCACAGCAACCGGCGGCACGAGCCAAAGGAAGTAACGCATCAGACCATACACGCCGGTCTTGATCATCACGCCGGAGAGCATCGCGCTCACGGGCGACGGCGCGGCGGGGTGCGCGTCCGGCAACCAGACCTGTCCGAACGGCCACATGCCCATCTTGATGCCGAAACCGGCCAGGAACAGCGCAAACGCCAGCGCGGTCACGCCGGACCTCGTGGCCAGCATCGCAGGCAGGTTCGCGCTGACCGTGTCAAAGTCATACTTCAACGCCGCGCTGCCGCTGACCGATGCGCCCGTCACCGCGAGCAGTTCCGCGCCGATCATCGTCGCGACGCAGGCAATCTGCATCATGATGAGGTATTTGTTCGCCGCGCGGATATTCTCCGGTTTCCTGTTCTCGAAGCGGATGAGCGCGTAGCCCGGCAGCGTCATCATCTGCCAGAAGATGAAGAAGAACCACATCATGTCGGTGGTGCTCACCAACCCATACATCGCAGCGAGGAACAGCAGGAGGTTCGGGTAGTAGCGCGCCACGCTGTAGTCTTCGTAGTGCCGCATGTAGGTGATGGAATAGAACGCCGCCGGCACCGCAATCAGCGCGGTCAACATCAGGAATATCGCCGTCAACCCGTCCACATGAATGCGCAGCGCGAAGCCAAACTTCGGCATCGCCCAAAACGCCGCCGGGTGCGGCGAAGGCCCGACGGTCAGCACATGCGCCACGGCAGAGAAGATCAAACCCGCTGTCGCAGCCGTCACGATGAACGAAAGCCAACCCGCCACGGTTTTGTTCCGCGACACCAGCAGCGTCAACCCCGCCCCGGCCATGCAGAGCAGGATCGAAGCAACGACAGCTTTTTCGGGAGTCAGCATCATGCCACCTCCGCGACTGGGTTTGCCGACGCGACGAGGCAGGCGGGTGGGGTGGGTGACACTCCCATCTCCTCACGGCGGCGGCTGCGAGCCGACACATCGCACAGCAGTTCCTTCAACACTTCCCAAGTCGTCTGCACGACCGCGGTAAATTGCGGCGCTGTCTTGAGCGACTGTGGTTGAATGCCGAGCAGCCATGCCCGCGTCGATCCGTTGGTCTCGATCCATTTCGCCAGCAGGCCCAGTGAAATCTTGTGCGTAGAGATCTGTGGGAAGCGCGCCGATGTCTCGTTTGCATTCAAAAAGACCACCGAGCCGGGCACACCGTCAAACTCAACAGCATCGAGGAAAATCACGTGATCGAAGCCCCCGCCGGCAATGCGCCCAACGAAACGGTCGGGCGACGCGCCGGCAATGACCACATCCGGCACACCCGCCTCAACGAGAGCTTCCGCCAGGCGCACGCCAAAGCCGTCGTCGCCATAATCGGTGTTGCCGAGGCCCATCAGGCAGACGCGGCCTCGGAAGCACGCCTCAAGTTGTTCGCGGAGATCAGACATCAGATGTCTTCGCCAAGTTTCTGGATTTGTTCGTAGGTGAACACCGGTCCGTCCACACAGACGTAGGCGACACCGATGCAACAGTGGCCGCACTTGCCGACGCCGCACTTCATGTAGCGTTCCAACGTCGAAACGATGTTCTTGTCCTGAAAACCAAGGGCCTTGAGGTCCTTGATGACGAACCGGAACATGATCGGCGGGCCGCACACGAAGGCGACCGTGTTGTCCACCGCCACCTGCACACCGGGTTTCTTGAAAAGGCTGCCGACGACGCCAACGTTGCCCGTCCAGCCGTCAGCGGCGCGATCCACAGTGAGATGGCACTCGACGCCGGCGGATTTCTCCCATTCGCGCAAGTTGTCGCGATACATCAGGTCGCGCGGTGTCTTGGCGCCAAGGAAAATCTGGATGCTCTTGTATTTCTCGCGATGCGCCAGCGCATAAATGATGCACGAGCGCAACGGAATCAGGCCGATGCCGCCGGCGACGAAAACGAGATTCTTCCCGTAATACTCCTCCATCGGGAAACCGTTGCCATAGGGACCGCGCACGGCAAACTTGTCGCCGGGCTTGAACTGGTGCAGCGCCGCGGTGCAACTGCCCACCGTGCGGACCGTGAAGAACGTTTCCTTTTCCGTCGGGCTGGGCGGCAGCGACGCGGGAAACTCACCCGATCCGAACATCGATACCTGCGCGAACTGGCCGGGGCGGAATTTCCTGAACGCCGCCTGGTCCGCCGGGTTTACAAAATGCCAGTAGAACGTCTTGACCTCGACGATCTCGTCCACCACCCGGTCAAGGACCGCTATCTTCGGCAGGTAAACGTTGTCAACGGGCGACAGGTTCATGTTTGTCAACCTCTGCCGTTTCACGGCGGATCATCTCCACGACGCTGGGCATGCCGATGTCGCCGTGGCAGACGGCGGCGCAGCGGCCGCAGCCGACACAAGCCATCGAAAGCTCGCGCTGGATGAAATAGTGCGACAGTTTGCGGAAGAAACGGCGATTGCGGCGGTCGTGGACGGCCCGGCGCGGGTTGTGGCCGCCGGCCATCCGCGTGAAGCCGCCGAGCGCGCAGGCGTCCCAAATGCGGACGCGCTCGACCTCGTCCGGCCCGATCTGGCGGTCGCTGACGGTAAAACAAGTGCAGGCGGGACAGACGTAGGTGCAACCGCCACACTCGAGACAGCGGTTGCCGATCTCCTCCCAGGTCTTTTCCTGGATGCGTCCTGCGGACACGTGGCGGATGGCGGCGGAAAACCAGCTCGTGGTGGACGGCTTGAAACTCTTGCGAACCTCGCCGAGGATCGCGCGCCGCCGGGCGACGTGAGCCTCGGTGCCTTTCCGGAAAAATGGCGCGCTGAACAACGCCTCGCCCGCCGGCGTGCCGGCCACCGCCATGAACTCGCCGTTACCGAGGTCCATCAGTTGCAGATCGAAATGGTCGCGCGCGGCCGGGCCGGTGTCGGCGCAAACACAGAAGCATTCCTCTCCGATGTCGCGCGCCGGGTCGGTGCAGACGACGTTGACGAGGAACATATTCCTGCGGCGTTTCTCGTAGTAGATGTCACGGAAATCGCGCCCCAGGAAGAAGCGGTCGAGGTGCCAGATGCCCGCCACGTCGCACGAGCGGATGCCGAAGATGGCCCGTTTCGGCTCGCGGTAGGTCGGTTCGATCTGGATGCCGTCGTCGCTGCGCTGGACCTTCATCAATCGTTCGATGTGCGGGAAGATGAACCGCTTCGGCGGATAGTAAGGGTTGGGCAGGTGAATCTGAATCTGGTCGCGGTTCTGGTCGGTGACCTTGTCGTAACAGGTGTCGCGGCCCCGCCCGCCAAACGGTGCAAAGACCTCGCAGCCTTGCTGTTGGAGCAGGTCTACGATCTTCAACACGTCGGCGCTGTCAAGGATGCGGGCTTTCATGCGGTCTCCTTCTCCACGCGCGCCGGCATGATCTGGCGTCCCTCGTACGTCCCGCCCAGAACCTGTTTTTGCACCTCGCGAACGAAATAAGGCACGAAGATGGTGCCGGCCCGCACCTCGTGGGTGACGCGCGCGGCGGCAACGGCCGAGCCGTTGGCGGTCTGGAGCCGGATCCGCTCCTTGTCGCGGATGCCGAGGGCCTTGGCGTCGGCGGTGTTGATCTCAACGAAACCGTCCGGGTAATCGAGCAACAGAATGCGATATTCGCGCTTGAGCGTCTCGCTGTGCTGGATGAGGACGTTCTGATGCCAGTAGTAAAGCGAGTGCCCAAAAACCAGCGTGAACGGAAAGTCCTTTGGCGACGCTTCCAGCTCCGGTTTCGGCACCGGCACAAACTTGAACCGGCGGCCGGCGTTGCCGTCGGCAAAGAGATATTGCGTGCCAAGCGGCCGGTCCTTGGTGCATGGCCACTGGCGGCCGTAGTCGCGGGCGAGATTGTCGTGGCTGGCGCCACTATAGAACGGCACCACCTCGCCGATCTCATCCATCACGTCGGCGGCGGAGTCGTATTTCCAATCCGCTCCCATGGCACAGCCTACACGCGCGAGTTGTTCCCACGCCGGCAACGGTCCCGGCGGCGCGTCGATCACCCGCTGCGCCAGCTGAATCCGCCGGTCAGTGCTAGTGAAGGACACTTCTTCCTCGCCAAAGGCGGTCATCGGCAGCACCACGTGCGCAGATTGCGCCGTGCTGGTCATGAACAAGTGCTGCACCACCACCAGATCAAACTGTTTGAGCACATTGGCCGTATCACCGAAGAACGCCGTGTTCACCGGGTCATAGCGGCAGAGCCAGAGCGCCTTCACTTTGCCGCCGTCGCGGTCGCCGAGCAACGAGCGGGCATCCAGGCCGGGCGTGGAGGGGAGCTTCGTCTTCCAGACGGCCTCAACCTCGGCGCGGCCCGCGGCATCCGTCACAGGCCGGTAGCCGGGCAGGCGGTCGGGCAACATGCCCATGTCGCAAACGCCCTGAAGATTATTGTGTTCCGTGAGTGCGAAAATGCCCGCGCCGGGTTTGCCAAGCTGGCCGGTGAGCAGCGCCAGATTTACAATGGCTTGGATGCTCTCGGTGTCGCGCGTTTCGATGCCGGTGGAGTAGAGAATAGAGGCGGACTTTGCGGAAGCATAGGCAAGTGCCGCAGCCTCAATAAGTTCCGCTGGCACACCGCAACTCTCAGCGCCAGCCAGCAGGTCGTACCTGGCGACCTGCTCGAGGAACTTCTCATAGTCACGGCATCGGGCCTTGATGAACGGCAGGTTCATCAGGCCACGGTCCACGATGATCTTGGCCATCGCGCCATAGAGCAGCGTTTCGGTGCCGGGTTTGAGTTGGATGAAATGATCGGCGCTCTCGGCCACGCGATGCCGGCGCGGATCAATGACCACCAGCTTGGCGCCATTGATCCTGGCGCGGATGACGTGGCCGCCAATGGTCGGCAACTGCCGGCCCAGATCCACGCCGTCCACGATGATGACTTCGCTCGATGCCAGCTCACCGATCGAGTTGGTCGTGGCCGGCACGCCCAGCATGTCGAGCAGGACGTTGATGGAGTTGTTGCAGTAAACGCCGGTGCCGTGATCGACGTTATTGGTGCCGATCACGGCGCGGGCGAGTTTCTGGAGAAGATAAGTCTCCTCGTTGCCGCAACGCGGCGAGTTCAAGAACGCCAGCGCGTCGGGGCCGTACTGGTCCCGAATGCTCTTGAGGCGGCTGGCGATGAAGCTGATGGCTTCGTCCCAGTCCACCTCCTCGAACTTGCCGTTCTTGCGCAGCAACGGACGCTTCAGCCGGTCCAGCGACGTGGCAACCTCGTGGACGTTCCAGCCGCGCACGCAAATCTTCCCGTCATTGGTCGGGTGCGACATGCTGGGATAGACACCCGCCACAGTGCGGTTGTCCGTCGTCTCCAGATAGAGACCACATCCCACGCCACAAAACGTGCAGGTTGTCAGCTTATGCGCCATGCCGACAACTTGTGTTGGAACAACAGTTACCGCAGCGGTTCATGACCGCCTAGGTTACACAGCGGTGGCTTTCCTGCAAGCAGCAAGCATCGCGGGCGGCGGCGACAGGAACTCCGTGCCGATGCCCAATCGCTTCGCCGGGATTCCCATGGAGAGGCCCACCAGTTGCGTGAAGTAGAAGACCGGCACGGAAAACTTCGTGCCGAATTCCGAGTTCACCATCTCCTGATAGCACTCCAGGTTCACCTGACAGAGCGGGCAGGCAGTCGCGATCACGTCCGCGCCGGAATCCACTGCGTTCTGCAACAGATTGCGCACCATGCTCAGCGCCGCCTCGCGGTTCGTGATGATCAGCGCCGCGCCGCAGCAACGCAGCCGGAGCAGGAAATCCACCGGCGTCGCGCCGATGGCAGCCATCAAGTCCTCGAAGTAACGCGGCTCTTCGACGTTCTCGTGCTCGAACTTCCTCGGGCGCAGAATCTGGCAGCCGTAGTAAGGCGCGACCTTGAGCCCGGCCAGCGGGTTCGTCGCCTTCGCCTTGACCTCCTTGAGGTCTTCGGAGAACACCTCGATCAGGTGATGAACCTTGATCTTGCCGTCGTAGCGAAGGTTGTCCTCTTCGAGCGCGAAGTTGATATGGTCGGCGAGGTCGTGGTCATCCTTGAGGTGCTTGTTGCAGGCGTGCATGTTCTTGTAACAGCCGCTGCACGGCGCCACGAGGTCCAGGCCTTCTTTTTCAGCCATCGCCAGGTTCCGCGCGCAAAGCGTGTGGGCGAGCAGCTCGTCCACGTGGAAATAGGCGGTGGCGCCACAACAATTCCAGTCCTCCAGCTCCTTGAGTTCCATGCCCAACACGCGGGCCACCTCGACGGTGGAGAGGTGATAGCTCTGCGCCATCTTCTCAAGGGAACAACCTGGGAAATATGCAAACTTCTTTTGGGTCATTATTTAGTCTCCGATCGGGATGATGCGTTTGATCACCCGCTTGAAATTCTCCAGCCGCTTGATGCGCGCCGGCAAAACAGGAAGGCGGCCTTTGAGCATGAGCATCGTGGCGTTTTGCGCCTCCACCAGCATCTCCTTCAGGCCGAGCGTGAAGAAATAACTGGTCGCGAGCACCGGCTCGTAACTGCGGCCGGTGCGCATGATGGTCTTGATGAAAGTCTCCGAGAAGGCCGGCCCGATGAGATCCTCGGGATACTGGTTCTTCCAGATGGTGTAGCGCTTCAGGCCGTACATCATCTCGGCGATATCAATGCCGCGCGGGCAGCGCACGGTGCATTGATAGCACGAGGCGCAATACCAGAAAGCGCGAGTGGCCAAGACTTTATCTTTGAGGCCGGCGTCAATCATGCGGATGAGGCGCTGAGGCCGCACATCCATGAAATCGCCGACGGGACAGGTGCCGGAGCACGTACCGCATTGCATGCACGCAGTAACGGGCGTGCCGCCCGCCGCGTGGAGCAAATTGGTAATCTCCTGGCGGAATGTGACTGGGTTTGCCATAAGGTTCCTATTTCTTCTTCTTTGTCTCGGAGGACTTGATCAGTGAGCTGACTTTATCGAGCAACAGCTTGGGCTCGACCGGTTTCTCGACCAGCTCGTCCACGTCCACAAAATTCGGATGCACCGCGCCGCCGGGGAACAGGAACGCCATCTGTTCGCGGATGCTGGTGATAATCAACACGGGCAGCTCGCGGAGCCGCGCGTCTTTGCCAAGCTTACGGGCGATCATAATGCCCTCGGCGCCGCGGCCCATCATCACATCGAGCAGCAGCAGGTCGTACTTCTTGCCCTCAAGAGCGGCCCAACCGTCCTTCGGGTTGTAGGCCACGTCCACCTTGTAACTGGCTTTGACAAGGACCGATTTGATCCCCTCCACAAAATCGGGATCGTCATCAATGATCAGCAACTGTTTCGGTTCGCTCATGGTATTGTCTCCTTTTCAAGTTTTCGCCGGCAGGCGAATAGTAAATTTGCTTCCTTTGCCCGGCTCGCTCTCCACCGACACCGACCCGCCGTGGGCCTCGACGATGCGCCGGCTGATCGCCAGGCCCAATCCGCATCCACTCTCCATCTGTGCCGCACCCTTGCCGCGGTAGAAGTCGCCAAAAATGAACGGCAAATCCTCCTTGGCGATGCCCACACCGGCGTCCGTCACCGAGATGACGACTCCGGTTGGCGCGGCTTCCGCCGTCAGTCGGACGGTCGTCTGCGGCTGCGAGTACTTGACCGCGTTGTTGAGAATATTGCCCACCACCTCGATCAGGCTCACCGCGTCGCCCGATACGACCGGCAGGGACTCGCCAACGGTACTGTTGATTTCGATGTTCTTGCGCGTCGCGTGAGGCAGGACGTTTTCGACGGCCCGCGCGATGATCGTCGATATGACTACAGGCTGGAACTGTTCCTTGATCTTGTTCACGTCCACCGAGAAGACCCGCAGCCAGGTGTGGATCAGCTTCAGCATGTCGTCGAGCCGGACTTTCATCCGCTCCATTCGCGTCTTTTGTTCCTCCGACATTTTCTCGTCGAGGTCGGCGGCCAGGCCGAACAGGAACTGTTGCAGGGCGCTCAACGGCGACTTGAGTTCGTGCGAAACGATGGCGGCGAAGTTTTCGCGGAGCATTTCCTTCTCGCGCCGCAACGCGACCGCCTCCTGCACGAGCCGGTGTTTCTCAAGGCCGCGATTGGTGATCAGACGCAGCTCGTCGGGGGTGAATGGCTTGGGCAGAAAATCGTAGGCGCCGCGCTTCATCGCGTCCACGGCGGAGCTGACGGTGGCATAGCCGGTGATGACGATGGCGACCCGGTTTGGGTCCATGGCGCGGAGCCGCTCCAGCACATCGAAGCCGGAGATGCCCGGCATCTTCAGGTCCACGAAGATCAGGTCCGGGTCAAACTCGCTGACCATGCCGAGGCCGACGGTGCCGTTGCCGGCCGTGGCAATCTTGTAGCCCGCCGGTTCCAGCACGAGCTTGCAGGAATCCAGCACGACTTCCTCGTCATCAATAATCAATATCTTCGTGTCTTGCATCCGTTATGCTTTTTTCTGTTCCTTCGCCGGGAGGCGGACCGTGAAGGTCGCGCCTTTGCCCATCTCGCTTTCCACGGCAATGGTTCCTTCGTGCTCTTTGACAATACCAAAGCTGATGGCCAGACCCAAGCCGGTTCCGTGGCCAACTTCCTTGGTCGTAAAGAACGGATTGAAAATGCGTTCCAGATTTTCCTCGCTGATGCCGTGGCCCGAATCGGCGAAGGCGATCTCGACCCACTCGCCGTCCGTCTCCAACCTCGTCATCAGATTCAGGTGGCCATTGCCGTCCATCGCCTCCGCCGCGTTGATGATGAGGTTCATGAACACCTGCTGGATGAGCGACGGATCCACCACCACGGATGGCAGGTCCTTCTGGAAATTCTTTTTGACCTCGATGTTGTGGAACAGGGACTGGTTCTCCACCAGCGACACACATTCCTGAAGCACCTGGTTGATGTTGCAGGGACGCTTGTCGGGTTTCTTCGGTCGCGAAAAATCCAGCAGTCCGCGCACGATGCCGCGGCAACGGTCGGCCTGCTTGGTGATCTTGCGCAGGAACTCGCGCGTGCTTTCCGGCACGTCGGCCCGCTCCAGCAGCAGGTGCGAATAGGTCACGATGCCCGTCAGCGGGTTGTTCATCTCGTGAGCCACGCCGGCGGCCAACTGGCCAATGACGGCGAGCCGCTCCGACTGCATGATCTTCTTGCGGGCAAACTCCTTGAGTTTCTCATCGCGCTTCTTCAGCGAGGACGCCATGGAATTGAAGGTGTCGGCCAGTTCGTGCAACTCGTCCCGTGTGGCGATTTCCACGCAGGCGTCGAGGTTGCCGCGCGCCACTTCGCGGGAGGCCAGCACCAGTTTGTGAACCGAGACCGAGATGTTCCGGGCAATGAAGTAGAAAAGGCACATCGAAGCCGCGCCGCCCGCCAGCGTGATCGCCACAAATGCCACCGTGGCCTTCATGCGGGTGTCCGTGTATTTCTCCTCCCGGATGCCCACGCTGAGCATGCCGATGATGCGGTTGTTCAGGTCACGAATCGGGTCGCAGACGATCAGGTACCAGGTATTGACCCCGTAAGCCCGGCCGCTCCAACGCCCGCCACGACCTGCTACCTCGGCGTAAACGTCTTCGGGCGCGCGGCTGCCGACGGCACGCGAGCCGTCGAGGTTCTTGGTATTGGTCGAAATACGCAGGTCATCCTGGAAGATCGTGGCCGCGCCGATGTCTTCGCCATGATATTTCACGTCCTGAAACACCGTCTGCTTGATCTTGTCGACCATTTCAAAATTGCGGTTCAGCAGAATACCCCCGTAGGCCACACCGATGAACCGGTTCTCCGAATCGAAAATCGGCGCCGCCGCCTTCAACATCAGCCCTGATGTCTCTTCGCGTTCAGTCCGGGCGCGAGCCTTGGGCGTGGGAACGATCTCGAACCGGGCGCGTTCCGCCAGGGCAGCCGACTCCTTGCGCAACTGGTCGCCCGTCATGAGGCAGGAGGCCGCCACCGGCTCGTGGCTTTTCAGGACGTGGGCAATCAGAGAGTCCCCGCTCTGGTCGTCACCGAAGGAGGCGGGATTGCTCGTCCGCAACAACACCCTGCCGAAGGCATCCACGATGCCGAGCACATCCAGCTTCTCACGTTCGCGAACCGGCGCGAGCATTCCCAACAGCTTCGTCCGGTCACGCTGAACCATGCCATCGCGCACGGAGAAACGATTGGCAACGAACCGCACTTTGTCGCTGATCCGTTCCAGATGGTTGAGGTAGATCTCGCGCGCCACGTTGAGGTCCGTGCGCACCTTCTCCTGGGCCTCCTCCACGACGAGGCCGCCAATGATGCGGATACCCACGACGCCGAACGTGATGCCGACGATCAGGCACACCAGCAGGAAGCCTACGATCAGCTTGGTCGCGATGGTGACGCGCATGCGCCGCAGGGCTGCCAGGGAGAAAACCCCGGTCTTTTCCCCGGTTTCCGGTTCGCTGGGCTGGCTGACCGTGCTCACGGCGCGCACAATCCTTTCACCCCCCCGGTCCCAAGGACCGGGGTCGGTTCCTGAACGTCACCCGTGGCAGTCCGGGCTAAACCGATTGTCGTTGTCGCGGCCATCCGTTTGCACAGTTTTTCAGATCGGGGCCAGCACGCCTTCGATTTCGCTGAAGACTTCCTCGTCTTCAAACAGGTTCTGTTTGATCGAACCGGACGGGCAGCTCGCCACGCACGTGCCGCAACCTTTGCAGAGCGCCTCGTTGATGGAGGCCTTCTTCTTGGCTTCGTCGTACGTGATCGCCGTGTAGGGGCAGAGCGGAACGCACGACTTGCAGCCGCTGCACTCTTCTTCGGTGATGAACGCCGTGTTCGGCTCCTGCTCGACGTAGCCCTTGTCAATCAGCGCCATCGCCTCGGCCGCTGCCGCGCCGGCTTGCGCGACCGTGTCGGGAATGTCCTTCGGCGACTGGCAGGCGCCGGCGATGAATACGCCGTCGGTGAAAGTGCTGACGGGCGCGAGCTTCGGGTGGCGCTCCAGGAAGAAGCCCTCCGTGCCGCAGCTCATGTTGAACATCCGGCGCACGTCCTGCGCATCGGGTTGCGGTTCCAGACCGACGGACAGCACGAGCATGTCCACCGGCTGCTTGCGGACGCGGCCCAGCAGGGTGTCCTCAGCCTGAACGATCAGCTTGCCGGTATTGCCCGCCTCCGGGTAGACGTCGGCGATCTTGCCGCGAACGAAATGCACGCCCTCGGTCGCCACGCTCTGGTAGAACTCCTCGAACGCCTTGCCCGGCGTGCGCATATCAATGTAGAAGTTGTAGATCTCCGCGCCGGAGTGCTCCTTCAACAGATGCGCCAGCTTCAGCGAATACATGCAGCACACGCGCGAGCACCACTTGTTGGTGTTCTCGTCGCGGCTGCCGATGCAGTGGGCGATGGCGATGGTCTTCGGCTCCTTGCCGTCACGCATGACGACATGGCCGCCGGTCGGGCCGCTGGCATTGACCAGCCGCTCGATTTCCAGTGAGGTGTACACGTTCGGATACTTGCCGTAGCCGAAGTAAGGCGTGCGCTTGGCGTCGAAGGTCTTGAAGCCGGTGGACACAATGACCGTGCCAACCTTGATCGTCTCGACCTTGTCGGTCTGCTTGAAATCAATCGCGTTCTTGTCGCCGCATGCCTCGACGCAGGTCTTCTTGCACTTGTCACCCACCACCGGCGAACCGTCGGGATTCTTCGAGCCGCGCTTGAAGTTCAAGCACACCTCGGGGTCAATGACCACCACCTGGGGCGTCGCCTGGGCGAACGGAATGTAAACCGGCCGGCGCTTGCCCAGCTTCTCATTGAACTCGTCGGGGAACTTCGGTTCCTTGAAGACGCAACTGCTGATGCACTCCTGGCAGCCGGTGCACAGGTCCTCGTTGATGTAACGCGCCTTGCGCTTGATCTGGATGGTGTAGTTGCCCACGTAGCCGTCCACCTTCGCCACCTCGGAGTACGTCCAGAGCGTGATGTTCGGGTGGCTGCCGACCTGCGACATCTTCGGCGTCAGGATGCACGCCGCGCAGTCGAGCGTCGGGAAAGTCTTGTCGAACTTCGCCATGTGGCCGCCAATGCTCGGCTCGCGCTCCACCAGATAAACCTTCTTGCCCGCGTTGGCCATCGTCAACGCGGCGTGGATGCCGGCAATGCCGCCGCCCACCACGAGCACGTCGGGGTGAACCGGCACTTTCTTGACCTCAAGCGCCCGGTGCGACGGCACGCGGCGCACGGCCGCATGCACCAGCGCCTTGGCCTTCTCCGTGGCCGCCGCGCGATCGGTGTGAACCCACGAGTTGTGCTCGCGGATGTTGACCATGTGGAAGAAGAACGGATTCAGCCCGCCCGCCTCGGTGGCGGTGCGGAACGTGTGCTCGTGCAGCAACGGGGAGCACGACGCAACGATGATGCGGTTGAGGTTGAATTCCTTGATGTCCTTCTGGATCAACTCCTGGCCCGGATCGGAGCACATGTATTTGTATTCGCGCGAAACCACCACCTTGGGCAGCGCGCCTGCGTACTTGGCCACCGCTTCCACGTCCACCGTGGCGGCGATGTTGTGGCCGCAATGGCACACATAGAAACCAATCCGCGGTTCTTCAGTTTGTTTGATGTTTACCATAGATAATGTCCTCTTATGCTTGTCGAGTGGCTTCCTCGACCAAATCGATAACGTCCTTGATTGCCAGTTTTCCTTCCAGGCCCGCGGTCTTGAGCGCGTCCTGGAACATCACCAAATCCTTCGGGCACGCCACCACCAGCGTGGTCACGCCCAACGCCGCCGCCTCGCGCACGCGGCTCTCGGCCGGGCGCTCCTTCACGCCCGCCACATCCTCCATCCAGATGCGACCGCCGCCGGCGCCACAGCAATAGCTGTGGCTATGGCTGCGGGGCATCTCCACCAACTCAACGCCCGTGGCCTTCAGGACACGGCGCGCCGGTTCGTAGATGTCGTTGTAGCGGCCGAGATAGCAGGGGTCGTGATACGTGACACGACCGGTGAGCTTGTTCTTGAAGGTCAACCGCCCCTGTGCGGCGAGCTGGTCGATCACTTCGCTGTAATGCAACACCTCGACGTCCTTGAGACCGTATTCGTTCTTCAGCGCGTTGAACGCGTGCGGATCGGTCGTGACGATCTTCTTGTATTTGGCCTTGCCCATCGCCTGCAGGTTCTTGTCCCGCAGCATCTCGAACAGGCCTTCCTCACCGATGCGCCGCACGTCGTTGCCGGCGTTGCGCTCGCCTTCGTAGAGAATGCCGAAATCCACGCCCGCGGCCTTCAATACGTTCGCCGTCTTGCGCGTGCTCTCCTCCAACCGCGGGTCGAACGACGCGTAGTCGCCGACGAACCAGAGGTACTCGACCTCCTCCTTGCGGGCGTCCTTGATCTTCCAGCCGAGCGGCTGCGTCCACTTGGCGCGCATCCGGTCCGACTTGCCGAACGAGTTGCCGTAGCGGTTGAAGTTGTTGAGCGCGTCCTGCACCGTCTTGGCCATCTGGCCTTCGCTGACCAGGTGCCGCCGCAGTTGCACGATGATCGGAACCTGTTCGTTGAGCACCGCGCAGCGCTCGATGCACGACATGCAGGTCGTGCAGGACCAGATCTCCGCCTCGGTGATGACGTCGCCAATCAGTTTCTCGCCGTTGCCGTTGGGCTTCGCCAGACCGGCATGAATGGTGTGCTTCTTGAGCTTTTGGACAAGCTGCTGCGGTTGCAGCGGAAAACCAGACGTCGTCGCCGGACAGGCACGGTCGCAACGGCCGCACTCGGCGCATGAGAACCCGCTGAGCAACTGTTTCCACGTAAACTCGTTCCACTTGGCCGAGCCAGCCGCAAGTTCATCACCGCCGCCGGCGATGCTCAGGTCGCCAGCCGAACGCAGGTTGCCGAAGAAGACGTTGAACGGTGACGCCAGCAAGTGCAGGTGCTTCGAGTAAGGCAGATAAACGAGGAACACCAGCACCGTGATCATGTGCAGCCACCACATGGCCTTGACCCAGCGGTGTGCGTCGCCGCCGGTCATCGCCGGCCACACCGACGCAATCAAACTGGCGAACGGCGTCCACGCGCTCGCGCTCTTGCCTTCGCCGAGCAGCCGGAAGCTCCCGCCGAACAGCACCGTCAGCATCAGGATGCCAATCAGCGTCAGGATCAGGTTGGCGTCCCAGCTCAGGTGCAGATGCGCCGGCGGGAAGAACACGCGCCGCACCACCGCCGCACCGAGTGAAATCAGCACCGCCACCGCAAACACATCCAGGAAGAACGCCGAGGGGCCGAAGTCATCCGGATACGGGATCGGCAGCATCGGCAACAGGCCGCGCACGAGGCTCCAGTTGAAGCAAATGACATAGACCACGAAACCCCAGAAGATGAGGAAGTGGGCCAGGCCAATGCTCGGCTCGTTGAAGAGGCGCGGCTGGAGCAGCACATGCCGGACGAAACGCATGACGCGCGCGCCGAGCTGGTCGAAGCGGTTCTCCGACCGCGCGAGGCGCATCAAGCCGATCAACTGCCAGGCGCGAAAACCAAACACCCCGAACGCGCCAAGCGTCAGCACCCAGAGCACTGCCCAGCCGGGCAGGCCCATCAGCGATATTCTGACTGGATCGAGGTCCACGGTGTTTTACCCCTTTCGCGCTTTGATTTTCTCCGTCAGTGCCGGCGCCACTTCGAGCGCGTCGCCAACGACGCCGTAGTGGGCCACGTTGAAAATAGGCGCGGCAGCGTCGGTGTTCACGGCGATGATGCACTGTGAACCCTTCATGCCCTCGACATGCTCGGGCGCGCCACTGATGCCCAGCATCACATAAAGCTTCGGCTTCACCAACATGCCCGACTTGCCCACCTGACGCGACAACCCGAGCCAGCCTTGGTCAATCACCGGCCGCGAGCCGCACACGGCGCCGCCCAGCGTCGCGGCAAGGTCTTCGGCCAGTTCGAGATTGTCCTTGGTCTGGATGCCACGGCCGACCGCCACGAGGAAATCCTTCTGGGTGATGTCCACGTCGGCCGCTTCCGGTTCGAGGTATTTCTTGAAGTGGACCTTTGGCGCGGCCAGCGTCACGGCCACGTCGGTGATCGTCGCGGCCTTGTCGGAACGGCCCTGTTCGACCGAGCGAACGCCGGGCAGGATGCCGATGATCGCCGGCTGGGCGGCCACGGCAACGTTAACCTCCATCTTGCCGCCATAGAGCACGCAGGTCGCCGCCAGCTTGCCATCGGCCGACTTGAGATCCTTGCAGTAGTTGAGGAACGGAACCGAGAGCTGCGCCGCCAGCACCACGCCGATGTCCACCGACAGGTTTGTCAGAGGCACCAGCACGGCGGCAGGCTGCCGCTCCTTGATGAGCTGCGCCAGCGCCGCGGCTGCGTTCTCCGGCACGGGATCGGCCAGCGCTGCGTTGTCGGCGTACAGCACGGTGTCGGCCGCGCCCAGTTTCTGCGCCAGTTCGCGCGCGTTGCTGCCGAGCAGGACAGCTTCCAACGGCGCGCCGGCCTGGCCCGCCACTTCGCGGCCCAGTGCCAGCAGTTCAAAGGTGATTTCGGAGACTTGTCCCCGCCACGCTTCTGCTATGACCCAGATGTTGCCAGCCATGTTCGTGTCCTCCTTAGAGCAAACCGCGTTTCGCCAACAGCTCGCAAATCTTCTCAGCCACTTCCTCCGGCGACCCTTCCAGCATCTCTGCATGGCCGGTCACTTGTGGCTTCGCCATCTGCTGCACCTCGACCATCGCGCCCGCCTCGACGGCCGGCGCATCCACCGTCTCGATGGTCTGCGCTTTCATCGCCGCGCGCACTTTCGCGACTGGCACGTAGCGCGGCGGTTTCTCGGCAGCCTGGATACCCAACACCGCGGGTGTTGGCACCTCGTATTCGCCGCGCACGCCACCGGCAAATTCCTTGATGACCGTGGCGGTCTTGTCCGCCAGCGTCACCTGCGTCACCACGCCCGCGTAGGGCCAGCCCAGTTGCTGCGCGATCGGCGCAGCCATCAACCCGTCGAGATCGTCGATGGCCGACACGCCTGTCAGGATGAGGTCCACCGGCAGCAGGTCCGGGGTCTTCGCGATGACTTCGCCGAAGAGCCGCACCGCTGTCTGTGTGCTTTGCACCGATTCGACCCCGCAAATCTTCACCGCACGGTCGGCGCCTTTTGCCAATGCTGTAAACAGCACATCGTCGATGTCAGGCGCGTCAAGGGTCAGCAGCGTCACCTTGCCGCCATGCTTGTCCTTGAGGAGCAGCGCCTGTTCCAGCGCATGATCATCACGCTCATTGATGATCGTACGAAGGAAACCAGTGTCCAATGACTTGCCGTCCGAGCCGACTTCCAGCTCTTCGACCACGTCCGGCACCACCTTCATCAATACGAGGATATTCACGGTTTAACCCTCCAAGGCTTCGGCCAATAGTTCGACTACATCGCGGACCACCATCCGCTTCTCGGCGCCCTGAACCTTCAAGGCATCCTCGAAGCGTGAGATCTCATACGGGCAGCTCACGGCCAGTACGTTCGCGCCCGTGTCGAGTGCTTCCTTCACCCGACGTTCGGAGAGACGCTCACAGCCTTTCGCCGCGTAGTAGGTGTCGAGCCACATCCCGCCGCCACCGCCGCCGCAGCAGATCGAATTGACGCCACTATGCGCCATCTCGACCAGCTTGACGCCGGGGAGGGCCTGGAGCAACGCACGCGGTTCCTCGTAAAAACCATTGTGCCTGCCGAGCGCGCAGGCATCGTGATAGGTGACAGTGTAATTGAGCTTCTTGGTGAGCTTGGGCTTGAGCTGCGCCAGATGCTGCGCAAAGAACGGCGTCGTGTGATGGGCCTCGAAGTCGAACCCCGCCGCCGGATACTTGTGCTTGAAGGCGTCGTAAGCATGCGCGCCGCCGGTCACGATACGGTTGAACTTGTACTTGCGCAGCAGCTTCATGTTCGCGTCGGTGAGCATCTCGAACAAGCCCGTCTCGCCGAGCAACCGCGCACACTCGCCGGCGCACTTCTCCTCGTTGCCGAGGATCGCGAAATCAATGCCGAGCGCCTTGAAGAGCTTCGCGGTCGCGATGTTGGCATCGTTGCCGCGCGGGTGATACGACGGATAGCATTCCACGAACCACAACACATCCACCGCCCGCTTGATCTCCGAGATGACCGGCACCGGCACGGGCGAGGACTTGGCCCAGAGGGCGCGCTTGCGGGGTGACTCGCCCATCGGATTGCCGTAGCGCATCGTGTTTTCGAGCGCCTTCTGCAACTCGGCGGGCACTTCCTTCAGGTGCGTGAAGACCTGCTCCTTCACCAGCGGCAACAGCACCTCGGTGAGCTTGATGCCCCGCGGGCACTTGGCCATGCAGGCATAGCAGGTCACGCAATTGAGCAGGCCGGGACTGTTGAAGACTTCGTCGATCAGGCCGGATTCCAGCATCGTGATGATCTGCCGTGGCGGGAACACGATGTCATCGCCATAGGGACAGGTCGCCGCACAAGTACCGCACTGCATACAGCTATACACCTTCTGTCCCTCGGGAAACTTCGCGAGGTTCTCCAACGTCATCACGCCGTTGTCGTTGCCAGCCGATGCGGTAGCAGTGCTCATGACCTTCTCCTTGGTTAATCTCAGCCCTGACGGATCTCCTTCACCAACTCGCGGTTCGAGCCGTAGATGCGCGCGATGAGCGGCATCTGGCCCGGCAACGCGTGCGTCGCGCAGCCCAGGCACGGATCGTAGGCACGGAATGCCATCTCCACCATGTTCAACAAACCGTCGGTAACGTTGCCGCCTTTGATCAGGCCCTTGGCCGCCTTCTCCACGCTCATCGCGATGCGCGCGGCGTTGTTGCCGGTGGCGACCACCATGTTCGCCATCGTGATCAGGCCGCGCTCGTCGGTCTTGTAATGGTGGAACAACGTGCCGCGGGGCGCTTCGACGATGCCCATGCCTTCGACCGGTTTGTTGGTCGGGACGCGGCGCACGTCGGGGCTGGTGATCTCCGGATCGTTGATCAACTGCTCGATCCGTTCGGCGGCTTGAATCATCTCGATCACGCGCGCCCAGTGGTTGGCCAGCGTGTGATGGACCGGCTTGCCGCCGAGGGTCTTGTAGAACTCCTCGTAGGCAGCCTGCGCCTTGGGCGTGGCCATGCCGTCGGACGCGTTGAGGCGTGCGAGCGGACCGACCGAATAGATGCTCGAATCGGGGCCTTCGGCGAAGCCTTTCCAACCGCGGCTCTTCAGGAAGGTGAACTTCATGTAGCTCCACGGCTCGACGTGCTCGGCGATGTAGTCGCGATACTGCTGCGCGGCAAACTTGCAGACTTCCTTGCCGTTGCAGTCCACAACACGAACCTTGCCGTCGTAGAAGTTGACCTTGTTCTGCTCGTCCACCTGGCCCATGTAGCAGGTCTTGTGGGTGTAAGTGTCTCCAGTGATTAGCTTTACGTATTCGGGATTGCCGAGTACGATCTGCTTGATCACGGCCAGCGTCCACTCCGCGAACTCAACACCGTCCTTGGCGAGCTGCTTGAACTTCGGCAGATCCTCGACCGCGAGCGCCTTGCTGACGCCACCGGGCAAACCAAGCACTGGATGCACGACCTTGCCGCCAAAGTAGCTGATCAACTCGCGCAGACGGCGGCGGGTGCTGATGACCTTCTTGCCGGCTTCGATGCCGACCTTGCCGATGACACCGACGATGTTGCGCTCGCCAGCCGGAGCCTGCGGGCCAACGATGAAGTCGGGTCCACCCAGCACAAATACGTGCAGGGCATGGTCTTCGAGCGTGAAGGTGTTGTAAACCAACTCGCGGACTTTCCTGCCGGCGCTGGTCGGCTCGGTCTTGTAGAGATCGTCGAGCGCCTTCGTGGAGGCCATGTGGTGTGCCGTGGGGCAGACACCGCAGATACGGCTGGTGATTTGCGGCATGTCCTCGGCGGGCCGGCCCAGTGAGAACACTTCGAAACCGCGCAGTTCCGGCACCTGGAAATAGGCGCGTTCGACATCGCCCTTGTCGTTGAGGAACACGTCTATTTTGCCGTGGCCTTCAAGGCGGGTAACGGGGTTGATGCTGACGTGGCGCTGCTGCTGGTAGGCCGCGTTGGCGCGCGCAGCGCCTTCGTTAAAGGCTTGTTGACTCTGTGGGTTCATGCTCAGGCTTCCTTTGGAAGATTGACTTTGCGGCGCAGCGAGGACTTCGCGAGGCCGTAACGGTAGAACGTGCCGATCGGATCGGGGATGCCGGCGAGGACTTTGCTGATGCCCGCCTCATCCTTCGGCGAAGTGTTGGCGGCGATGGAGGACATGATCTTCATGCCCTGGTCATGCACGCGCGAGGTGCCGCCAAAGCAGCCGGTGCAGGGCATGCCGCCCTTGGTGCAGGCCGCTTCGCAGCCGCTGCGGGTGGCCGGTCCCATGCAAACCACGCCTTGCGCGAGGAAACACTTCTGCGGGTCCATCAGGAGCTGATGCGGCCGGCGGAACTCATCGATGCTGAGGTTGGCCGGCTTGCTGTCCTTGCGTGGACACTCGTCGCAGAGCGCAATATCAGGTGCGATGACCGAGCCTTTTGGCGGCAGCTTGCCTTCGAGCAACGCCGTCACGGCGGCCTTGGTCAGCTTCGGCGTCGGCGGGCAGCCGGGCACGTAGTAATCCACGTCCACGACTTGGTCGAGCGTGCGCACGACGTTGTGGAGCGTGGGCAGCGTCGCCTCGCGGCCTTCTTCCTTGAACGAGACCTGGGGACGGACTTTCTGCTCGTTGATGATGGTGGGGCATTCCTCGTAGTTGAACTTGAGGATTTGCTCGCGCGGGAACTGGTTGGCCATCGCGGGGATGCCGCCGCTGACGGCGCATGCGCCATAGGCAATGAGGTACTGGCTCTTGCGGCGCAGCAACTTGGCCATTTCCTCCTGCTCGGTGGAGCGGATGGCGCCGTTGAGCAGTGTCGCGACGATGGACTTGTCGGGCATCGCCTCGATGTCCTTGTACTTGAAGTCCATAGCAACGGGCCAGAGGACGATGTCCACGACCTCCACCACGCCGAGGATGTCCTCAGCGAGGTCCACAACGGTTTCTTCACAGCCTCCGCATGAGGCGCACCAGTAAAACGCTACTTTTGGCTTAGGCATTGACTGTCTCCTTCTTGCCGTGAACGGCACAACCACAGCCGGCGGCCGCTTCCTTGGCGGCGACGTGCTGGGCGAAATCTTCCATTTCCGAATCCCAATCGTTGAACTTCTCCGGCAGACCGAGCGGGCCGAGCTTCTTGACCGTATCGACCATCTCGTTGACGACACGCTTGACCTTCTCGCCCTCGGCGGCGGAAATCCACTCGAGGCGTACGCGCTCCTTCTCGATGCCCATGTCGGCGAGCATCCGCTGCAACAGGTCGAAGCGCCGGAGCATCTTGTAGTTGCCCTCGACGTAGTGGCAGTCGCCCGGATGGCAGCCACCGATCAGCACGCCGTCGGCGCCCTTGGCAAGCGCGTCCACGATGAATTGCGGATCGACGCGCCCCGAACACATCAGCCGGATCACCCGGGTGTTGGGCGCGTATTTCATGCGGGAAACGCCGGCGAGATCTGCAGCGGTGTATGTGCACCAGTTGCAGAAGAACGCCACGATACGCGGCTCCCACGAAGCGGATTGGACATTGGTATCAGACATGATTGAGCACCTCTCTGGGTTCTTCGAACATTGGTTTGTCGCTGAATGGCTGGACAAGCCGCTCCAAGCCGCACGAGCGCACGGCTGACGGCCCATGGCCAGGCACCAACTCCGCCTGACGCTTGATCCACCATGTTACCTGTACAATAGCCACAGCGATCATCCTGACGATTTTCTTTCTCACATCCAGTCTGCTCGAAACCAGACGCTTTGAAAAGTGGTTCCATGCTATCTCATCAACCCAACTGTCACTACTCAATCATTGGCTTTCTTGTAACCCATATTGCCTTGCCCTGGCAGACCCTTGCCAGACGCGCCAGACAACGCGGGAACTTCGGTGAGCTTGTGTTAGCTTCCATAAACGGGGTTTTCTTCGGTTTTTGCACGGCCTCGCGCTTGCACGAAACGGTGTGAATCGCTACGCTGCGGGCGTGATTGCATTGCTTGATTACGGCTCCGGCAACCTCCGCAGCGTTCAAAAGGCGCTGCAAAAGGCTGGCGCGGACGTGTGCCTTGCCGCACGACCGAAGGAAATGCGCGATGCGCGGGCGGTGGTGTTGCCTGGCGTCGGCGCATTCGACGACTGCATCAATGCGATGAAGCGGCAGGAATTGCTTGAGGCGGTGCGCGAATTCATCCGCAGCGGCCGGCCGTTTCTGGGTATTTGTGTCGGTTATCAGGCGCTGTTTGAGCGCAGCGAGGAGTTCAACAGTCGTGCCGCCGGTTTGGGCATTTTTGCGGGAAAAGTGGTGCGTTTTACCGAACAACCGGGCCTGAAAATCCCGCAAATGGGCTGGAATCGCATCGAAATGGTCAAACCCGGCTGCCCGCTCTACCGCGGCATCCCGGACGGGAGCTTCGTGTATTTCGTTCACAGTTACTTCCCGCAACCAGCCGACGAATCGCTTATTGCAACGCGCACTGATTACGGCGGCGCTTTCGCCTCTTCCATCTGGAAGGACAACGTCTTCGCTACGCAATTCCACCCGGAGAAAAGCCAGGCCATCGGTCTGAAAATGCTGGAGAACTTCGTGGCGCTAAGTAGGACAGGCGTCTCGCCTGTCCATATATGAACTAATTGGTCAGGCGGGACGCCTGACCCACTTTGATGCTCATTCTACCTGCGATTGATTTGAAAGGCGGCAAGGTCGTCCGGCTGCGCCAAGGGCGCGCGGGCGACGTGACGACCTACTCCGACGATCCCGCGGCCTTTGCGAGACAGTGGGAAGGCGAAGGCGCGTGCTACCTGCATGTCGTGGATCTGGACGCGGCATTCGAGGGTGAACCGAAGAACTGGGACGCTCTCAAGCGCATTCTTGGTGCGGTCAAGATACCCGTCGAACTCGGCGGCGGCCTGCGCACGGAAGGTCACATCGCCCGCGCGCTGGAACTTGGCGTAACACGCGCAATCATAGGCACTAAGGCATGTGAATCACTCGATTTCGTCGCTGGCCTCGTCAAACGCCATGGCGATCGCATCGCTGTCGGGGTGGATGCCAAGGACGGCTTTGTTGCCGTGCGCGGCTGGGTGGCGGCCTCGACGTTGAAAGCGGTGGATTTCGGCCGGCAGGTCTCCGCCGTCGGCGTGAAAACCATCATTTATACTGACATCGCCAAGGATGGCATGCTCCAAGGCCCGAATTTCGCCGCAATGGCAGAGATGGCCGACGCGCTCGCCGCCACGCCGACCGGCGTGATTGCCAGCGGCGGCATTTCGTGCGCCGCCGACGTGCATAAGCTGCGCGCCCTCGGCAAGGCCAACCTCGTGGGTGTCATCATCGGCAAGGCCCTCTATGACGGCCGGCTGGCCTTGCGCGACGTATTGACGCCGCCGGCAAAATGACATTTGCGCAACCATCCACACCACACTAGGTTCCGCCAACTTATGGACGATACATCTGAGAACGTGATTACGCTGACGGAGAAAGCCGCGGCGAAACTGAAGGACGTGCGCGACGCCAAGGAAGAGACCAAAGGCAGGCCGCTGCGCATCTACGTTGAGGGTGGCGGTTGTTGCGGGATGCAATACGGCATGGCCTTCGATGAGAAGCAGGCTGACGACGCGGTCGTCAACGCCCATGGCATCGAGATCGTCATGGACGGCATGAGCGTCGATTACCTGCGCGGCTCGACAGTGGACTTCGACGACAGCTTGCAGGGCGCGGGCTTTAAGATTATAAACCCGAACGCCGGTTGCGGCGGCGGCTGCTCCGGCGGCAAGGGCCACGGTGGCGACGAATGCGGCAGTGACGGCTGCGGTTGTAGCCACTGAAGCCATGTTCTTTTTGCGTTGGGGAGCCGGAGGCCAGTCGCAACGGCCAGGCTGAGAGGCCCGAAAGTGTTCGGGCGACCCACTGAACCTGATCCGGGTAATGCCGGCGAAGGGAACTGCGATGACATCTTGAGAAGCCATCCCGGTTCGCTGGGATGGCTTTTTTTCTGAGGCGGACAGGAGTGTCCGCGTTACGAGGCAAACAGGAAGACAAGGTAGTGCGATGAGTGAACCAGCGGAGAACAATAACAGCTTCGGCCACAGCAGTGACCAGTGGCCGAAGTCGCGAAGAGTCTACGTCGCGGGCAAACAACACGCCGGCGTGCGCGTGCCGTTCCGCGAAATCGAGCTGACGCCGACGCATGCCGCCAACGGCCGTGTCGAGGCGAACGAACCCGTCCGCGTCTATGACACCAGCGGCCCGTGGGGCGACCCGGCGCATCATGCCGACATCAACCATGGCCTGCCCGCGCTCCGTCGTGACTGGATTCTCAACCGCAGCGACGTCGAGGAAATCACCGCCTCTTACAAACCCATCGCCGGCTACAGCGACCGCGAGATTCCCGCAACCCTGCGCCGCACCCCCCTGCGAGCAGGGCAGGGCAAGGTCGTCACGCAGCTTCACTATGCCCGCCAGGGCATCATCACACCGGAGATGGAGTTCGTCGCCATCCGCGAGAATCTCGGCCTCCAAAACAGCACTCCAATACTCCAACACTCCAACATCCCGTTCCCCATCACGCCGGAGTTCGTTCGCTCCGAAATCGCCCGCGGCCGCGCCATCATCCCGGCCAACATCAATCACCCTGAATGCGAACCGATGATCATCGGCCGCAACTTCCTCGTGAAGATCAACTCCAACATCGGCAACAGCGAGTTGGGCAGTTCCATCGAGGAGGAGGTCGAGAAGATGCGCTGGTCCATCAAGTGGGGCGCCGACACGGTGATGGACCTTTCCACCGGCAAGAACATCCACGAGACCCGCGAGTGGATCATCCGCAACTCGCCCGCGCCGATTGGCACCGTGCCGATTTACCAGGCGTTGGAAAAGGTCGCCGGCAAGGCCGAGGATCTGACGTGGGAACTCTACCGCGACACGCTCATCGAGCAATGCGAGCAGGGCGTGGATTACTTCACGGTCCACGCCGGCGTGCTGCTACGGTTCATCCCGCTCACCGCCAACCGCATGACCGGCATCGTCAGCCGTGGCGGCTCCATTCTCGCCAAGTGGTGTCTCGCGCACCATCAGGAGAATTTCCTCTACACACACTGGGACGAGATTTGTGAGATCATGGCCGCCTACGACGTGGCGTTCAGCATCGGCGACGGCTTGCGGCCCGGTTCCATCGCCGACGCCAACGATGAGGCGCAGTTTGCCGAGCTGAAGGCGCAAGGCGAGTTGACCCGCCGCGCGTGGGCGCACGGCGTGCAGGTCATGAACGAAGGCCCCGGCCATGTTCCCATGCATCTCATCAAGGAGAACATGGAGAAGCAGCTCGAGTGGTGCGGCGAAGCGCCGTTCTACACGCTCGGCCCGCTCACGACCGATATCGCCCCCGGCTACGACCACATCACCAGCGCCATTGGCGCGGCAATGATCGGCTGGTATGGCACCGCGCTGCTCTGCTACGTCACGCCGAAGGAACACCTCGGCCTGCCCGACAAGAACGACGTGCGCGACGGCGTCATCGCCTACAAAATCGCCGCCCACGCCGCCGACCTCGCCAAGGGCCATCCCGCCGCCCGCTGCCGCGACGACGCGATCAGCAGGGCGCGCTTCGAGTTCCGCTGGGAAGACCAGTTCAACATCGGTCTCGACCCCGACAAGGCGCGCGAGTTCCACGACGCTACGCTACCGCAGGAAGGCTCCAAGCTTTCGCATTTCTGTTCCATGTGCGGCCCGCACTTCTGCGCCATGAAGATCACCGAGGACGTCCGCAAGTTCGCCGCCGAGCAGGGCGTCAGCGAAAAGGACGCGCTCAAGCGCGGGCTGGACCAGAAGGCGAAGGAATTCGTGAAGAAGGGCGCGCAGGTCTACACGAAGGCGTAAAGAGCAAGGCTGGCGCGTTTCACAATCCGGCAGCGTCAATCCCGAGTGTCCATTCCAACATCAATCCCGAAGGGATTGAATCACTCAGCCCAGGGTTGCCGAGTCCGCGAGGCTACCCTGGGAAACTGGATGGAAGCCCCATCAACCCTGGAAGGGTTGAATCGTTGGTATGTCGAAGGCAGTTGATTCAACCCTTTCAGGGTTGGTTTTTCTTGTTTATCACAATCCCAGGGTAGCGCCTTCGGCGCAACCCTGGGCTGAGCGATTCAATCCTTTCAGGATTGGCTGGGTGGTGCGTGTTAACCCGAGGTTGGCTGGTGGCTGCCGTCCGGGTGCACGCTCATATTGCGTTGTTGAGGCACTGGCAGGCACGCTAGGGTTTCCTGTCAGCACCAGTCGAACGACTATGAAACTTAAAGCAGACACTTTCTTTCGCATCAGCCTTGTCATGTTCCTCGTGGCTTCCGCTGCGACAATGACGGCGGCGGAAGGCATTGACCGGCACGCGCTGGTGACGCGGCATAACATCGAGTGCAATGCGCTGGCAACGACCCTGCCCCTCGGCAATGGTGAGTTTTGTTTCACCGCCGACGCGACCGGACTGCAGACGTTCGCGGGCAACTCGATGGCACATTGGGGATGGCATTCGTTCCCGTTGCCGGAAGGCTGGAGCGCCGATCGCGTGCCGCCGACGGGAACGTTCCAGCGCGGGCGCAACACAGGCGGCGACATTTTTCCCAAAGGCACCGAGACCCTGCGCAAGTGGATGTTCGACAACCCGCACCGGATGAACCTGGGGCGGTTGCGGCTGCTCCACGGCGGCGGGCGCGAGTTGGCAACGAACGAGATATCGGCGGCGGCGCGGAAACTGGATTTGTGGAGCGGCGCACAAACATCGCGGTTCGAGCTGGGCGGTTGCGAAGTGCGCGTGCAAACGTGCGTTCATTCGAAGCTCGACGCGGTGGCGGTGAAGATCGAATCGGCGCTGATCGAGCGCGGCGAACTGGAGGTGGCGCTGGATTTTCCGTACCCGGCGCTGAAGAACGAAGCGTGGGTTGGCGATTTCAAAAACGCCGGAGCGCACCGCACGACCGTGACGCGGTCGAACACGAACCGCGCCCGCTTCGAGCGGCAGGCGGATGACGCCCGCTACCATGTCGCGCTGGCGTGGTCGACCGGCGGTACCTTGATGGATGCGCCGGCGGGCAGCCATCTTTTCCGCCTCAGCGCCCGCGGCGCCAATTCCATCGAGTTGCTTTGCGCATTTGGCCGTGAGCCGCTGCCGGCGGAATTGCCGTCGTTCGGAGAAACCCGGCGCGCCGCTGCCGCAAGCTGGGCCGGGTTCTGGACAAGCGGCGGCGCTGTGGATCTTTCGGCCAGCAAGGACTCGCGCTGGCGCGAACTCGAACGCCGCATCGTGCTCTCGCAGTATCATGCCGCGGCGCAATCGTCGGGCAGTTGGCCGCCGGCCGAAACGGCGTTGCTCGGCACCGATCCGTGGCGCGGCCAGTTCCACATGGAAATGGTGTGGTGGCATCTGGCTCACTTCGCGCTATGGGATCGCTGGGACCGCGCCGACCAGGCGCTCGGTTGTTACCAGCGCTTCATGCCGGCCGCGCGCGCGCTCGCGGAGCAGTTGGGCTATCGCGGACTGAAATGGCCGAAGTCGGTCGGTCCCGAAGGCCGCAGCGCGCCGTGGGTCGGCAACCAGGTTCTGCTCTGGAAACAACCGCACCCGATTTTTTTCGCCGAACTGGAATACCGGCTGCGGCCGACTCGCGCGACACTGGAGAAGTGGCGCGACATTGTCTTCGGGACGGCGGAGCACATGGCGGATTACCCGACGCGGGATGCGGCCAGCGGGTTTTTCTCTCTGACGCCGGCGATGCCGCCAAGCGAACAAGGCATCACGCGCGACACCGTGTTCGACCTTGCCTACTGGCGCTGGGGGCTGGATGCGGCGCAGCGTTGGCGCGAGCGGCTCGGGCTGGCGCGCGAACCGCACTGGGACGACGTGCGCCGCCATCTGGCGCCGCTGCCGGTGGACGACGGCGTGTTCGTTCACTCCGCCGAGTGGCACGATACCTACACGAAACGCGCCTGGGAACATCCCGATCCGGTCGGCGTCCTCGGCATGTTGCCGCCCATCGAGGGCGTGGACGCGGCAACGGCCCGCCGCACGGTGTTGAAGGTCTGGCAGACATGGAACTGGAACCGCACGTGGGGTTGGGATTGCCCGTGGATGGCGATGGCCGCCGCGCGCGTTGGCGAACCGCGCATCGCGGTGGAGGCGTTGTTGAAGGACAGCACCCGCAATCGTTTCGACGAGCGCGGCATCAACGTCGGCGGCCCGTGTCCGTATCTGCCCGGCAACGGCGGTTTGCTTTACGCCGTGGCGATGATGGCCGCGGGCTGGGACGGCGCGCCTGACAAACCCTCGCCCGGTTTCCCCGACGATGGTTCGTGGGTGGTGAAGTGGGAGAATTTGAAAAAAGCGCCGTAGGCGGGGTTTGAAAGCCGGACAGACATCTTGCCCGTGTTAATCACTGCCAACGGACAAGAAGGACGCCCGCACGTCTTCGCCTTCAGAAGCAATGAAACATGACCGTGGCCGCGCCATTCGGTCATCCCGCCGCCGAGCCGGACGTGCAGACTCTCTACAAGCGCGTCGTGGCGTACTTCGACAAACACCTCAAGAAGTGAACCGCGCCGCAAGAAGGTATCGGTGAGCAAGACGCGTTGTCCGCCCACGGATTCCCGGGTTCTGATCCCTTGCTCAGTTCTTGCAGTAGATTTTCACGTCGTCCACCACGGCGTTGCGAGGGACGGAGAGGCGCAGCATGCACTTGGTCGGATGTGCGATCCCCGGCGAGTTCAAACTCCCCACCACCTTGCCATCCACCGCCACGCTCATTTCGTCGCCCTCCATCTTCACCTGCAAATCATGCCACTTGCCGATCTCGGTGGCGTGCGGGACGCGCTTGGTCTTCCCGGCCACCGCCTTCTTCTGCTCGTCGGTCAGCGGTTTCTTTCCCTTCCGGGCCTCGTGGATGTCGTTGCGCATGCCGCCGGTCTTGTGATCTATCATCGTCACTTGCTTCGCGTCCACCTTCGCAGCGCAGAGGTGCCCGGCGTGGACTTCCTTGCATTTCAGGTCGGCAAAATCGAGGCCGAGGCTGTCCTTCGCATCCTCGAGCATGAAGCGCAGCGTCACCGCGCCATCCTTGAACTCCGCCACGTGCGTCACGGACACCGCATGGTCTGCGCGGGGACTGATGTGAATGCGCATCGCGCCGTCCTTGAGATCCACCTGCTTGTCACCCTTGGCGCGGGACTTGCTGTTGGTGCCCCAGCCGTTGCCGGGTTCATCGATAGCGGTCTGCGTTTCCTTCCGGTTGAAGTCATCCTCGAAGATGAGCTTCCCGAGATCGGCGGCGAAGACGGACGTGGAAAGGGCGGGGATGAGCACGAGCAAGACAACAGGTTTCATGCCCGGAATGTAACACGCATCCGAAACAGAGAGGAAGCGGCAAACTGCGGTCATCTTCGCGCCCGGTATCGCCCCGACGTTGACCTGCACGGACTACTCCAGCCACCTCTTGTGTTCACCTGCGCAACCGGTTATACCTCCGCCATGAACAAACTCTTTCTCGCCCCGCTCGTCCTCATCACCACCGTTGCCCTGGCCGCCAGCGCGCCGAAGCTGCCCGACGTCCCGGCAAAATCGATCGCCGTGAAGAAGGAACTCCTCTTCTCCGACGACTTCCAGGGCGCCACGCCGGCCAAGGTCTGGCACAAGGTCGTCGCGACCTTCACCGTCGAGAACGGCGCCCTCAAGGGCACCCAGACCCGCGACAAAACCATCCCCGCCGCCAACGGCAAACCCGAGATCAAGGCCCACGCCGCCGTCCACGGCCTGCAAATCCCCACCAAGGACAGCGTCGTCGAGTGCAAGATCAAGTTCGACGGCGCCACGATGATTGACGTCGAATTCGACGACCGCGAATACAAAGGCTCCCACTACGGCCACCTCTGCCGCGCCCAGGTCCGCCTCAACGGCGTCACCATCATTGACGAGCGCGACGGCGGCATGAAGAACGAGATCCGCGAGATGCGCAACGACCCGTCCAAGAAAGCCGAACTCGCCAAGCTCCTCAAGGGCCGCAGCGTCACCTATCCCGCCAAGCTCGAAGCCGGCAAGTGGTATACGCTCGTTGTCGAGACCGTCGGCGACGAAATGCGCGTCACCATCGACGGCAAACCCGCCGCCTTCCTCAAGTCCTCCGGCATCGCCCACGCCACCAAGAGCAAGATCGAACTCGGCGTCGCCGGCAAGGACGGCTGGTTCGACGATATCAAAGTCTGGAATGCCGAGCCGGTGAAGAGGTAAAGGCCAGCAGAAACATTCGCTAATACTTCGTCGACTAGGGTGCTCGGATATATACGAAAACCTGACTCCCAATTCATTTCATCTTGCAGACGACACCACTCATGGAGCCGCCTTCCATCTACCTCATCGCTGGCTGCAACGGCGCGGGCAAGACCACGTTCGCATCGGAGTTCTTGCCGAAGGAAGTGAAGTGCCTCCGCTTCTTGAACGCCGACGAAATTGCGCGGGGATTGTCACCCTTCAAACCCAGCGCTGGTGCCGTGAGGGCCGCACGGTTGTTGCTGAGTGAGATCGAGGAATCCCTCGCCCGCCGTGAGACCTTCGCCCTCGAAAGCACGTTGAGCGGCAAGACTTACATCCGGCTCTTCCGCCGCGCCCGGCAATTGGGCTACGAAATCGAGTTGCACTATCTCTGGCTCTCCAGCCCGGCGCAGGCGATCGCCCGCGTCCGCCAACGCGTACGCATGGGCGGGCACGATGTTCCTATCAGCGACATTCGCCGGCGGTTCCACCGCAGCCTCGTCCACCTCCTTGACAGCTACCTGCCGATGGCCACGCGATGGGCCGTGTGGGACAATCGCGGCCTGCCCGCAAAGCGGCTCGCCTTTTCCGCTATGCATGATATGGAAACAGTGCGAAAGTTAATCGGCACATGAAAAAGAGTTCGACTCGCGCCAAGAACGGAAAGCGTCCGCCGACGCCCGAATTTGTTACCCGGGCTGAACGCGCCCTGCGCCGTGCCGCGCGCAACGTTCGCGCTGAAAAGCGCCGTCTCGGTTTGCCCTTGATCGTCTGGGAGCACGGCAAAGTCCGCGAAGCTCGCGCCTGATCGCCGCAACCGCGCGGAAATCCGCCATCGTCGAACGCGAACGGGACCGGCAATACTGGTTGCCACTCCGCGCCGAACTTGAAGAACTTCGCCACGAATGAAGACCACCGCAGACATCCGCCAACCCGCTGCCTGCCGCAAGAAATCTGAAGTCGCCTATTGCAACCGAAATCACACGGGCTGGTGGATTTTTCGTGAAGTGGAGCAGTGGGTATCGAAGCACCAGAAGAAGTTGTCTTGGAAGAGTCGCTGCCGCGTGTGGGTCAATCTCAGATTGATCCGTGCCAGGAATCGAGAGGAAGCATATCGAAAGGCGATGCGATTGGGCCGTGAGGGACATCCTTCAGAAACCAACGGTGGAGAGTGGCGCTTCGCCGGCATTTCGATGCTGTTACCTCTTTACGAGAAGATTGAAGATGGCGCAGAGATTCTATGGGACTACAACGGGTTGATGACCGTTGGGAACATCAAGAAGTTGGTCAAGACCAAGCGGCAGCTTCCTGTTTTCGATGACAGAGAAGAGGCATAACCGCCGGACAGATGATGCCTGATGCGTCCTCAATCCCGAAGGGATTGAATCACTCAGCCCAGGGTTGCGCCGAAGGCGCTACCCTGGGATTGTGATAAACAAAAAATACCAACCCTGAAAGGGTTGAATCCAACGTCGCCGCCGCGCATCATCCGGCCATGTCGCAGTCGCTCGCAAAGATCCTCGTTCATACGGTCTTCTCGACCAAAGATCGCCGGCCATTCCTGCGCGACAAATCCCTCCGCGAAGAATTGCACCGTTATCTCGGCGGCATCCTCGGCAATCTCGATTGCCAGCCCATCATCGTGGGTGGCGCGGAAGACCATGTGCATTTCCTCTGCGCGTTGTCGCGGACGCGCGATGCGGCCTCGGTGATCAAGGAGACGAAACGCGCGTCGTCATTATGGTTGAAGACAAAGGGGCCGGAGTCGGTGGATTTCGCGTGGCAAAACGGCTACGGAATTTTCTCCGTTGGATTTTCGCAGATCGAAGCCGTGCGGGATTACATTGCGACGCAAGAGGAACATCATCGGAGAATGTCGTTCCAAGACGAGTTGCGCGAGCTGTTGCAGCGGTATGAGGTGGAATTCGATGAACGGTATGTGTGGGATTGATTCAACCCTTTCAGGGTTGAATCGGTTGGGGGTCATTGACCCAGGGTAGCCTCGCGGACTCGGCAACCCTGGGCTGAGTGATTCCAATCCTTTCAGGATTGGACGGATGTTTTGCGGACGAAACTACTGATTGCTCCTTGGTTGAACTTCTCCCACTTTTGTGTTCGACTTCCATTCCATGAAATCAATTTGTCTCTTCCTCGCTCTTGTCCTGGCCCAGACGTCGGCGTTTGCCGGTGACGGCAAATCCCTCCTCGTCCAACCGGGGAAATGTGTTGCCCAGCCGGACCTCAAGCAGCCGCTCGGCACGGAATGGAAAGCGGTGAAGGGAACCTGGGAGCCGAAAGATGGCGAGCTGGTCTGCTCCGAGGTGCCGGCGGACAAACATGCCGCAGTGCTGTGGCATCTGGTGGGGTTGCAGAGCGCGGTGATCGAGTGCGAGTTCCAGTTCGATGGCGGCAGGGTGTTCATCATCGGCTGCGACTCGGAGAAGAAGCACGTCGGGCGTGTGACCATCACGCCGAAGCTGGCGCGGATCACGGAAGACGCCTCGGCGGTGAAAGGCAAGACTCCCCCCAAGACCCTCGGCGAGACCGCGCTCGACCTGAAGCCGGGCCAATGGTATCCGGCGCGGCTGGAGTGGACGGGCGACAAGATGGCGGCGCGTGTGGCTGGCAAGGAAATCCGCGGCGAGGATGAGAAACTTTCCGTGCCCAAGGCGCGTTGGTGGTTCGCCGTCAGCGGCGCGAAGGTCCGCGTGAAGAACATCAAGGCGTGCGAGGGCGGAAAGTGAAGAGTTAAAAGTTAAGAGTTAAGAGTTAAGAGTTGGGGAAAGTTTTGGAAGAACAGGCCGGAATCCTCCGGCAACGCGGTTCCATGCGCGGCGGGTGGGGCGAGCCGTCCCTGGCGAGCCGTTTCCCTTCCGGGATGCCCGGGCCCGGCTCAGCGGGACGCTTCGCCCTGCCATTCGGGCCTCCACCGGACCCTGATCCGGTATCGTTCGTTTTTTGTTTAAAGTGCCCGCATCCGTCTGCCGATGCATTTCCCACGGCAAGCCTGTACGGGGGCCGAGTACCAGCAGCATGGACGCTGCCGGTTGTAGTAACCATAAACGACGTTAACGGATGAACGCCCATGGTCATTAACACAAATATACAGGCGCAAACAGGCGCCCGGCTGCTGGGGGAATCTTCCAGCCGACTCTCCCAATCCCTGTCCCGGCTCTCTTCGGGCTCCAAGATCATCTCGCCGGCCGATGATGCCGCCGGTCTGGCCGTTTCGACACGGTTTGACGCGCAGATCAGCCGCGCCGGGGCCGCCATCAACAACATCGGCAACACCCTCTCATACTGCCAGACCCAGGACGGATACCTGGGCAAGATCAGCAAGGCGCTCGACCGCATGAGCGAGCTGGCCATGCTGGCGCAGGATATCACCAAGACCGACTCGGACCGCGTCCTCTACAACCAGGAGTTCCAGACGCTGAACAACTACGTCAACAGCATCGCGACCAAGGATTTCAACGGCGTGACCCTGTTCAGCAGCACCGCGCTGAACGTGACCATCGACACCGAAGGCGTCACGCTCCAGATGGCCGGCATCAGCGGCACCTACCTCACGGCAAACACGACGGTGGGTTATACCGGCACCACTCTGTTGTCAGAGCTCACCAGCAAATTTGCTGACAACACCGATCCCTATGATTTTGTCGTATTCGACGGGGCGGGCACCTACCCCGATATCAAGCTTTCCTCCAGCAGCACCATAGACGACATGGTGAGCTTCTTTAACAGCACTGGCGGCAAGACCAGCGCTTCCTACGATTCAACAACCGGGGAGCTTTCAATAACCGTGGCTGCAGGACAGGAACTTCATGATTGGGCCAAGGGGCTTGAAGACTTGGGGATGACCCCCGATGACGATGCGGGGGTGTGTAATGTATACAATGGACCCCAAACTTTGTCTGCGACATTGGTTGACCCGACACCGGCGGTGGCTCCTGGTGTCCCAGACATCAGCACCGCCAGCGGCGCGGTGTCGGCGCTGACCACGGTGAAGTCGGCGATCAACCAGGTCGCCACGGATCGTGCGTCGGTCGGCGCCATCATGTCGCGCTTGAACTCGACCAGCGAGACCCTGGGCACGCTCAAGGAGAATCTCTCCGCCGCCAACAGCCGCATCAAGGATGTGGACGTGGCGGAGGAGAGCACGGCGTTTGCCCGGTACAACATCCTGGTGCAGTCCGGCACCGCGATGCTTGCGCAGGCCAACTCGACTCCGAACAGCGTTTTGAAACTGTTGAGTTAAAGCCCCCGAGCACGCGCCATCGCGGATTCGTATGACAGGTAGGGCGGACCGTTTCGCCGGTGAGATGCGCAGGAGGTGATTGAGTTCGATGAGGTGAAGGGAACCTGGGAATCGAAAGACGGCGACCTGATGCCCTCAATCCCGAAGGGATTGAATCACTCAGCCCAGGGTTGCGCCGAAGGCGCTACCCTGGGACTGCAACAACCAAACAAAACCAACCCTGAAAGGGTTGAATCCAACGTCGCCACCGCGCATCATTCCGCCATGTCGCAGTCGCTCGCAAAAATCCTCGCGCATACGGTTTTCTCGACCAAAGATCGCCAGCCATTCCTGCGCGACAAAACCCTCCGCGAAGAATTGCACCGTTACCTCGGCGGCATCCTTGGCAATCTCGATTGCCAGCCCATCATCGTGGGTGGGGCGGAAGACCATGTTCATTTCCTCTGTGCGCTGTCGCGCACGCGCGATGCGGCATCGGTGATCAAGGAGACGAAACGCGCGTCGTCGTTGTGGTTGAAAACGAAGGGACCGGAGTTGGCGGATTTCGCGTGGCAGAATGGCTACGGAATTTTCTCCATTGGATTTTCACAGATCGAAGCCGTGCGGGATTACATCGCGTCGCAGGAGGAACATCATCGCAAGATGTCGTTTCAGGATGAGTTGCGCGAGTTGTTGCGACGATATGAGGTGGAATTCGATGAACGGTATGTGTGGGATTGATTCAACCCTTTCAGGGTTGAATGGGTTCGTGGTTCGTTAACCCAGGGTAGCTCGTTCCTCGCAACCCTGGGCTGAGTGATTCCAATCCTTTCAGGATTGGACGGATGAGGCGTGTTAACCTAAGACAGCCCGATGGCCATCCCACGCGAGGCTGGATGATTCCAGTCCCTTCGGGGTTGGGACAGAAGCGGAGCGAGAGCGGAGTCAAAAAAGGCGTATAAGCAAAGACGAAAGGTCGAGAGAAAAGTGCAGAGGTTTGGCGAAAACCTGAAGCTCTCGCTTGCTGCTGGCAAATACGGCCGGTTCGGGGCATCTTGGTCCCATGGCAAAGAAAGGAAAAAGATCGCTGTTTCTTCGCGAGATCGCGTCGCTCCAGCGGGACACCGCCAGCCGGACGAATCCATTGAAAGGGGTAAGCCGCAAGACCGCCCCGACCAAGCCGCCGAAGGTGGGCTGATCCGCCCGCCGCCCGAACATCGCCCGGAGTTGACACGTCGCCTTCATGAGTTCTCCCACTCCCGCATTGCTTTCCGCCAACGAACTGGCGCTGACCTTTGGCATTCAGCGGGTGCTCGATGGCGCGACGCTGGCTGTGGCGCCGGGTGAGAAGGTGGGACTGGTCGGGCGCAACGGCTGCGGCAAGACATGTTTCCTGAAGATCCTCGCCGGCACGGGCCATGCCGAGGCGGGCGAAATTTCGCGGCGTCGCGGCCTGCGCGTCGGCTACCTCCCGCAGGAGTTCGAGCTGGATGGCAGCAAGACCGTGCGCGAAAACATCGAGGCCGGCGCGGCAGACCTGATGGACTGGCTGAGCCGCTACGAGGCCGGCCACCGCAGCGAGGCGGAGATGGCGGAGTTGCAGCACGCCATCGAGGTCGCCGATGGATGGAACCTGCAGGCGCGAATCAAGGCGAGCGCTTCCGCGTTGTTCGCGCCGCCGCTGGATGCGTTGGTGGGGCCGCTGTCGGGCGGCGAGAAGCGGCGCGTCGCCCTTTGCCGCGCGCTGGTGGCGCAGCCGGATCTACTGCTGCTCGATGAGCCGACGAACCATCTCGACGCCGAGTCCATCCGCTGGCTGGAGGAATTCCTCCAGAAGTTTCCGGGCGCGGTAATCTTCGTCACGCACGACCGCTATTTCCTCGACGTGATCGCCACGCGGATCGTCGAGCTGGCCGGCGGCCGGTGTTTCTCGCATCCGGGCAACTACACGGCCTATCTGGAATCGAAAGCCATCCGTCAGCAGGTCGCCGAGCAGGCCGAGCGCCGGCGGCAGCGGTTTCTGCGCGTGGAACTCGAGTGGGTCCGTGCCGGCGTGCGGGCGCAACGATCGAAGGCGCGCCACCGTCTGGACTCGTTCTATCAGGTCGCCGGCCTCGAAGCGCCGCCTGAGGAACGGGAGATGGATCTCTTGATTCCGCCTGCGCCGGAGCTGGGCAACATCGCCGTCAACGTCACCGACGCCAGCGCCAAGGTCGGCGAAGGCGGCGCGGAACGCTGGCTGTTCCGCGGCTTGAATTTTTCCCTGAAACCGGGCCAGTGCACCGGCGTGGTGGGCCGCAACGGCGCCGGCAAGACCACGCTCCTGCGCCTCTGCATGGGCGAGCGATCGCCCGACGAGGGCGTCGTGACCATCGGCAAGAAGGTGACGTTCAACTACATCGACCAGGCGCGCATGCAACTCAACAGCGCCAACACCGTGCTGGACGAAATCGCGGGCGGTTGCGAGCGGATCAAGTTCGGCGAGGAAAGCCTGAGCGCGCGCTCCTACCTGCGGCGGTTCCTGTTCAGCGACGAGCGCGTCAATGAACCGGTCTCCAACCTCTCCGGCGGCGAGCGGGCGCGGCTGATGCTGGCGAAGGTGTTGCGGCGCGGCGGCAACGTGCTGGTGCTGGACGAGCCAACCAACGATCTCGACCTGCCCAGCCTGCGAATGCTGGAGGAATCGCTGGCGGATTTCGACGGCAGCGTGCTGGTGGTCAGCCACGACCGCTATTTCCTGGACCGCATCTGCGACCAGATCGTGGCCTTTGAGGACGCCGGGGTGGTCGTGCAGCCGGGCAATTATTCTTACTATCTCGAGAAGCGGAAGGAGCGCGAGCAACGCGACAAACCCGCGTCCGAACCCGCCGCCAGCGCCACGCCGCCCGAATCGGAATCTCCCGCCAAACCCGGACGCTCCCGCAAGCTGAGTTTCAAGGAGCAACGCGAGTTTGCCGGCATGGAGGCCGCGATCCAGACGGCGGAAGCGCGCGCCGCGGAACTCGAAGCGGCGTTGAACGACCCCAGCTTCTACACCACGCGCGCCAAGGAAGCCCCGGCGCTCGTCGCCGAACTGGAGACCACCAAAGCCGAAGTGGCCCGCCTCTACGCCCGGTGGGAGGAACTGGACCGGATCGGCCGGTAGAAAACGCCCGTGCGAGAACGGGAAACTTGTTTCCGAGACGGGTGTTTAACCGCCTCGTGAATGTCATAAACCACTTCCATCGCCGCGTTTTTCCAACTCTGTGCGCCGCCTTTCTCACGCTGGCGTTTTGCACAGGGGCACGAGCCGCCATTGATGTCCGCGAAGAAGCCTTGCAGCGCGTGGAGTTCAAGGTGGATGGCGTCGCGCGGGAAGCGCTGGTTTACGCGCCAGCGGCTGCGAAGACGACAAACGCGCCGCTGGTATTCGTGTTTCACGGCCACGGTGGCAACTCACGCAATGCATCTCGTTCGTTTGGCATGCACCGTCAGTGGCCCGAAGCCATCACCATCTATCCGCAGGGACTGAAAACGCCCGGTCGGCTGACAGATCCGGAAGGCAAACTGCCCGGCTGGCAGGCTCGCATCGGCGACCAGGAGGACCGCGACCTGAAGTTCTTCGACGCGATGCTGGCGCGGCTCAAGAAGGACTACAAGGTGGATGAGAAACGCATCTACTGCACAGGCCACTCGAACGGCGGCGCGTTCACCTACCTGCTGTGGGCCGCCCGTGGCGACGTGTTTGCCGCTGTCGCGCCCTCGGCGGCCGCAGCGGTGCCGCAGCTTCAGGTTCGATTGAAACCAAAGCCCGCCTTCCACGCCGCCGGCGAGAAAGACCCGCTCGTGAAGTTCGAGTGGCAGAAGATGACGATGAGCGCGGTGCGCAAACTCAACGGTTGCGAGGCGGAAGGAAAACAGTGGGCAGCCAACTGCACGATTTATCCTTCCAAGACCGGCAATCCATTTGTTGCGTTCATCCATCCCGGCGGCCACGGTTTCCCGGCTGAAGCGCCGGCACTGATGGTTCGGTTCTTCAAGGAACATCCCGCGGCGTCGAAGTAGCGTCGAGGTGCGCTAGTCGTCTTCGAGTGCAACCGGCTTCGCAATTGCCGGCGGGGACGTGGGTTCCGTGGTGACAGGCTTCTGGCCGAGATTGGCGCGGAGGGTTTCCTTGGTGACTTCCTTTTCCCACCGGCTGACCACAACGGTGGCGACGCCATTGCCGATGAGGTTGGTGACGGCGCGGCATTCGCTCATGAAACGGTCGATGCCCACCAGCAATGCCAGCGACTCGATCGGCACGCTGGGCACCACCGCCAGCGTCGCCGCGAGCGTGACGAACCCCGCGCCAGTCACGCCGCTGGCGCCCTTGGAGGAAATCATCGCCACCAGCAGCAGTGTGATCTGATGGCTGAGGTCGAGGGGCGTGTTGGTGGCTTGCGCCAGAAAGACGGCCGCCA
This sequence comes from uncultured Verrucomicrobiota bacterium, assembly GCA_964524715.1. GTDB lineage: Bacteria > Verrucomicrobiota > Verrucomicrobiia > CAIQCK01 > CAIQCK01 > CAIQCK01. The sequence goes on along the minus strand of CAZGGF010000113.1, from coordinate 16,982 downwards.
TCGTCATGTAGATGTTGGTGCCGTCGAGGTTGAAACTGTAGCCGGTCGGGATCACGAGGCCGACGGTGGCGTCGGCGCAACCGAGCCGGCGCATCTTCTCGATCATGCCGGGCAAAGCCGTCTCGGAAGAACTGGTGCCGATGGTCAGCATCAACTCTTCCTTGATGTAACCCAGATAGCGGATGATGGAGAACCCGTTGTACCAGGCGATCAGGCCCAGCACAATGAGGACGAACAGGCCCGCCGTCACATAGAAGCTCACCATCAGGGCCAAGAGCTTGTTGAGCGCACCGAGGCCGTAGCTGCCGACGGTGAACGCCATCGCTCCGAGCGCGCCGATCGGCGCAGCCTTGACGATGATGTGCATGATGCCGAAGAAAACCTTGGTGACGTATTCAATCCCGCGCAGCAACGGCAGGCCGTGCGGCCCCATGAAGGCGATGGCGGCCGCGGTCAGCGCCGCCACGAAAAGCACCTGCAACAGGTCACCCGATGCGAACGCGTCAAAGAATGTGCGCGGGATGATGTTGAGAAAGAAACCGACGGTGTCCAGGCTGTGCGCGTTCGACGCGTAGGCTTGGCCAACGCTGGGATCGAGCGTCTTGGGATCAATGTTGAAGCCAACGCCCGGCTTGAGGAAGTTCACCACGATCAGGCCAATGACGAGGGCAATGGTGGAGACGATTTCAAAATAGACCACGGTCTTGACGCCGATGCGGCCCAACTTCTTCAAGTCGCGCATCGAAGCGATGCCGTGGACGACGGTGCAGAAGATGATCGGGGCAATGATCATCTTGATCAGCTTGATGAATCCGTCACCGAGGGGCTTGAGGGATTTGCCGAGGTTCGGAAACAGATAGCCGATGACGATACCCAGCGCGACGGCGATCAAGACCTGGATGTAGAGAACTCGATACCAAGCCTTCCGCGGCGCCAAACCTTGCTTCTGGACGGTGTGACTCACGTTGTTAAGGCCAGTGAAACCTAGCTGGCAAGCTGGGGACACAGTCTCAGATAGTGGCAGCGGAAGTCAACGGGTAAACCTGGCTCCCGTCCGTCGGATGCCCCTCAAAACTGGTGTCATTCTCCTGCTGAAAGCACACGGGAATCAGTCTCCGAAATTTTTTGAAAAAAGTCCTTGCACTTATTCACATCCTGACTATCATTACTATCAAACATAAGATAGTAATGAATATACATAAGTCATACGTTTTAAACGAGAAAGGCCCGGAATTCGCTGGTTTCAGCCGAATTCGCTGGCGGGATTCTCAATCACATCATGGGGTTCGTTACGGACGCAGGGATGCCTTCGCGTCTGACAGGCGGACCCTCCAACTGGCACGCCGGGAAAGGATCCAGTTCAAGGCAAAGCTGCAAAGCGAACCCTTCGACGCCGAGCCAGAGCAATTCCGCAACCTGCCACCGGTGTGACAGGTGTTGCCAACCAGACAGCCGGAGGCGGAGCAAGCAAACCAAGTCAACAAGCCGAGGGTTAACCGGACAACCGAACATTCCTCGAAGAAAAAAGATACCAGAAAGGAACCGTGGAGTTTGTCATGAGGAATGGAAAGTTGTTCGTCAAAGGAAGCATAGGAGCGTTGTTGCTATGGGGGACTGTGGCGGCTTGGGCAGCCGAGGCTGCGCAGTCTACCAATGCGCCGCCTGCGATTGTAGCCGGGAAGAAGGAGCAGGCGCCGGAACCGGATGCCAAGAGCGGCCCGCCGTTGCCTGTGCATACCACGGAAGGTTACGGCGGCGGCGCCATCACCCCGACGGCGTATCTGGTCAACCCGGGGCCGAAAGGTCAGGTCTTCGGCCTGCCCAGCATCTCCGGCACCTACGTGAACATCGGCCAAGGCAAGAACGTCGAGACATTCGCGATTACCGAGACGCTGTTCGGCCGCGTGGAACTGGGCTACGGAGCCAGCCGGTTCGGCATCGGCGACGTGCAGGACGACATCAAGAGGGTCACCGGCGTGTCTGTGCGGGACGATGTATGGCTGCACAACTTCAACCTGCGCGGCTTGATCGTTGAAGAAAACAGTGCCGGCCAATCGTGGGTGCCAGCCATCACCGCCGGACTGCACTACAAGATCAACAGTGGCATCGATGAAATCGACAAGGATCTGGGCGGCGCATTCAAGGGAATCGGTCTGTCTCGCACCGACGGATACGATTTCACTCTGACGGCCAGCAAGACTTTCCCGAAAGTCTTCGGCCGGCCGCTGATCGTGTCCGCCGGCGGGCGCAACAGTTCCGCGGCATGGACGGGTTATCTGGGCTTCGGCGACAAGCGCAGCTTCACGTTTGAAGGCAACGTGATCTACGTCCCGCTCGACTGGCTGGCCATCGGCTACGAGTATCGCGGCAAGACCGACCCTTATTCACAGATACCCGGCTTGGTCGAGGGCGAGGACGATCTGCACACCGTTGACCTGGTTTTCATGCCCAACAAGCGGTTGAGCATCGCGCTGGTTTATGGCGCGTTCGGCAAGGTGCTGAACGCCACCGACAACAAAGTGGGAGCTGTGCAAGTGAAATGGCTGTTCTGAGCGAATGAAATCGCCGCCGGTGGATTCCGGGGGGAGCCACCGGCGGTGATAGCCCAGGCAAGGAACCTATGGCCAACAAAGACATAACAGCGGGAAACGAAGCGTCGGGTGACAAGCATTTCGTGTCGTTTTGGGAAGCCGTGATTACACGGGTCTTCAAAACCAGAAACAAAAAAACAAAGAAAGAGAAACCGTGAGCAACAAATCGAAACCATTAGGACTGGAAACGCTGGCATTACACGCAGGGCAGGTGGCCGACCCGACCACGGGCGCGCGCGCCGTGCCGATCTACCAGACAACGTCCTACGTCTTCAAGAGCACCGATCATGCCGCGAGTCTTTTCGCGTTGCGTGAATTCGGCAACATCTATACGCGCCTGATGAACCCGACCACGGATGTGTTCGAGAAGCGCGTGGCGGCACTGGAAGGCGGCACCGGCGCATTGGGAGTCGCTTCCGGCCAGGCGGCCATCTCCTACTCGCTGCTGGCCATTACCCGTCTCGGCGACGAAATCGTCGCCGGCAACAATCTCTACGGCGGCACCTACCAGCTTCTTCATTACACGTTCCCGAAGCTGGGCCGCACTGCGAAGTTCGTGGACTCGCGCAACCCGGAGGCGTTCCGCAAGGCCATCACGCCAAAGACGCGCGCCATCTATGTCGAGACGATCGGCAACCCGAAGCTCGACGTGCCGGACTTCGAAGCCATCTCCAAAATCGCGCACGAGAACGGCATCCCGCTCGTGGTGGACAACACCGTGGGCGTGGGCCTGGTGCGGCCGTTCGACCACGGCGCGGACATCATCGCCACGTCGGCCACGAAGTACATCGGTGGACACGGCACCTCCATCGGCGGCGTGATTGTGGACTCCGGCAGGTTCCAGTGGAACAACGGCAAGTTTCCGGAGTTCACCGAACCCGATCCGAGCTATCACGGCCTGAAGTATTGGGACGCGCTCAGCAACGTCCCCGGTCTCGGCAACGTGGCCTTCATCCTCAAGGTGCGGGTGACGCTGCTCCGCGACATCGGCGCTGCGCTCAGCCCGTTCAACGCCCACCAGTTCCTGCTGGGTTTGGAGACGCTGCCGTTGCGCCAGCGACAGCACTCCGCCAACGCGCTGGAGATCGCGAAGTTCCTCAAGAGCCATCCGCTCGTGAGTTGGGTGACCTATTCCGGCCTGCCCGACGATCCCAGCCACAAGGTCGCCGCGAAGTATCTGCACCAGGGCTTCGGTGGCATTGTCGGGTTTGGCATCAAGGGTGGCTTGGAAGCGGGCAAGAAGTTCATCAACTCGGTCAAGCTCCTCTCACATCTGGCCAACATCGGCGACGCCAAGAGCCTGGTGATCCATCCGGCCTCGACCACGCACCAGCAGTTGACTCCTGCGGAACAGGAGGCCACCGGCGTGACGGCGGATTACATCCGCCTCTCCGTCGGTCTTGAGAACGTGGAGGACATCAAAGCCGACATCGAGCAGGCGCTCAACCAGGCCGTCGCTTGAAAGAACCATGAACAAGCACGGCAAAACCTCCTCTGAACCCCGCCACACCGACGTTGATCGTTGGCTGGAGGTCGTCCGCCAGCACGTCGATTCGCTGCGGTTCGGCGTCGTGCAAATCGTCGTGCACGACTCACGGGTCACTCAAATCGAACGAACAGAACGGGTGCGGTTCGACAAGCACCCGCTCGAAAAACTCTAACCAGCCATGCAAACCATCATGACAACCCTGGAAACCACCTACCAATCGGTCGCTCCAGTTCGGCCCACGGTGGACGAATTGTTGGCGCCACTGAATGAGATCGCGTCGCAGTCGCACAGCCTGATCGTCAACCACGGCGCGCGATTCGAAGCGGGCGGCCAGTCGCATGAATTGCCGCGTTATCTGTTCGTCGGCCCGAAAGCCGCCGAGGATCCGATCCGCATCGGCATCTTTGCCGGCATTCATGGAGACGAGCCGGAGGGCGTTCGCGCGGTGGTCCAGTTCCTTCAGAACATCAACGCGAAACCGGAATTGACCGAGGGTTATCGCCTGTTCGTCTACCCGGTCTGCAATCCGACCGGGTTCGAGAACGGGACGCGTCATTCCCACAGTGGCAGGGATTTGAACCGTGAGTTCTGGAGGAACTCCACGGAGCCGGAAGTGAGGCTCCTCGAATCCGAACTTGCCTCGCACGTGTTCCACGGGATCATCTCGTTGCACACCGACGACACCAGCCACGGTTTCTACGGGTTTGTGAACGGCGCGACTTTGACGGAGCACCTGATCACACCGGCGCTGCGGGCCGTCGAGCAGTTCATTCCACGCAATGCGAACGCTGTCATCGACGGTTTCCCTGCGCACAACGGCATCATCGGCCGGGGTTACCCCGGCGTGCTTGGCGCGCCGCCGGACGCCCAACCCCGTCCATTCGAGATCATTCTCGAAGCGCCCAAGGACGCCCCGGAAGAGAAGAAAGAGGCGGCGTTCATGCAGGCGCTGCAAACCATCCTCAACGCGTATCGTCCGTTCATCGCCTATGCGCCGAACTTGTAAACGCCATGACCCGGTTTCAACGACCCAGAACAACCCATGATTGAGAAACACGATTTCGATTCCGCAAGAACCGGCTTATGGCAGATCGCCGGGACGTTGGACGCCCGAATCAAGCCGGTCGTCGTCATCGGTTTCATTGAACTATTCGTCAAAATCTGCCTTGATTACCTGCATGAACTCGTCAGGGACAAGATCCCGTTCGGCAGGATGACATCGGAAGAGTATTTTGTTTAACGATCAACCAAGCCAAAGAAAGGACAGGACCATGTCAGTTTATCCCGACATCATCAGCACCGTGGGCCGGACCCCGCTGATCAAACTCAACCGCATCACTGCCGGCCTGCCGGCGACCATCGCGCTCAAGGGCGAGTTCTTCAACCCGCTCGGCAGCATCAAGGATCGCATCGGCTTCGCCATGATTGACGCCGCCGAACGCGACGGCATTCTGACGCCGAAGACCACGATCATCGAGCCGACCTCCGGCAATACGGGCATTGCGCTCGCCTTCGTCGCCGCCGCGCGGGGTTACAAACTCATCCTCACCATGCCCGAGAGCATGAGCGTGGAGCGCCGCACGCTGCTGGCGTTGCTCGGCGCGAAACTCGTCCTGACGCCCGCCGCCGAGGGCATGAAAGGCGCCATCAAAAAAGCTGTGGACCTGAACAAGGAAACCGCCGACTCGTGGATACCGCAGCAGTTCGACAACCCGGCCAATCCCGAAATCCACCGCAAAACCACCGCCGAGGAAATCTGGAAGGACACCGATGGCAAGGTGGACATCCTCGTGGCCGCCGTCGGCACCGGCGGCACGATCACCGGCATCAGCGAGGTGATCAAATCGCGCAAGAAGAGCTTCCTCTCCTTCGCCGTCGAACCAAAGGATTCGCCCGTCATCACGCAAACCCGCAATGGCCAGCCGCTCAAGCCCGGCCCGCACAAGATTCAGGGTGCCGGCGCGGGCTTCATCCCGAAGAACCTGAACCTGCAAATCCTCGACGATGTCATCACTGTCAGCAACGACGACGCCATCGTCACCGCCCGGCGGCTGGCGCTCGAGGAAGGCATCCTCGCCGGTATTTCCACCGGGGCGAACGTCTGGGCCGCGATCCAGGCGGCCAAACGCCCGGAGAACAAGGGCAAACTCATCGTCACCATCGGTTGCAGCACCGGCGAGCGTTATCTCAGCACCCCGCTCGCCGACGAAGCCCGCAAGCAGGTCCAGACGTGACGGCGCTTGCAGCGGCCGCCGCCTGGTGCAAAGATATCGGTCATGTCATCGATCGTCATTCCGGCTGTGGCGGGCCTGCTCGCCGCCTTCACGTTCCTCAATCAACTCAACGCACTCACCGTGGAAACGGTGCATGAGTATATGCGGAAAGGCGCCAAGGTCATTGACGTGCGCACCGCGGAGGAATACGCCGAGCGTCATCTGCCGATGGCCGTCAACATTCCGCTCGACGACCTGAGAGAGCGCATCGGCAAGGTGGCGCCCAACAAGGAAACCGTTTTGCTGCTCCACTGCCAGGGCGGCGGCCGGAGCGGCACCGGCACGCGGGTATTGAAGAAAATGGGCTACAAGAATGTCTTCAACCTCGGCTCATTCGAGCAAGCCGAGCAGGCGCTCGCCGGAACGAAGAAATAGGCCGCAGTGCACCTTCCCCCTGGGAGCGCGGGCATCCTGCCCGCTTTCGGTTGGACAACGAGAGACTTGCGGCAAAGAGAAAGCCGCGTGGGTTTAAGCGGCAAAGCGGGCAAGATGCCCGCGCTCCCAGGATCACACGCCCAATCTCGTTCGTCCCTCTGCGCTCTCTGCGTCTCTGCGGTGAAAATGCCCCCGTTTCCAAACCCACACACCGAATCTCACTCCAGATAACCGTTCTTCTTCAAGAACGTCTCGAGCTGGCCTGTGTCGAAGTCGCCCAGCACAAGCCCGTCCACTTCGATCACGGGCACCAACGACTGCCCGCTGAGATCGATCGCCTTTTGCCGGGCGGCGAGATCCTCGCCGACATTGCAGACGGTGTATTTCCAACCGCGCTCGTCGAGCCAGGCCTTGGCCTCCTGGCACCAGCCGCATATCGGCCGCGTGTAGAGAATGATTTGCTGCGGCTGTTTGAGAATCTTCATGGTGCAACATTCTAATCGAGGTTTGCCATCGCGCAAGGCCCGGAGATCAAATTGCGCCTGCTGTCTTGTTTCAGCATCAATCCGAATAGCGAGGCTGGGCTCTGGGAGAGTGGGAAGGGCGGCGATGCCGCGTTGACTCCAACACAGGTCCGGCCAATCTCCCGAGCCGATACCCCTTGAGTGCCTCATCAACATCTGTGATCGATGGCTCCGATGGACTTCAAGTGTGCCATTTTGACCTAATCCGGGGCTCAAAACGCAACTTTTAAGGTCGGATCTACCCGGAGACGGTCGGATTCGGTCGGATCGGGTCGGATTCGGTCGGACTGATCTACGGGTTGCTCGGATCGGCTGGCCCCCCCCCATTTCCGCACGGAAAGCGGCCACCACAGGGCGGCGCGTCCAATACACTTGTCAAAGATCGAAGGGCATAACCGTTCTGCATCTGTAAACAACCCCACATCTGTGTTTCAGATGGCCGGCAGCCGAGGCTGCCCGGAACCGGTTCTGTTTTTTGGAGGTTTCCAAGAAAACCATCCACCCCTGCCACGGATAGAGTACCGCAGATCTCACGGTTAACGCAAAGATCACGTCGCATCGCATCTTCGCGCTTTGGCGTGGTCTTTGTCTCCTTGTGTGTTTTCCGAGCGGATTATCCGCTTGACTACCACCGATAATGCATCATTTTATTAACATAAAAGATGAGACTTACAATTGAAATTGATGCAAATGAACTGAAACGGATTCAGGCTCTCACCGGCCAGCGGAAGAAATCCCCCGCCATCAGCCGGGCGCTGACGGATTACCTCCGCGAACACGAGAAACAACGGCTCATTGAGCGGGCGCTGACCGGACAGACGGATTTTTCGGCCACCAACGACGAGCTGGAGGCGCGCGACGTTTATGATGCTCGTTGACACGTCTGCCTGGGTTGAGTTCTTCCGCAAGCAAGGCGACCCCAAGGTCAAGCAGGCCGTCGCCCGCCAGTTGCAGCGCGACGAGGCGGCATTTACCTGCCCGATTCGTTTCGAATTGCTCAGCGGCGCAAAGCCGAATGAAGAGGCCGACGTGACACAGGCGCTTGGCCTCTCGCAGCATGTGCCGTTCGAGCAGGGCGACTGGCTGGAAGCGGCCAAACTGGAGCGCGAGTTGCGGCGTGCCGGCGTCACCCTTCCGCGCAACGATCTTTTCGTTGCCGTCGTCGCCATTCGCACGGGATTCAGCGTCCTTTGCCGCGACCAGCACTTTGAACGGATGCGCAAGATCTTCGGCGCGCACTTGAAAGTGGATCAAGTCTGAAGAGGCCGTTGAAAAAGGCTGTGGAATGTGGATTCCGATGTAGGCCGGCTCTGCGAGCCGGCGAAATCATGATGAGAATCGCCGGCTCGCAGAGCCGGCCTACTATCGCATCTGGCAGTTCGAGTTTTTCAACGGCTTTTGAAGGGTCTGACGAATCCTTCGCATTTCACTTGGAACACCGGGTTTCTCCTTTTCCCGCCCTTTAACCCTTCGGGACTTCATTCTGCCGTTCCGCCCCACCTGACGACGACTGATTGTGAGTTGCGAATCACGACGTGTGATCCCGTTTCTTTCGCCAAGCCTCGAGTCACTTCGCGGCGGTGTCACTGCGGATGAAATCCACCTTGGCGGAGAGCTCGGGCGTCATGAAGGTGTCGGGCTTCTCGACCTGGACTTTGATCTGGAGCGTGCCTTTCTGGCGGTTGGCTTCGGAACACGTTCCCGCCGAACGGGGGAGCGTTCCGACTGAAGCGGGGAACGTCGAGACTGAACCGGTCAACGTATCCACGGAAGCAGGAGACGGTGTTTTGAGGTCGAAAGCCTTGGAAATGTGAGGAAACATGAGGAAAATGCAAATCCGGCAGCAAGGCAATGGACGACGAGTCAACCCATCAGTCAGCGGTTTTCCCCATTCAGTAGTGGCTTCTTCTGTTCCGCTTTGAGTCGCTTTTTCTCCCGGCTTTCCACTCGCTTAATACTCTCGGCCGTTGGCAGATTCTCCGGCATCGTGCCGCCCAATTCGCGGATTGTCTGGCGAACCTTACGCCCTACTTCGTGGTGAATACGGTTGGCGTGATCCTTTTGCCGGACATTCTCGCGCCGCAGCTTCTCCTCGGTCTGGGTGGCTCGGAACAGATTGGCCGCAAGTTCCGTGCTACCCATGTGGTCGAGGATGTGTTCCTTGGGTTTCAGCCGCTTCCGCTCGTGGATGTCGCGCATCCCCAAGCCGCCATAGAGTCCTCGGTAGCCGTGATCCATGAAGATGGCGTAGTCAACCGGCTGGACGACGCCGGCTTGTTTGGCCACGCCCGCCAGATTCTTGTTGTGCTTCTTCATTTCGGCCCGAAGCAACAAACGCTTCTGGTCTTCCTGTAGCGCCTTGTCATCAGCCAACTCCTGACGCCGTGTCTGAACGGCGAAATAAGTCTGACCCAGCGCCACGAGCGGCTTGCTGGGATCGGCGTTTTGGATGACGAGATAACAGGCATAACGCGAGAGTCGCCAATCCTCCACGGCGCGTTGCGCTCCCGAACCGATGGCGACCATATCGAGGATTTGCTCGAAATGGTCTTCGATCCGGTGATTGCTTTTCAAACACGCTTCGCGTGCCTTCTCAATCACCGGCAGGAAGTGTCGAAACTCGGAATACTCCAACACTCGCGCAAGATCACGGGCCGACCAAAACTCCGCGCCGGCTTGATTCATGCGTTTGATCTGTTCGAAGGTATTGCTGCCCGCAGGTGTGGAAAGTTCGTCGCTCATGAAGTTCTCTTATAGCTGAAACCACGACGTATTCGTAGGTTTATTGCCCCGATTTCTCTCGGTTGTGTTTCTTGCAGAGCATCTGGCAATTCTCGTCGTTCGTCTTCCCACCCTCGTGCCACGGCGTGATGTGGTCGGCTTCCATCTCTTCCAACTCCCACTGCTTCGTCTTCGGGCATCGGGGGCAACGGCCTTTTTGCTTCTCGTAGGTTTTTTGCTTTTGCGACTTGGTGAACGTGCGGATGTTCAAGTGCTTCTCGTCGCCCGTCAACAGATACGGATAAATCCCCTTCTTGTTCGTCACCTCGTCATCCGCAATCAACCGTGCCGTCTCCGTCTCCAGCTTCGCCGCGTTCAACTTCTTGCTCTTGTATTGATCGTAAAGCGCGCCCCACGCCACGCCCCTCATGTAACTTCGTTTCACTGTGAACGTTTTCTCCACCCACTCCATCACCTTCTGAAAATACTCCCACAACTTCTTCGCATCCTTGTCGTGCTGATGCTTGCCCATGTAATCCTCAATCGCGCCGCCGCTCATCCACTCAATCGCACGCTCCAAATAATCCTGCCGTATCGGCGAGCCGTCCATGTAATCCTGCCCGATTTGATACGCGGCGCATCCTGTCTTGCTGAAATACCGTTTCGCGTCGCTCACCCACGAACCCGCATAGACGGCGTTGCGCAATTCCTGATCCGTCAGCTTTTCTCCCGCGATGTTAATCGTCCTGAACCAATCCAACCGCTCGCTGTCCGTCCCCGTGCATTGATAGACCATCAGTTTGTAGCCGAGGATTTGTTGCTGCTTGTCGTCGGGCAGATTGTGGAAATACAGATTCTGAAACGAGAAATCCCCAATCACATACTGGCAAACGGAAATCGTGCGCTGTTGCCCGTCAATCACCTCAAACCCGCCGTCATCCCGCACCGCCCAATACATCACGTTCAGTGGAAAACCTTTCGTGACGGTGTTGATGACGGCGTCACGCTGCTTGTCCTTGTAGATGAACTCCCGCTGATACGGCGGGCGCACGTCCAGCTTGCCGCCAAACGCAACCACCCCGCCTTCAGCGTTGTCCGCGTAATCTTTCGCCAACTCGCCGACCGTTATTTCTTTGAGCGTGATTTGCATGGTCTTTTTCTTTTTATTAAAAGCCGCGCGTAAGTTGCTTTGTATTTGCTACCCATCTTAATCGCAGCGCGTCGGTTCAAATCGCCAGGGTTTGCAACGTCGTCTTCGGTATACTCCTTGGTCTTGAGACCCCAATCATTGCCACGGTCTGTTATTCCTAAAATTTCGAACTGATCCGGGTTGTATTTATCCAGAAAGGTAATGGGAACACCCATCGCTCCGTCATAGTCCAACGGAATATCTACGGCTTTAGAGACTTCGATAGCATCGTAGTTGTCATACGTCGGATAGTCGTCTGCATGATAGGTTCGGAAGAAAACCATCTCTTCATGCCGTTTCGCTGTATCGAGGTTCGTATACCAGAAGGACCGAGCGCTTTCAAAGATGGAGCCGTCTGGCCTCGCGAAATGCCGTGCGCAAGTGTAACCGAGCCACATCCTGTTCTTCATGATTAGATCGAAGCACTCCTTGTAGGAGATGGCGTTAATGTTCCCGATGATGAGGAAATGTTTCTTGTGTCTCACCAAATGCTCGACGTAGTCCCGAAACAACGAAAACGGCGGATTCGTTACCACGATGTCGACTTGTTTCAGTAGTTCGATGCACTCCGCGCTGCGGAAATCGCCGTCGCCGTCCAGATGCTGGATGCCGATTTCTTCGGCGGTCGGAGCTTTGTCGCCGACCTTGCAACCCGTGTATTCGAGATAGACGGCTTTTACGGAGTCGTTTCGGCTAAACAAATCGGCGTTTTGGTTTTTGTAGCAGGTGGTGATGAGTTTCTTCAGGCCGAGCTTCCTGAAGTTTTGAGAGAAATAAACGAAGAAATTGCTAACGCGCGGATCGTCACAGTTACACAGAACGACTTTGCCTTTGAAATGCGCCTTGTAGTGCCTGAGTTCCTTTTCGATGTCGGCGAGCTGGGTGTAAAACTCATCCTTCTTGGCGGACTTCGCCTTGTGGAGATTTTTGTTTAGATTTTTTCCGGACATAGAGGCTGCTCGCGGTTGTGCGAGTTTCAGCCCTGTCGGGATGGCTTTCCTACGTGGGAACCTTGGTGCCTAAAACAAATGTGGGACGCACTTACTTGCGTCCCAATCTAGGCACCTAGGAGGGCCCACGCAGGAACGCTTTCGGCGCGCCCCACGTGGGGGCGCGCTTCCAGCGCAGTCCTGCGATCGAAATTTCCTAGGTTTCAGATTGGACAGCAGCCGAAGCTACGCGAAATCAGTTTTAGTTTTTGGTTACTCGATAGTTGTTCTCTGCAATGCTCGGAGTGTAGCGCAATGAAGCCGTCGGCGTCTAGCGCGCGGCGGCGTCACTGCGGATGAAATCCACCTTGGCGGAGAGCTCGGGTGTCATGAAGGTGTCGGGCTTCTCGACCTGGACTTTGATCTGGAGCGTGCCTTTCTGGCGGTTGGCTTCGGGCGCGATCTCGGCGACGTAACCGCCATAGCGCTTGTCAGGATAGGCCTCCGGGCTGATGCGGCAGCGTTGCTTGAGATGAATCTTCGCCAGGTCCGCCTCGTTGAGGTCAATCTCCACCTGCAGGTCGCTGAGGTCGGCCATCGAAACCAGCGCGGTGCTCGGGCCGCGTGTGCCCCCGAAGGTCATCGGCGTCACCAGCTCGTCCGCCTCCACCAGCTTCTCCAGAATCGTGCCGGTGATGGGCGCGCGGATGACGCACCACTCCACGTAGTTTTGCGCATAGGCGAGCTGGCCTTTGGCGACGGTAATCTGCGCCAGAGCCATGTCGCGGGCGCGGCGGGCGTCGTCGAGGGTGCGCTCGCTCTCAATGTTCTTGCTGGAGAGCGCCAGTTGGCGCTTGAGGTTGGCCTCGGCATTGGCGAGATCCGCCTGCGCGCGGGCGAGGTTGCCCTCGGCTTCGAGGACCTTGGCGCGGTACTCGGCGTCATCGAGCCGGACCATCACGTCGCCCTTGTTGACGTGCTCGCCCTTGTGGACGCCGATCCATTTCACGGTGGCCTGAAACCGCGGGCTGAGTTCGATGCGTTCGCGCGGGATGACGTAGCCGCTGACGGTAAGCACGACGTCGCCCGGTTTCGCCGGGGCGGGCGGCTGCGCCACCGTCTGGCCGGGCTTTGGCTCCGGTTTCTTGATGGTGAAAAGGCTGCCCTGGTCGTTGGTCGTGAACACATACGCGCCGCCCACGGCGACGACGGTCAACACGACCAGTACAAACAACACCAGCGGTCCGGCCTTGCGCCGCGACTTTTTCTCCGGGGCAATTGGCAGCTTGCTCAACGCCGGCGGTCCCTGTTGTGACGGTGAACTCATGATTCGATACCCGGTTGATTGTGAACTATTTCTAGGCCGAGCGCAATGCATCGAGCATGGGTTTGCGCGCGGCGACCCGGGCGGGCAACAGCCCGCCGAGCACGCCCATGACCACCGCGAACGCCAGGCCCTTGGCCAGCAATTCGCCGGTGATGCGAAACTCGAACGCGACCTCTGAGAACGTCGTCCAGCTCATCGTGCCCGTGGCCAGGCCGTTGATCGGCAGCGACGCGATGCAGCCGAGCGCGCCGCCCACCAGCGCCAGCAGCACCGATTCGAGCAGGAACGACAGGTAGATGTCCCGCCGCCGGAAGCCGAGCACGCGCAACGTGCCGATCTCGCGCGTGCGCGAGCCGACCGACGCGTACATGGTGTTCATGGCCGCAAACGCCGCGCCAATGCTCATGATGGTCGCGAGGAAGCCGCCCATGAACTGGATCGGCCCGGCGTTCTTTGTCTGCTCCTGGTAATAGTCCGCCTCGGGGAGCACGCGCACGAAGAGATCCTTGTCGGCCTCGAGCCTCTTGATGAGCGCGGCGCCGGCCACCGCATCCTTGGGCCGCAGCAACACCGAACCGTAGAAGGAACGGCTGAACGCCTCGCGCACCTCGTCGGCGTCCGTCCAGATTTCCGATTCGTAGGTCGTTTTGGCCGCGTCGAAGATGCCGGTTACGCGCCACGTCCGCTTGCCGGCGCGGAACGTCTGCCCGACGTGGCAGTGGGCGAACCGCTCGGCGATCTTGCGGCTGACAATGCACTCGGCCAGGCCCGGCTGAAACAAGCGGCCCTCCACAAGCTTCACGTTGGGCCGCAGTTCGACGCCGATGGGACTGATGCCGCGCACGAGGACGTTGGCGTTGCCGCCATCAATGCGGTCGAGCTGGATGAGGACGATGATTTCCGGCGAGGCCACGGGATCGCCGCGTTCGTTGCGGGCGATCTCGTCGTGATACTTGAACCGGAGCACCTTGCTGCGTTCGATCTGGCTGGAAGATTCGGCGGTAGAGCCTTTTCGCATCACCAGCAGGTTGCGCGCGTCGCCAGTGTTGACATAGGTGGCCTTGAGGCCGCGGGCGAGCGCTATGACCATCACAAACACCGCCACCGTCAGCGCAATGCCGAGGGCGGTGGCGATCGTCGAACGCCAGCGCACGCGCAGGTTGCGGAGGTTGTATTTGATCGGGATGGCCATGATTCAGTCCAGTTCCCGCAGCCCTTCCAGCACGCTGGCCCGGACGCTCGCGATGGCGGGCGCCATGCAACTGACCACGCCCATCGCGGTCGCAATCAGCAACCCCGCCGAGACGATGTGCGGCGTGACCTCGAATTTCACGAAAAAGCCGTGCGACAGCACATACATGTCCACGTTCTGCGCCAGGAACCATGTGCCGACGCAACCGATCAGCCCGCCGACCAGCGCCAGCCCAAATGACTCGGCCAGGACGAGGCCGAAGATCTGGCCGCCGTTGTAGCCCAGCGCTTTCAACACGGCGATCTCGCGCGTCCGTTCGCGGATGGCCATGCTCATCGTGCTCGCCGTCACCAGCATCATCGTGAAGACAATCACCGTGCAGATGGAACCGATGAGGAGCTTGATGTTGCCAAACCATGACAGGAACGTGAGCTGGAACGCGCGTTCGGTCTCGGTCTTCGTTTCAGCCGCGCTGCTGCTGAACATCGCGTCCACCCGCTGAATCACGTCCGCGACAGCGTCGGCGTTGGTCGTTTGAATCCAGTAGCAACCGACCACGTGCCAGCCGGTCGCCTCATCCATGTATTCGTGGTGGAAGAACAGGTTGGTTTCGTCAATCCCGCCGTGGTAAACGCCCCGGATCGTCAATTCCAGGTTGCACGGGTAGATCGTGCCGCGCAGCGTGATCTTCTGGCCGACCTTCCAGCCGAAACGGTTCATGGTCTTGATGCCGACCATGCAGGCGGTTTTCTCCTTCTTGAACGCCGCGACTTGCTCCGGGTTCGTCGTCACCTCGGTCAGGATGTCGAACAACGAGTTGGCGTCGCACCCGAACTGGGCGAAGAAGTTGCTCTCGTCAATGTAGATGCCGCCGAACCATGTCAGCCGCGAGACACGCTTGACGCCCGGCACGCGCGCAATGCGGGACTGGTATTTCGAGGGCAGGACATTGGCGAGCGAGACCTTGTGTCGCACGATGAGCCTCAACGCCGATTGCTCGGTCAATTGCGGCTGCGACAGCTCCCGCAGCGCTGTCTGGAGCACGGTGAACAGGAAAAGGCTTAGCGCCACGCTCAGCACCGTGAGCGTGAGCCGCCGCTTGTTGCGGAGCGCGTTGCGCAGGATGAAGCCAGGAATGGTCATGGGTTGGGGAGTTGGGAATCGGGAATCGTAATTCGTAATTTGTAATTCGTAATCCGTGATCCGTAATCCGTAACTCGCGAATCGTGATTCGTAACCTGTAACGCGTAATTCGTGAATCGAGACTCGTGATTCGTAACTCGTAATTCGTCATCGTCGCAAGTGGACACCGAACCACGAATCACGAATTACGTATCACGAATCACGAGTCTCGACTCACGAATCACGAGTCCCGAGTCCCAAGTCCCGATTGTCCAATTACTACTCACCCTCCATTCAACAACTCTCCCTTCTCCAGATGCACCATCCGCTTCGCGTGCGCTGCCGCTTTCGGATCGTGCGTCACCATGATGACCGTCTTGCCGGCGGCGCTGTTGAGCGTTTGCAGCAATCCCAGCACTTCGGCGGCCGAATGGGCGTCGAGATTGCCCGTCGGCTCGTCGGCCACCAGCAGTGTCGGATCGGTCACCAGCGCCCGCGCAATGGCCACGCGCTGCTCCTGGCCGCCGGATAGCTGCCGCGGCAGATGTTCCATCCGGTCCGCCAAACCGACCAGTTCCAATGCCGCCTCCACGTGCTCGCGCCGTTCCCTGCCCGACAGTCCCGTCAGCAACAGCGGCAGTTCCACGTTTTCATAGGCCGTCAGCACGGGAATCAGGTTGAAGGTCTGGAAAACGAACCCGACGTGTTCTTTGCGCCACGCCGCCAGTTCGGTCTCGCTCAGGTCGGCGACATCGGTGCCTTGGACGACGCACTGACCGCCGGTGGGCCGGTCAATCCCGCCGATGATGTGCAGCAGCGTGCTCTTGCCCGAGCCGCTCGGCCCCATCAGCGCGACGAACTCTCCCTGCCCGATATCCAGCGAGATGCTGTTCAGCGCCACCACCTCGATATCGCCATGCTGGTAAACCTTCGACAGTTCCCGAATTTGAACAATCGGCTGATCCATGCTGCCCCAAGCCTAGCAGGCCTCCCACGAAGTCCAAAGCACGGATTTTTCGGATGTCCACGACTTCGCCCGGTCCCGGTCGCAGGTTCTTCGGGAACCTTGTGGGTTTGCGGGCAACGGTCCCTGGGCGCCCGCGTGAGGTGAGGCCAACAAAGTAGGACAGGCGTCCCGCCTGTCCCATCATCCATCACGGGACAGGCAAGATGCCTGTCCTACTTTGCCGGTGCCGCCAGTCCTGCGCTTGGCGCAAGTGGAAAGCAAAGGAGAACTGTCGCGGGCTTCT
>CAZGGF010000112.1:0-89864 GCA_964524715.1 uncultured Verrucomicrobiota bacterium | reverse complement strand
TCTGGACCAGCACAATGCGGCCTACGCCGCTGGCTTTGGCGTAGCGCAGGATATCCTCGGGCAGGAACCGTGGCCGCAGCAGCCGTTCCGGCTTGAAACCGGAACCCAATGGATACTTCCCGAAATCGTCCGTCCAAACATGAACGTGAGTATCAATGCAGTTGCTCATGCAGCAAGACCTTGTAAGCCGATTGTGCCGTCACGCCCGCAGAATCGCAACGCTGCTGTTGCATCCCTCCTGCCAACCGCATCCACATGAACTGTTCCTTGTTCATCCGCCCGGATTCACCGAAGCAGGTTGCAGTCTTCGGTTCTCCGAAGTAGAACTGGATCGCCGCGAGCACTCGATGGCTCGCAGCCGATGCCGGTTTTGTCTGTCACACTATGAGCACATTGTCACTACATGAGCTTTCGCCCTTTGTGCGTGTGTGTGGTGAATTCCAACTCCCGCCCGGTTTCCGGCGCAATCCGTATTTCATATACGAACACGAATTCATTTACGTGGTGACCGGCGAAGCCCGCTACCAAATCGGCAAAACCGTGTATCGGCTTGCTCCGGGCGACCTGTTGCTCGTGCCGCCGGGAGTGATCACCTCTTCATGGAACGACTTTGCGGCGCCCCTGCGGTTTCTGGCGGTCCACTTTGATTTTCACTTCTGCGGCGGTTATCAGAGTCTCCCGCTGCGATCAACCAAGCGAACCGCGTCCGAGCTTTCTAAGATCCACAAATTGCCGGCGACAGCCCCCACATTACTCCTGCCCCGCAAGGTCAACGTCGCAAATGAGCCGAGGGTCAAGCTGCTGTTCGAGCGGATGATTGCAGAGGTGGCCAACAAAGCGCGCGGACACGAGCTGGCCGCGAAAGCCTGCCTGTTGGAACTTCTGGTGTTCCTTCAGCGCCGCGACTTCCACGAACAGCCGGCGCCAAAGCAACCTCACCACGCGGTCGAGCTTGCCATCCGATTCCTGGAGTCCCACTACAACCGTCCGCTGCGGCTCAACGACATCGCGACAGCCGCGCGCCTCAACCCCATCTATCTGGAGCGTCTGTTCAAACGCGTCATCGGACACTCCCCCATGATCTACCTGTCACGGTTGCGGGTCGGGCGCGCCAAGCATCTGCTCTGCCGGGCCGGAATGACCGTCAAGGAAGTGGCCAGTGCTGTTGGCTTCGAGGACGCGGGCTATTTCACGCGCGTGTTCCAGAAATTCGAGGGTATGTCCCCAATGCACTATCGCCGGATGACGCGCGAACTGGAAGGGCTTGAACTGGCCATATCGCTGACGCGATCCCCAAAGACCGGCGGCGGTCCGCATTTCTCCATCCCAACGCACAAAGGTTGATTCTGTGCATGTCAAAGTTGCTTGCGTGCATTCCCCATCCGGGGCATCCGTGGTATGGAATGCCCGGCGCTGTTGCCTTCACAAAAGCAATGAACGGAGTCTCGCAAACATGAAGAACACACTGAATCGAATGATCGCACTCGTGACGGGTGCGGCGACGCTGGTCATGGCTGGCATATCGCCGGCGCAATGCGCTGACAAAAGTGCTTTGAAGTGGACGGTGAACGCCGAGACAGGCCGGCTCACCGTGAGCCGCACCGAAGACAAGACGGAGTGGCGAGGCGAGTGGCCGGCCGTGATTACTTATTGGGACGCCGCCGGAAAAGAGCAGACGCAAGCCATTACCCCCAAGGAAGGGTGGAAAATGGAACGCAAACAGACCGAGCGCGGCTGTCAGCTCGTCTGCCGCCAGGAGACGCTTGGTTTTTCGGTTCCCTTGGATATTTCGGCTGCGGGCGACGTGTTGACGGTCGGTGTGCGCTCGGCGGACGTGACGGAAAGCGGCGCAACGCGATTGAAGACCCTGAGGTTGTTGCGGCGGTTCGGCGCGGCGAGTGAAGGCGACGAGGGATACCTGATCATCGCGCAGCAGTCGGGCGCGCTCTGCAATTTTCGCGGCAAGAAGCCGGCCGAGAATTGGATCAACGTGTATCAGACCATTTGCCAGTGCCCGATGCCGATATTCGGCATAGTGCGCGGCAAAAGCGCTGTCGCAGGCATCATCACCAGCGGCCAGTTCGACGCGCGGTTCTGCGTCAGCGTGAACTGGGGTCCGCAGAAGCAATACGCCATTGATCCGGGGTTCACCCTGCGGTCGTTTCGCGATGAGAAGCGCCTGCCCGATGACATCAAAGTGGAATATCATTTCCTGACCGGGTCTGAAGCGAACTGGATGGGTCTGGGCAAGCGTTACCGCCAGTATAATTTCGCGCGGCGCGGCGTCCGGCCCTTGCGCGACCGCGCAGCGACCGCTCCCGGCCTGGCGTATTCCGCGGGCGTGCTCGAGGTGCGCATCCGGCTGGGCGTCAAGCCCGTGCCTCACGAGATCAAGGAGCAGACTCCTGCGAACGAACCACCGATGAGGGTGTTCTGCGATTTCGCCCATGTGCGCGACATCATCGACGAGTTCCATCGGCAGGGTCTGGCGCGCGCGGAGTTTTGTCTCGTGGGCTGGAATCGCGGCGGTCACGACGGGCGTTATCCACAGGTGTTCCCCGTCGAACCCGCGCTCGGAGGCGAGAAGGAATTGCGCGCCACGATCAAACACGGCCAGTCGCTCGGCTACCAAATGGTGGCGCACGATTGTTACTATGGTGCGTATCGCATCGCCGAGGATTGGAGCGAGGAATACCTCCGCAAGGATCATGACGGCAGTCCGCAGAAAGGTGGCGTCTGGGGTGGCGGTCAAAGCTATAATATGTGCCTCACGCGGGCGTATGAGCTGTTCGCCAAGCGCGACCTGCCGAAAATCCGTGCGCTGGGTTTCCAGGGTCTGCATTACTCCGACGTGCTTTCCATCATTGGCCCGCGCGCCTGTTACGATCCGAAACATCCGCAAACCCGCCAGCAGGACGCCGAGGCGGCCACCCGCATTCTGGCCCTGGCGCAGAAGACCATCGGCGGCTCGCAATCCGAGGGTTCGCTGGACTTCACGGCGTCAGCATTGGACCGCGTTTTATACGTGGACTGCGACAAGTGGCTGCCGCTGACGAAGCGTCCCTACGTGGACACGTGCGTGCCGCTTTACGAGATGGTCTATCACGGCGTGCTGCTCTACAACCTCTCGACCGAGGTGGTCAACAGCCAGCCCGGCGAAGCTTCCTACCTGCGCACGATCGAATACGGCGCGATGCCGCTGGCGTATTTCTACGGTCATTTCCTGCTCGACACCTCCAAGAACTGGCTTGGCAAACGAGATTACCGTTATGACGACGCGGCGGGTTTGAAACAAACCGTGACCAGCCTGCGCCGCGTATACGACGACGTGGAAAAGCTGAAACACTTGCAGATGGAATTTCTCGACGGCCACCGCCAGATTGCTGACGAGGTGTTTGAAACCACTTACAGCAACGGCCAGCGCGTCGTGGTCAACTACCGCCAGCAACCCTATACGCTGTCGTCGGGCGAAAGCGTGCCGGCGTGCGGTTGGCTGTTGCTGAAAAAATAGCATTGATGTTGGGTTCCACTGCACCCTATTCATACGGTGAAAGGATTCGCAGCATGAATTCGCTACATCACCTGCCCTGTCTGTTGCTCGCGCTGTCCATCTTGACGCCAGCCAAACTCGCGCTGGCCGCAGATGAACCGGGCCAGCGTTGGTCCAAGGAAAAAGCGGCCCAGTGGTACGCGCGCCAGTCGTGGCCGATCGGCTGCAATTACATCCCATCCTGCGCCATCAACCAGATCGAGACCTGGCAAGCGGAGTCCTTCGACCCGAAAACAATAGACCGCGAACTGGGATGGGCTGAGAATATCGGGTTCAACACCGTGCGCGTCTTCCTGCATGACCTCGTATGGGAGGCTGACCCGACGGCGTTCAAGAAGCGTCTCGGCGCGTTTCTGGATATTTGTCAAAAACATCACATCCGCGCCATCGTCACCTTCTTCACCAATGGGTGCTATGGCTACGAGGGAGAACCCCATTTGGGCAAACAACCCGATCCAACGCCGGGCGTTCATAATTCCGGCTGGGTGCAAAGCCCCGGTGCCGTCATCGTGAACGATCCGTCCAAGTGGAAGCGTCTCGAAACCTACGTCAAGGATGTCATGCGCGCATTCGCGCAAGACGAGCGCATCCTGATGTGGAGCCTGTATAACGAACCCGAAAACACCAAGAAGGGCGCCAAGAGCTTGCCGCTGATGACCAAGGTTTTTGAGTGGGCGCGCAGCGCGAATCCGTCCCAACCATTGACCGCGCCGATATGGCAACGCCCGAACAGCCGGACCAAGACCTTGGATATCGTCCATTTTCTGGAAGAGAACTGCGACGTGATTAGTTTTCACTGCTATAGCGGCCCGGACGAGATGAAGGAGTTTATCAAACTGCTGAAGACATTCGACCGCCCCATGATATGTACCGAGTACATGGGACGGCCCAAATCCACGTTCCAAGAGATACTTCCCATACTCAAAGCCGAACACGTCGGGGCGATCAGCTTCGGTCTAGTGGCGGGCAAGATGAACACGTTTCTCCCCTGGAGAAGCAAACCGGGCACGCCGGAGCCAAAGGTCTGGTTCCACGACATTTTCCGGCGCGATGGAACACCCTTTGACCCGCAGGAAACTGCGCTGATCAAGTCACTCGCCAGCCGCGGCCATTAAGAACCAGCAACCTTCGGATCCTCTCGCTTCGGTACATCTCCACGTTGTCCGTGTTCCTAGGGGGCGAATGATTGCGGACTGATTCTGATTGCTTGCGCAGCCGAGCATCAACCAGCCTGCACGGCAGCGCAGGGCAGCGAAAAATAGAAGGCCGCGCCTTCACCCACTTTTCCTTCGGCCCAAACATTGCCACCGTGGCGTTGAACGATTCGCTGGACAAGCGCCAACCCCACACCCGTGCCCTCAAAATCCTCTTCACTGTGCAGTCGCTGGAAAACCGCAAAGAGCTTGTGGGCGTACTTTATGTCAAAGCCCACGCCGTTGTCCTTGACGCAATACACGAGCTCATTTCCCCGCACTTCACAGGAGATTTCGATCTCCGCGACTGGCCGCGTGCGGCTGTATTTAATGGCATTGGAGATGAGGTTGGTCCACACGTGGGAGAGCATGGCGCTGTCCCCCTCGATTGGCGGCAGCGGGTGCAACTTCAATCGGACGTCGCGGTTGGGCGCGTCTGCAATACACCGATCGAAAGCGGTTTGAGCCCCGGCGTGCATGTCCACCTCGCCCTTCAGCATGGCCTGACGCCCCATGCGGGAGAACTCCAGCAAGTCGTCAATCAACTGGCCCATCCGATCAGCCTCGGCGCACACGATGCCCAGCGTGCGGCGTCCGTCTTCATCAAGTTGTTTGGCATGCTCCCGGGTAAGAACGGACGCAAATCCATGGATGGCACGCAACGGCGCGCGAAGGTCGTGCGAGACGGAGTAGGAGAACGCCTCGAGTTCCTTGTTGGCAAACTCCAGTTGTGCAGTGCGCTCGCGAACGCGCTCTTCCAGTGCTGTGTTGAGCTTGTTGATCGCCTCCTCAGCATGTTTGCGTTCGGTAACGTCTGCGGCCACACCGTCCCAAAGAACTGAACCATCCGGCAGCCGGTGCGGTACCGAACGGGCATGAATCCACTTCAATTCGCCTGTTGCCGTTCGCTGGCGAAACTCGCAGTCAAACACCGTCATTTGTTGGACACAGAGTTCCTGCAATTCCTCAATGTGCCGCTGGTCTTCCTCCACAATCAGCCCCCAGAACGTCCGAGGATCGTCCATGATGGTCTCAACGGAAATGCCAAAGATCTTCTCAAAACCGGCACTCATATAAGTGTAGCGGCGTTGGCCATCCGCCGGAAACAAAAGCTGATAGAGCGCGCCGCCGGGTATATTGTCACCCACTGTGCGCAACCGCTTCTCACTTTCGTATAAAGCGATCTCGGCTTGCTTGCGCGTGGTGATGTCTTCGATTGCTGCCATTCCCCGGATCGGCTCGCCTGCCGCGTCCCGAATGACGGTCGCGTTGACGTTTACCCAAATGATGCCCCCATCCTTACGCACGTAGCGTTTCTCAGCGTGATAACTTGGAGCTTCGCCCCGCACAACGCGAGCAAAAGACTCCCTGTCAGCTAGCCGGTCGTCTGGGTGAGTCAAATCTGCGATACTCATGCCAAGGAGTTCCCCGGCGGAATAGCCAGTAATCTCGGCCATCTTCTGATTCACACGCAAGAACTGTCCCGTGTGCGGGTTGCTTTTTGTCAAGCCGATCGAGGCGACTTCAAACATGGTCCGGAAATACTTCTCGCTTTGCATCAAGGCCTCTTCCACACGCTTGCGTTCGGTGATATCAGTGAAATAGACTTCCACTCCGCCGTCGCGTGGATAGATATAATCGACTGCCCAAGTGCCAGGCCGGACCTCTGATCGCACCTCAAACTGCTGTGGCAGCGCAGAGTCCATGACTTGTTTAATGCCCTTGCGAACATTGTCTGGAATGCGTCCTTGAGTGGCTTGCTCCAGAGTGCCGCCGATCAGTTCCGCAGCGGGCTTGCCAAAATGCTTCTCCGCCACGTCATTGACCGCGACCAACCGCCAGTTGCGGTCAAGGGCGTAGTAGCCTT
Source organism: uncultured Verrucomicrobiota bacterium (assembly GCA_964524715.1). GTDB lineage: Bacteria > Verrucomicrobiota > Verrucomicrobiia > CAIQCK01 > CAIQCK01 > CAIQCK01. Next base: position 83,254 of record CAZGGF010000112.1, on the reverse strand, counting down.
GGGCCATGTTGGCCAGCGTGCTCCGGAGGCGTTCATTGGCCGCCGCCAGAGCCGTTTCCGCTTGTTTGCGCTCAGTGATGTCCACCGACACGCCGAGAACCCCTTGCTCGCTCTGGCCAGGCGGCGTGAAGGGCATCTTTGTTGTCTGCAGAAAGTGAATACGTCCGTCTGCGTAGGTGATCGGCTCTTCGGGAATGAACTTGGACGTGCCACTGGCAATAACCTCCTGATCATCCTGGAGAAACTTCTCCACATGGAGCGTGTCCGTCCGAATTTCACTTTCCAGACGGCCCACCACTTCTTGAGGTTCGTGTCCACAAGCCCTTGCTGCAGCTTGATTGAGAAAGAGAAACCGCCCGTTGCGGTCCTTGGCGAAAATATGATGGGGTACCAAGTCAATTACCTGCCGAAGCAGCATTTCGCTTTCGCGCATTCCAGCTTCCGCTTGTTGACGCCGCGCCTCATTCCGAAGCTGCTCAATGGCGAAACCAATGTCCATTGCAGCTTCTTCCAGCAATGCGATCTCTTTGTCCCGGAAAACGTCCGGCTCATTGGCGTAGACCCCAAATACGCCCCAGACTTCACGATCCACACTGACCGGGAATTCCGCCGTGGCGCGTACACCTGCCTGTTTCATCGCCCTCTGCCAATCGTCCATCTCCAAAGCCTTTCCCAACTCGTTAAGAATGGCGGGCCGTCCATCCCGGATGGTCGGTTGGCAAAGACGGCAGCATTTCGAACGCTCGCCGAAGTTCTGACGTACTTTCTGGATGAAGTCCTGAGGTTGACCCGCACAGCTGATCAGCACAATTTCCCCGGTATTTCTGTCACATTGACCGAGCCACGCCAGCTGGAATCCACCAAACTCAACGGCCACGCGGCAGACTTCTTCTCCAAGCTCCTCGCGCGACCGAACATGCACAATGACTTCGTTGATCTGGCTAAGGGTGGCATAGAGTCGAGTCAGCCGTTCGATCTCGTGTTCGTGGGACTTGCGTTGCGTAATGTCGCGAATGACGACAAGCCCGTAACAAACATCTCCCATCATCACAATCCGATAGCTTGCTTCCACGGGAAAACTGGAGCCGTTCTTGTGTTGGTGGATGGTTTCCAGGACGGCATGGCCGCGGTTCTTGATCTCCTCCATCTGCTGGTTGAATACCACTCGTGCCTGAGGCACGCACAAGTTCACCGTCCGTAATTGCAGCAACTCGTCCACCGAATAGCCGTACAACTCCAGCGCACGGTCATTGGCTTCCAGAATCCGCCAGTCCTGGTCCGTCAGCAGAATGGCGTCGTTCGCGCTTTTCATCAGTTGCTGGACGCGATCCGCCAGCATGCGCCGCTGACGCTCAGCAACCAATTCCTGCCGGCTCCAAAAAAGCCAGACCAGCAGCCACGCCACTGCAGCCAGCGTCATCGTCAGCGCAAGCACCAATAATGCACGTTGCCGCAGTGACGCGTACACCTCGTCGCGATCCATTTTTGAAACGATGAACCATGGTGAATTCCTGACCGACCTCACATCCGCCAGCACCGGCACATCGCGATAGTCCACGCCTTCCACCAACCCCGTCCGGCCCAACACGGCCATCGCGGCAGGAAGCAGGCTCTGGGGGCTGATTGCACGTCGCATGTTCAGTGCGGTGTTCATCTTGTGGCGCAGGTCATTCAGGAACACCACATCCTCGCCCTCGCGACGGATCAACAATGTCTCTGCACTGCGACTTTCTGTGGGCCAGGTTTGGATCAATGGATACAGGAAATTGCGGGGATCCATCTCCAACAAGACCACGCCCAGTGGCTCACCAGCCGATTCAGCCTTGGATGACAGGATGGGAATGGCGATATCCATCCGGATTCCACCTGCTTCGCCGCTGCGATGCAAATCGCTCATGACAGCCTGTCGCCTCTGGAGGGCTTCCTTCAACAGGCTGACGTCATCGGTTTGCTGCGAGCCTCTCCGCTCTGGCACACTGAGCCTCAGCTGGAAACGGGTGTCAAACAACCCCACGAACGAAAAGTGCCTGCTGCTTTGAACCAACGTGAACCACTGCAGTATCTCTACGCGCACTTCCGACGGAGACACTTCAGCCAGGAAGGTCTGCACCTCGCGACTGACGAAAGAGGCCCTGGCAAAAACCCCTGCATCGTCCAGACGGTCGCTGCGCCACTGGGCAATCTGCCTGGCTTTCAAGCGACCGATGGTCTTGATCTTCTCGTGAACTTGATCCCGGATTTCCTTCTGTTCGCGCTGGAGGTAAAGCGCACCCAGCAGGCTCACCACAATGGCCAGCGCGACGGCCACGCCTGTTGGCCCTTGGGAGGCACCCGAGGGCGATTCCCTTTTCCGTGCACCAGAGACAACCGGCGCGGCGAGCAATCCTGCACCAAGAGAGATCAGGCATACCGCCGTCCAAAGTGCCATTGGGATGGAGGATCCGCCGTAAAACCATGGATTCCCGGTGATGTAACTTGACGCCACTGCCCCGCTGAATAACAGCAACAGCCACGCCAGCGTTTTGGACATCACTCGCGCAATCACCCCTTCTCCAAGAGGCGGAAGTCGCAATAGCAATGCGCCTGCCACGATCACGAACATCGCACCAGTCACTGGTGACATCTGCCCCAGCGGCATTTGGCCAATGCGTTCCGTCGTCTGCGACAGCATCTCTTCCACTGGCGAGGCCCAGCCGAACCACCATCGTGCGCACGCCAACACACCCGCAGCGCCAGCGATAATAGCCGCGCTGTAACCAAACCATACCGCGCCTCGCCGCGTCGGCCGTCCAACCAACACCGCCGCGCTCACCAATACCAATATCAGCGACGTGCTGGGAGCCATCGGTATCTGCCGGGGACCAGACGTGAACAAATCCACCACATCCGCACACCAACTCCATAAAGCGAGCGTGGCTAACACGAGGCTCAACGCCGCACACCACCGCATCTCTTCCATCACAATCTTCACAGCTATTACTACGGCAGGTAATTCACCGCGGTTGCCTCAGCATGGCGATTCTTTGCCGGGCGCTTTTGGAATGCCGGGGTCTCGCGCAATGGGGCGATCGAAACAGCCGCAAGCAAGGCCGCGTTTCAAATAAGTAGCGACACTGCTTTCGAAGCGCAACGAACCACAGAAGTCCAGGGAGCCCGGCGGAATCAACGCGGCCAGAGTCTGACAACGGCTACCCGCCATGTTGTCATGTGTGCTTGCTGGCGCGTCTGCATTCATAAACAGCTCAGGAAACGACGAAACACTCCAACTGCTGCAATATAAGCCATAAACGGAAATGCGAAAGCCCCCCTATTTCCTGCACCGCGCGCGCCAATAAACACGCACCTGATTCGTTCTAAGGAATAACTGACTTCGTCACTTTGACCTGAACTCAAAATGAAGATGAAAACCCTGTGCAATGTAATCGCAGTATTCGCCATCGTCGTATCGAGCTTCGTTACGTCGGCTCAGGAGCCACCGCCGGGTGAGGGTCCGGGAGGACGTCCGCCACGACCGCCCGATAGAGACGGCGGTCCCGGCGGTCCACCGCCCGGCGGCGGTTCGCGCTCGCCTGCGAAATTGAGCGGCGTGTTCACTCTGAGCGGTCGCACAGAAACGGTCTGGAGGCAGACATACAAGTCCACCGCTACCGACGTCTCCGGGGTGCTCGTCCGCAACCGCGCCAACCTGACGATGTCGGATTGTGTGGTCATCACAAGCGGCAACACGTCGTCAGAAGACAACAGCAGTTTCCAGGGACAGAATGCCGGTGTTCTTGCGACCAAGAACAGCCGCGTCGCCGTCAACGGCGGCTCGATCACCACCAGCGGTTGGGGCGCGAACGGACTTTTCGCAACGGGCGAAGGTGCATTCGCTTCCATGACCGGCGGTTCGATCACCGCCACGGGCGACGCTGCTCACGGCGTCATGGCGACGGCAGGCGGAACGATGGTGATATCCAATGTGACCATCACCACGTCGCGTTCACGCTCGGGAGCTGTCGCCACGGACCGTGGTGGCGGCACCATCCACGTTTTCGGTGGAAAAATCACCACGCACGGCACCACATCGCCGGGCATCTACTCGACAGGCAACATCGACGCCACCGGCGCGACGTTCATCGCCACGAGTTCCGAAGGCGCGGTGATCGAAGGGAGTAATTCCATCACGCTGAACAATTGCGCGATGTCCGGCACGGTGAAATGCGGCGTGATGATCTACCAGAGTTTCTCCGGCGACGCCGAGGGACGCAGGGGCACGTTCACCATGACTGGCGGCTACCTGACGGCGACGAAAGGGCCGTTGTTCTTCGTCAATAACACCAAAGGCATCATCAACCTCAAGGGAGTGAAGACCACAGCGACCTCCGGCACTCTCATCAACGCGGCGGCGGCGCGTTGGGGGCGTCCCGGCTCAAATGGCGGCATCGTCATCTTCACGGCGGATAGTCAAACTCTGGCAGGCGATCTGACGGCTGACGACATCAGTTCCATCAGCGCCACGCTGAAGAACAACACGACACTCATGGGCGCAATTCAAAATGCGTCGCTCACACTGGACGCCACCAGCAAGTGGACCGTCACCGCCGATTCCACTCTCACAGCCCTGACCTGTGCCAACGGGGTTGCCGGACTCGCAAACATTCGGGCCAACGGCTGCAAGGTTCGATATAGCGTGGATCATCCCTCCAACCAGTGGCTCAACAGAAAGACTTATACGCTGGCTGGCGGCGGTCAATTGATTCCAAAAGAATAATTCCGCCAGCACCGAAGAGGTTGAAGCAATCCGCAAGGACGTCTCTGGACGACGTTGTCGCGGTGTGCTCCGCTGGAGTTGCGGCGCGACGCGTCGTGCCGGTATGCGCCATCCAGTTCTCACGGTTCGTGACTGAAACCGGGATTCTCCCTTCGCGTTGTCTCTGCTAACCGCATCCACACGGACGCGATTCCTGTCCATTTACCGCAAAGCTGGCCGCACCCATACTTGCCCCATCTTTGCGCGACAATGAACAATTACTTTCAGAGAACAATCGGTCTCACCCTCGGTGCGAAACAGCAAATCGGCCGTACCCTCATGCTGGCGCTTGCAATGGCCATCGTCCCCTCCCCCGGACTTCTGGGCGCCGATCCGGATGCAAAGCGGTCGCCCCACCGGATGACGGCGAGCGGCAAAGAGAACGACGTCCCGCGTGAATATGTTCCGCCGTTGGTGAGCAACGGAAGCATCTCGATGCTCATCGACTATCAGGGAGGTCAGGCTCAGCGCGCGTATAATCACATGACGCCCGGCATCTGGTGGGCAGGGCGGCGGTACGGGCCGCCGAATGACCAACTGATCCCCTTCGGCCATTTCGAGCAGGAACTGAGCGTCGATGGCAAGAAGTGCGGGCCACCGGCGACGTGGACCCAGACACTGGACACGAAGGCCGCGGTGGTGACCTGTCGGAATGACTACAGCAACGGCCTGTCGATTGAGACAACCGTGTTCACTCCCCTCGCCCACGATCTGGTTGTCATCAAGAAGAGGTTCACCGCTAAAAACACCGGCATCCGTTCGGTTCGAGCAACGTTCAAATACCAGTTCACACCGCCGGGAAAAGAGAACCGAGCCCCGAGGCGCGTCACGGCCACATGTGAGACGAACGAAAAGACTCAAAGCACCGAGTTTCGCTATCAAGCGGACGGTCATCGCCCGTGCTCCGGTATCATCTCTCTTTTTTCAGACAAGCAGGCAACTGCGACGATCGACAAGCAGGCGGTCGCGTTGACGTCCGATATCACGCTCGACGCCGTGAAGCCGGTGGAGATGACGACATACTTGTTGTTCGCAGACACACTCGACGGGAACGGCCATTCGGGACGGGCGGCCAAGCTGCGTGAGCTGGCGCGGCGCGAGGGCTTTGACGGTCTGCTCGCCGCGCACCGAAAAGCATGGGCAGCGTATTGGGACGAATCTTATGTGCGTATCCCCCACCAGCAGTTGGAGAACGCCTACCGCACGGCGCAGTATCACCTGCGCGCCAACGCGACAAAATGGTCCTTCCCTGTCGGCATCTTCAATACGCATTGGGCGGGCCGGTTCTTCGGCTGGGACGAGATGTTCTGCTATCAGGCGCTGGTCAGCAGCAATCATCGCGATATCTCGCTTCGCTGTCCCGAGTTCAGAGCCGCGGGGCTGAAGAAAGCGCTCTATCGGGCCAGCCATTACGGAAAGCCGGGAACGTATGGCGCGCGTTATCCGTGGGAGGCATTGGAGGACGGCGCCGAGGCGGCACCGCCCGGTTTCTGGATGGAGCACGTGTTCCATATGTCAAACATCGCCCTGTCAGCGTGGTTCCAGTACCTCTATACCGATGATGCGGACTACCTCAACAAAACCGGTTACCCTGTGATCAAAGAGTGCGCGCGGTTCTTCCTCGCCAACATGGTTTACGAAGCGCCGGACGGCGGGATGTTCATCGGCAAATGCACCGACCTGGAGCGAATCGGTCCCGCTCGGCAGAATCCTTTCATGACTTCCTGTGGCGCAATCTACACGCTGGAAGCAGCAGCGCAGGCGGCCGCACGCCTCAAAACCGACGACGCAGAAGCCGCCGCATGGAAGCACGCCGCCGCGAAACTGCGCGAATCGCTCCCGCACAACGGCGACCGATATCTGCCCTATGCAGGCTGCCAGGAGGAGAGCGTGGCATCCTTGGGAGGTCTCTTCCCCTACCCCTTGTTTGATGAGACGAACGTTCGCCAGAAGAATGCCGTTTATCATTTCGTCACCAACGGCAGGGCATCTGGCAACATGTATCCGGTGGGCCAGTCGGTTTGCGCATGGTACGCAGGATGGATGGCTGCCGCGCTGGCCGCCTTGGGCGACAAAACCGAACCGATCAAGCTGCTGGATGAAGCCGCGGCAGGCGCGGGCTGTTTCGGGGAGATGTTCGAGATCAACGAACCCAAGGTGTCCATGCATCCGTGGTTCTCGACCGCGTCGGGAAATGTCGTCTACGCGCTGAACCAGATGCTCGTGCAGAGCCGCGGCGACCAGATTCGGATTGCGCCTGCGGTCCCTGAAACGTGGAAAGACTGCTCATTCAAACTCGCCTGCCATGGCAATCTCGCGGTAGAAGTTGTCGTGAAAGGCGGACGCCTTGCGAAGCTGATGCTCCTGCCAAACGACGGCAATACCGGGCACCAGCGGACATTGATCCTGCCGTCGCATTGGATCGGCAAGGGTTCACTCAGCAACGCAGCCGTCAAGTCCGTGAAGGAAGAAGGACAGGTCGTGCGAGTCGCCGTTGACTTCAAGGGCCCGACGAATTTGATCGGAGACACGAAATGAAACACATGATGATTTGCAGCCTTGTGCTGGGTTCGGTTCTCGCCGCAGCGCATGCGGATGTCTACACACTGAAAGACCAGAAGGTCGAGGTGGCCATCGACGCCAAAGGCAACCTCGTTTCGCTCAAAAACCTGCAAACCGGCCACGATTACGCCAGCGGCAAACCGCTCTGGCGGCTTTATTTCGACCGTAAAGACGGGCAAAAGGAAAACGAGGTGGTCGCACCCGATAATGCGCCCACGATCCGCCAGCAGGACAATCGCATCGACCTCAGCTACGGAACGCTGAAGACCCGCAGCGGCAACGTCCGCATGAAGATGACCCTGACTGTCCGGCTGGAAAACGGGCAGGTGCGATTCGGTTCCGATATCTGCAACGAGGAACCGCATACAATCATCCGCGAACTGCACTACCCGCTGGTTGGTGACTGCCGGCTGCCGGCCGACCATCGGCTGTTGACGACGCAACGCGGCGGGCAACTCTTCCCCGACCCGCGGAAACAGATTCTCGCCGCCGGCAACAGTCCGCCTTACGCAGCGCCATCGCAGTTCTACCGTCAGATGGACCTGAAGTATCCCGGTCCCACGTCGGCCAACTGCTTTGCGTTGGTCGGCGCTAAACAGGGGTTGTATCTCGCCAGCCACGACCCGACGTTCCAAGACACGTGGCACGGGTTGCGCGTTTACCCGGACGCGTCGGGGGCGTGGACTGCGCTGGAGACCGGACTTTACAAATACCCGAACTGCATGAAGGGACAGTCCTGGTCGTGCAATGCCAACATCATCGCGCCCTACGCGGGCAATTGGCATCAGACCTCCAAGCTCTACCGAAAATGGGCCGACACCTGGTGGCGCCAGCGCGACGTGCCGCCCTGGGTGCGCAGGATGAAGAGCTGGCAGCGCATCATCTTCACGCACCAATATGGGGAGCAATTCTTCACGTTCGCTGATTTGAACAATCGGATACGCAAGGCAGGCGCGAGCGTCGGTGTTGAGAATGTGCTGGCGTTTGGCTGGTGGAAAGCCGGCATGGATAACGGTTACCCGGACTCCTATTGGGTGACCGATGCCGCCCAGGGAGGCGACAAAGCGTGGGCCAGCGCAATCGAAGATTTCCGGAAAAAGGGCGGCCGGCTGATGCTCTACTTCAACGGGAAGCTGATCGACAACGAGAGCGCGTTTTACCGCGACGGCGACGGCAAGAACGTCTGCTACCACGACAACACCGGCGCGTATTACACCGAACAATACCGATTCAAGGGACTCGGCACTTTCACCGGCTACTACAACGCCCGCACCTTCGTCGTGGCTGATACACGCCGCGAGCCGTGGCGCAAATGGCTGTTGCGAATGGCCGATCGTGCCATCAATTTCGGCGTGGACAGTGTGTTCTACGACCAATTGGGCTACGGCGAGGCCGCTTCGAACTGGGACCTCAGCGGCGAATTCCCGGTTCCAAACACCCGCGTGATCGCCGACAAGGGGGACACGTTGTAGATGTCCCACGCTTATCTGGATAAGAAAACCAGCCCCGCCTTCGCCCTTGGCACGGAGCACTTCACGGCCGGGACGGCGCAACCCGTGGACTATATCCACAACACCACCGGCGCAACGGGGCCGACGGATTTCACGGAACGGGTTCGCTACACCTTCCCGGAGGTCGTGCTGTCGGAGCGCGAGATTCGCGACGATACCGACATCCCGCGCCGCGTGAACCACGCCGTGCTCAAAGGCCTGCGCAACGATATCGAAATCTACCGCTGCCGCGACCTCATCGACAAGACGCCCACTTACCAGCGATATCTGGCGCAGGTCAACAAGCTCAAGGACAAGTACTCCGACCTGTTGCTGCTCGGCCGCTACAGGGACACGGATGGATTCGTGAACGAAAACCCGAAGGTGGACGCCCGCTGCTTCATCAACGGCAACCGCATGGCAATTGTGGCGACGCAGGTTTCCCCCAAGCCGGCCACCACATGCATTCGCGTGCCCGGATACACATTCCTGGAATCAAGCAGCCTCGGCGACGTCAAACTGGACGACGCTCCTGACGGCGGCAGGTCTCTGCGCCTGGGCCAACACGCTCTCGCAATCCTCGTTTACCAAAAGAACAATTCCAACATCGCCCCAACCGACCAACAACTGCGCGCGAAGGTTGAGCAGGCATGGCGCGCCGCATGGGATCGCTTCTACGACGACCGCACGCACCTCTTCTATGATTTCGTATGCAGCTATGACCCGGCCAAACGACTGGCTGCGCTGCCGACTCCCGAAGAGACCCGCCGCCAGTTTCCGAATTCCAACGGCTGGGGCACCGGCATGGAGGATTGCGCCATCAGCGGCGGCTTGATGATGTCCATGATCTGCGACCGGTTTGCCGCCACGGGCGACACTGCCCTGCGTCCATTGGCCGCGAAGGTCTTTGCGGGCCTGGCATCGCTGGTCACGCTCAGTTCGTCCGAAGGGTTTGTAATCCGCGGCATCTGCCCCAGCGACAGAAAATCGCACTACTGCGAGAGTTCCCGCGACCAATACACCTGGCACGTCTATGGTCTGTGGCGCTATTACCATTCCCCTCTCTGCCAACCGGAGGAAAAGGCCGCGATAAGGAAGATCATCACCGCCATTTGCTCCCGGCTGGAGCGCAATGTGGTGGCCGCGAACAACTACTGCATCGGGAAGGAAACCGGCGCCTTCGACGGCTTGGTGGACAAAATGTGGGAAACCCTGGCGCACGAAATCGCGCGTCTGCCGATGATCTACGCCATCGGCGCGGATGTGACCGGCGACAGCCACTGGGCCGATCTCGCCCGCCGCTACAGCCCCGAAGCAGCCGTAAAATCCAAGGGAGAGTCCACGAAGATTCCTTACGCGCTCTTGCAGCAACAGACTTCGTTGGAAGTGCTCTATCAACTGGAGAAATCGCCGGAGTTGAAGAAGCAGTGGCTGGAGGCGATGCTGTTAGTCGCAGACCGCGCCAAAGTCTTTTTCACCAAGTGCCTCAAGTACCAGCCGCCGACAGGCAATCCGTTCTGGTTCGATTGGCGGAACTGGGGCTTCCACAAGTCGGCCATCTACAAGGTGCCCAACCGCCCCGAGGCCATCCTCATGGAAGACCGCACCATCCGTGAGCCCGCCGAGGCAGCGCTGGTGCAATTGTTCTGTCCCCAGCCGTCACTGACGCCAGAGCAACTCGCGCTGGTGAAGCAGATGATTACCCAGGTGGATTACGACAAGGTTGTTTTCTACGGGCACTATTACACACAAGCCGTCTATTGGCGCGCGGTGCGATGCGGACTTCTCAAGCCATGAAACCTTTTCAGCGTCGTCGCCACTGACCGCCGGCAGTCTGTTCTTCGCGAAAACATCTCACGTGGAGTTCTTCATAGGAACATGAACATGGACATCCAAAAGGTTAGACTGTTCGCGACCGCGTGTTTGCTGGGCGGTGCGATGGCCGTTTGCGCGGACGACACCCGCGTGGTGGTGCGGCCGAACAATACCGGGGAGGCGCTCATCAATCCCGGCATGGGTTGGGTCTGTTTTCACTATTCCAACCGGCTCTGGGCCTACGGCTCCAGACTGCGGCCGGGTGATGCGCTCGACTGGTTTCCGGGCGCGTCAGTCGTCTATTTCCGCCTGCCGTGGTGCTATCTCGAGCCCGAGGAGGGCAAATTCCGCTGGGACCTGATTGACTCCTATGCAGCGTCATGGATCGCCCAAGGCAAGAAAATCGCGTTGCGGGTGACCGCGTGCGAAAACCGCTTCCGTTACGCCACGCCTGAATGGGTGCAGAAAGCGGGAGCAAAGGGACTCGACTACCGGTTTTCTACGATCGGCAAACCAGCGGAAGAAACGCTGTGGGAACCCGATTACATGGACCCTGTGTTTCTTAAGAAGCTGGACGGTTTCCTGGCTGCGATGGCCAAACGCTATAACGGCAATCCGTCGGTCGCGTACATTGACATTGGCACTTTCGGCATGTGGGGCGAAGGCCACACGGGCGGGACTTCCAAATTGTCGCAGGAGGAGACCGACAAACGCGTGAAGGTCCAGGTTGACCTCTATAAAGAACATTTTCCCGACACACTGCTGTGCATCAGCGATGACGTCGCCGGGGGTTCCCGTCCCGGCAACAGTTTTCCTTCCACGGATTACGCGTTTTCGAAGGGGGTCACATTTCGGGACGACAGCATCCTCGTGCGGAAAGCGCCCAAGCAGTGGTATCACGCCGGCATGGCGCAGAAATTCTGGCCAACCTTGCCAGTTATTCTTGAGCACGAGCATTACGGGCTGTCAAAAGAACGGAACGCGTGGGATCCCGCGCTGCTTTTGGAGTCCGTCGAGCAGCACCACGCAAGTTACATGTCGATTCACTGGTGGCCCGACAAGTTCCTCAAGGAGAACCGCGATGTGGTCAACCGGATCAACCGGCGGCTGGGCTACCGGTTGGAATTGCGCGAAGCCGCCTTCCCGCGTGAGGTTCGCGTGGGCGGGCCGTTCACGATCAACACATCCTGGGCGAACGTCGGCGTGGCGCCATGCTACGCGGGCGGAAGCCTCGCCTTCACCCTTAAGAATCGCAATGGAAAGATCGTGTGGCTCAGCGTGGACGAAACCTTCGATGCGCGCTCCCTGCCAGTCGCGCCAGCCGGCCAAGCGTGCGTCGTTTCGCATCCATCGGCTTGCACCGTCGGTATTGTGACGCCGATTCCGGTCATCAACGATGGTGTGGTCAAATACCTGAAGCAGACGCGGGATTATCCGTTCAGCGCGAACGTGCCGACGGTCAAACCGGGCACCTACGGGCTTTATGTCTCCATCGGCAAACGGGACGGATCACCAGTGATCGCGCTGCCGCTTCCAAACGGTGACAAGGCCCGACGATACAAGATCGGGGAAATCAAGGTGATCGAAACCAGGTAGGGAGAAAATAACGATGACTACTTCACATCTATTCAGGAGGGTGTTCTTCTGTTCCCTGCTCAGCGTGTGCACGGCGTGGATGGCCGGGGCCGCCGAGTTCTACCAGGTGCGCGGTGGCATTCCCAACAGCCAGTATTACTTCAAGGCTGACATCTCCGGGAACCAATACCTGTTCTTCATCGGCAACTCCGTGCTGGCAGGCACCGGCCTCAAGGACGCCAACCTCCGTTACTCCGCCCGGATGATGAAGGGCTTCAAGAAACACTTCCCGCAAGCCGGCATGAGTGAAACGCGCCACATGCAGCCGGGCGGCAGTTGGTTCGGTCTCTTCCGTTGCAGCCGGGGCCAGGCGATCTTCGGTGAAGTGATTTGCAGCGGGCATCTGGCCATTCTCGATTTCGCCGCCGACGACCGCAAGGCCGACATCGCGCAGGTCAGAACGTCCCTCGAAGGACTGATCCGCCAGATCACGCTTTACCGCGCCACGCACAGCCGCATCCTCGTTTACACGCTGACGCCGGAGATGCTTCAGGCATACAAGGAAGGCAAGACCCCCGAGTATATCCGCGTCAGCGAAGAGATCGCCGCCCATTACGGCATCCCGAGCCTGAACCTCGCCCAATACGCCGCTGAAAAGATCATCGCCGGAGAAATCTCGTTCGAGAAGTTTTCCGCCGACGGTATCAACCCGACCGACGCAGGCGCGAAGATTTACGCAGAGGCCGTTGAGAAGTTCAGTGACGCGCTGATGGCCGCCAACCCCGTCCCCGACAAGCCCAAGGCTTACAAACTGCCGCCGCCGTTGTTCCCGGAGACCGACGACAATGGCCGCATCGTCGCCTACGAGGACCCGCAGGTGAAGCGCGGTGGCAACTGGAAGCCCGGCCAGCCCAGCCCAATCGGCCCGTTCCGCCACATCCTCGTCTCTTCCGAACCCGGCTCCACGCTGACGTTGAAATTCAAAGGCTCCGAGATCGGCATCATCGACGTGGTGGACAAGGACAGCGCGGACTACGAATACGCCGTGGACGGTGCGCCGTTCCGCAAGCTCGCCGCGCCGAAGGATGCGGCCGGCCCGACGATGCGCCCGGTTTCGCTGGCCAGGAGCATGGACCGGAAACTCGAACACGAACTCGTCCTCAAGCTCGCCTCGCCCGGCACCGCGCGGATGGGTGGTTTCCTGCTCAACGGCACCATCACCGACACCTTCGCCGGCATGAGCGCGCTGCAACGAATTGATGCCATCTACGCCACGATAGACCCGATTAAGTATCAGCCATCGGCCGGGCGTTTCGCGAACATTCCCAAAACGATGAGCAAACTGCGTGACGGCGGCGAACTGCGCATGGTGCTCCTCGGCGACAGTATCATGGGCAACACCTCCGCCTCCTCGTTCGAGCTGCTGCTCATGCGCGACTACCCGAAGTGCAAGATCATCAAGATTGCCTCGCTGCGAGGCTCGACCGGCTGCACGTATTATCGCGAGGACAATCGCGTCCAGGACTACGTGCTAAAACACAACCCCGACCTGCTCCTTATCGGCGGCATCTCCAACCGCGGCGACGCCGAGGCCGTGCGCTCGGTCATCCAACAGGTCCGCGCGAAGAAGCCCGACACGGAGGTGCTGCTGATCACCCCCGTCTTCGGCGCGATGCGCGACGAGCATATCCGCACATTCACGCGGGAGATTGACACGACCAAGAGCAATTTCCGCTGGAACATGCAAAAGGTCGCCGCCGAGGAGAAATGCGCCTTCTTCGACATGACCGGTCCATGGTGGGCGTATGTTCAGGAGAGCGGCAAGACCTACGGTTGGTTCATGGGCGACGCCGTGCATGCCAACGCACGCGGCTGTCAGATCATCGGCCGGTTGTTGGAGCTGTGGTTCAAGGAGTAGAAACTCGAATCGCCAGATGCGATGTTGTAGGCTCGGTCCCCTGACCGTGCGAGGTTCTCTTCGTCGAGGCTCCGCGTAAGGGCACGCGTCCTGCAGTGAAGTCCACATTCCACTATCTTCTTCGACAGCGTCCAGAGCCTGTGGCGCAATCAAGCCTGGTTGCAGGCAGTTCTATCTTTGCATAACATCGCTCCACCGGCTATTCTTGGAACCGGGACGGGCACAGGAGACCCGGCCTCGATATGTTGGATGGGAGTGAAAACACTTCAAAACAAGAGACAGCCAAGATGACCGCGCCAACATGGCATGAGTTATACTTATGCGCTCACGGCTTGAAGCTCATGTGCGAGGCATAACATGTCTGATGAAGACAAGGATTCGTTGGGGATGACGAGGATTACGTGAACACGCCGACACGATACTCAATATGCCTGATCATCGCGGTCATTTGCGTGATCACATCTTCATCCTGCCAACCGACGTCGGAGAGTCAAAACAACCAAAACCCGCCCAAACCCGTCGCCACCAAACCTGCGGCTGATGATAGTCAGTCCAAGACCGCTAAAGCTGATTCCCCGGGACTTCCACGCGTGAAACACGAGCGAATGGATCTGACTCCGCTAATCAAATACATAACGTCAAAAAGGCGCCTGGAACTGGAAACGTTTCGCAACAGGGCCGCGTTACCCGCGTCGACCGATTCCAATATGGTTCAAGTGGCAGGAGCAGTGTATCAGCCAGTACTGCATGTGAGAATAGGCGGCAAGATCAAGCCACAAGAAGAGGCCCTGCCCCAGATACTGGAATATCTCTGGCAAGATGATAAGGAAAAGCTGATCGAGGCGGTCGACGCTTTGAGGACCTTTCAAACAGCAATTGCAGACACCGAGGTTATTGACCGCTTGATCCAGTTGTATCGCAGCACTGCTTCGCCAAAAGAAACGATTGAATTCCTTTTGAACAAGAATGAAGGAGAGAATCTGGAGTTAAAACTCGCAATTATTCTGACGATCGCAGCCAGCAAGGACAAGCGGAGGGACGTGGTGCTTGAGGAAGCGGAAAAAGACATTAATCACACCGTAAGAAAGCTGGCATACATAGTGAAACACAAGATCCCATATTCGCCTCACACTCGAAGTGCCGCAGACGAGGTGCAATAATATTTGTCGCTCACGTCATGGACCAAGAATAGCTGCAACGGGATTCTCAAAATGAGAACAGTGTTCTTAATATGTTGTTCGTTGGTCGTGTTCGTTACGCAATGCAGCTTCGCCGCAGAGTCCGTCGGTGGGCTTGCCCAGCGGCTGGAAGCGACCATGCTCGACACGGAAATGGCACACCGAGACATTGCCCAGGAAATAGCCGCATCGACGCCCGAACAACGGAAGCAGAAGATTGCCGCCATTGTTGAAGTTGTCGACACAGCGTTTAGAAAGTCTCAGCCAAGGAGTGATAATAATGATGTGCTGATCATGGTGTCTGCTGATGTCCTCAGAGCTGTTTCCGACGAGGATGCAATACTGGCAGCTTTCGGTTCGCGTCTCATGCAGGTTGGGAACCGCGCTCAACCTGCAGTCATCGGTGCCCTATCGGTCTGTCGCTCCCCCAAGGCTGCAGAAATGATAGCAGCCCTTGCCCGCCTCCGCCTGCAGGAGGCAAAAGCATTGCTGCGTCAGTTGCCTTCAGGCAATTCCGTCACAGACGACCAAAGAAGAACCGCAAACAACATCATGGACAGCTTGTTTTACGCCCTAGAAGGCTTGGCACGAAGTGACAGTGAATCCCGGAAGGCTCTTGCTCGAGAGCTTCGCGATGAGTGCTTCAAGCTATTTGAAGGTTCTCCGTATCAGAAAACCATTGCTGAGGCTCTTAAAACAGAAATTGACCCGTTGCTACATGAGATTCCTAGACCGACTGCCGTCAAACCATGAACGATCCAGTCCAATGTCCTGTGGCTGTTACAAGCGTCGAATAATGAAAACACTCTTGTTACTGGTGTCTATTGCGGTTGCGGTTGCCTCTGGAGGAACCACCAGCGCTGCGCAGCCCGCGGAGGACGTCGTCAGCTACGCTCGGACGGCTATCTTGGAGACTGGAGATAGGCCAATCACGAAAGAAATCAACGACGCGGATCCCGAGCAGCGAAAGAGGCTCCTCGCCGCGATTGTCCAAATAACCGACGAAGCGTTCAAAACGCCGGAACCAAAGGGTTATGCTATTCTCAGCTTGATTGTTAGAAGTGCACATATTCTCGAAGCGGTTGCAGATGATGACGCAACAATCGCGGCTTTCGCCTCTCATTTGGGTGAGGTTTATTACGCTTCTCTTCCAGCGGTCATTCGTGCCTTATCTCGTTGTCGCGATCCGAGGGCCGTGGACGCATTGGCTGAGTATGCGCGAGTTCGTCTGAAGGAAATTTCGTCAGGGCCTTTGGAGTTTCCTCCCACATGGACTGAAGAACAGAGATTGACTGCTACCATTACGACAGCTGATTTTCTCTTTGCCCTCTCAGGTTTGGCGCACAGCGCCAATCCCTTTGGCAAAGCGATTGCGCGCGAGCTTCGGGACAAATACATCAAACTTTACGAAGGTTCCCGTTTGTTTGACGGGAGACTGCGTGCACTGGCGGAGTTCGATATTGATCCACAGCTGCGAGGCACGGCACAGCCTCTGATTTCTCATGGACACACTACCGCCATTAGTTCACCGGGATTGCCGAAACAGTCGTCGCCATTTAAATCAGCGAAATCTGAACCTGTGCCTCAGTCCAACCGTATGCCAGGCACTTCCAAGATTTGGATGGCGATTGCTGCGGGCATCGGCGGCGTGATCGTCCTCGGAATCTTAATCCGGTTCCTACGAAGAAAATGAAGCACGCATCCATGTTATGAACGGTCCAGCCAAACACCTGATTACCAAAGCCGCGATGGCACTTGTCTGTACGGCAGCGGGTACAACGGTCTGGCTCTATGTCCCCATGCAATGGAACCGCATCCATGGAAACCGGCCCATGGCAACGGTATCAGCCGATCCGAGTCAATCCGGCCTTCTCCGACCGTATCCGACCTAATCCGACCAAAAACTTTCCAATTTTCTTCCGTCTGAGACAGAATGACCCAGTTTCGGACAATCAAAAACTGCGAAGCCAAATCCCCGCGGATTGTCGGCTCGCTGCTAACCGCATCCACACCGACGCGATTCCCGTCCATTTACCGGGGAGCGCCGGCGCGCCACAATGGCGGTGACATGAAACCCATCGTTACAACAATGGCAGCGTTGGCGGTGGCCGCAGTGACAGCTTTTGCTGAACCTGCGGGCTACTGGCAGTTTGATGGCGACCTTTCCCCGACAGGCACCCCACCCCTCACGGGCCAAGCCGGCGTATTCGAGAAAGGAAAGCAGCCGGTTTTCGATTCGGATACGCCCGGGGCGAATATCTGGAACGGAGCGACCTTCTCGATGGCAAACGCCCACAACCGGAATTCGTTGCGATTCACCAGCGAAGGCGTGACGGGCGCGGGCACCCCGGTCGGTGGCGAGATTGTCGTCCCCGGTGCAGACGCGAAAACCCAGCCGGCGAACCTGACGGTGGAGGCATTTGTGAAGATGAAACAGCAGTCGCCGCGCCACGCGCTGATCGCGAGCAAGCGCCGCAACGGTCAGACGGGCGCAAGCTGGTCCCTCTCGATCGATCCGCAAGGCCACGTTCGCGCTCGTTTCGACACGCAACCGGGCGCAGATTCAAAGAGTGGCGCGGGCTTCAACCAGTCGTTCGGTTCAACCGCCACCGTCGCTGACGGCGCGTGGCATCATGTGGCGCTGACATTTGACCACGCCACGCGGTCGGCGGTCATCTACGTGGATTACGTGCGGTGCGGTGGTGGCGCCACCAGTGGGCCGCTGGTGTACGACAACAGCGCATTGGTGTTCGGGCGTGGCCTGGACGGCTGGCTGGACGAAATATGGCTGAGCGCGGAGGTATTGCACCCGGAGCAGTTTCTGCGAACATGCCGGTTCTTCTCCAACATGAAACCGCGTGTGCCGACCGTGGCGATGCTGGACCAGACGCCGACGCGGGTGCAGACTTCGCTGAAACTCGACTGGCCAAAGGTCGGCACCCTCAAACCCAGGAGCGTCAGCGAGATCAAGACCTCGATGTGGTCGCTGGGTTGCGAAACGCTCGACCGTGATCTGGCTGACTGGGATGTTTACAAGTCATATCTCGAGCCGCTGGGCATCCGGCATGTTCGTTTGCAGGGCGGCTGGAACCGCACAGAAAAACAAAAAGGGGTCTACGATTTCGCCTGGCTGGACCGCATCGTGGATGACGCACACACGCGCGGCCTCGAGGTCTGCCTTGAAACCTCCTACGGCAACCGGCTCTACGATCCAAAGGCTGCGCTTGGCCCCGGCGGCACGCTGCCTCAAGGCGAGGAGACGCTGGCAGCGTGGGACAAATGGGTCGAGGCGATGGCGCGGCATTACTCCGCGAAGGGCGTCAAAGAGTGGATGATGTATAACGAGCCCAATCTGGTGAAGAGCAACACGATCGAGAAGACCACGGCGTTCAACATCCGCACCGCGCAGGTCATCAAGCAAGTGGATCCCAAGGCCCGAATTGGAGGACTGGTCTCCGCAGGCGCAAGCCCCGATTTCATTGGCGGATTCGTCCGCGGACTCAAGGAGCAGGCGAAACTCGATCTCTTCGACTGGGTTGTCTACCACCACTACAGTGCAAACCCCGATGCGACCTATGGCAGCGTGGACAAACTGTGGGCACTTGTGCGAGAGCACGCACCGAAGTTGCGCTTATGGCAGGGCGAGGCCGGCTGCGCCTCGGAAGAAGTGCAGTTTGCATTGAGCGGCGTTGATTGGACGGAACTGTCGCAAGCCAAATGGAACGCGCGGCGCATGTTGGGCGACCTGGCGCGCGACATCCGGTCCTCTGTGTTCACGATCTCCGACCTGAGCTATCACAAGGACTTCATCTCCCGCTACGGCCTGCTCAAAACCGACTCGAATAACACGATCATCAAGGTCAAGACCGCCTACTACGTCACCCAGAACGTCGTCTCCGTATTCAACGACGCCGTGGAACGACTCCCAAACACAACCATCACCGTCGAATGCGAGAAGAAGCTGACGGCCCACGCATTTCGCGACAAGGCCAGCGGCCTGAGCGTGGTCACATTCTGGGATGGCACCGCCGTGCCCTCCAACGAATGCGCGACCCTCAAGGCGCAGTTGACGGTGCCGAACGCCAGGTTCAAGGAACCGGTCTGGATCGACCTGATCACGGGAAATATCCACGCGATACCGGCCCAGCAGATTGTTTCGGACGGCACAACCTGCACTTTCAAAGACGTGCCCGTCTATGATGCTCCAGCCGTCATCACAGACAAGAGTCTGCTGAAATTCGAACCTGCAAGGCTAAAGAAGAAACACAACAATCCCATGGCAGCCGCAGCCAAATGACGACCGGCCTTCGCGTTCCCGCTAACGACATCCACAAAAACGCGATTTCAGTCCATTTACGTCGAGGCGACCCGCTGTCATACTGCCGGGCATGTGAGCAGAGGCAATTGGCGAGTTCCATTGCATGTGGCCCGGCACTTGCGAACTCCTGATCGCTGAAACTGATATCGACCGCGTGAACATTTTATGAGCACACACCTGATGAAACGTTCCATGAAATCATGCAATGCCGGCGGCATCGTCGGCAGCCGGGGAAAGCGTGAATGTGCCCTGCCCTTTCTGCTCGCCGGGGCCGTGATATTGGCAGTCGTCGGCAACACGTGGGCCGCACCGACGCCGAAGTGCGCGGAAACGATCCGTTACCACGCCGACGCCAAGGTGTTCGTCATCCAGACGCAGAACTCGACCTATGCCATCGAGCGCAATGAAGCCGGCGTGCTCAACAACACTTATTGGGGACCGCGGATCGAGCGCGCCGAGGACCTGCCCGTCGGCGATGAGAACCGCTACAACCGCGCCCTCATACGCCAGGATGAAAAGAACCATATCCGCGCTGAATACGTCGGCTGGGGAGGATGGTTCTACGGTGAACCGGCCCTCAAGGCGACCTTCGCCGATGGCACCCGTACTCTGAAACTCGCCTACCGCGACCACACCATCACGGCAGACGACAAGTCTCAAACGCTTCAGATATCCTTGGTCGATCCATGCTTCCCGATCGAGGTGCGTCTTCATTACCGCATCTATCCGGGCTTGGACCTCGTGGACCGCTGGGCGGTGGTCACGAACAAAGGCAAGGAACCCATCACGCTCGAGAGCATACAGTCAGCCACCTGGCACGTGCCGCGCAACCGGGACTACCGCCTCACGCACTTGTCAGGCGATTGGGGCCGGGAATACCGCATCGAACACGTGGACCTGACCCAGACAGCCATCCGGCTTGGCAGCCGCACGGGACTCTCCGGGCCGCACGCCAATCCGTTCTTCGCGCTCGATCTCGAAGGCAAAGCCACCGAGGAGTCGGGCCAGGTCTGGTTTGGCGCGCTGCACTGGAGCGGCAACTGGAAGATCGTCGTCGAGAAAAACAACTACGGTCAAACCCGCGTCACTGGCGGCATCGAGGATTTTGATTTCTCCTGGCACCTCAAGCCGGGTGATGCATTTACCACGCCCGTCTTCACCGGGGGCTATACGACGCACGGTTTTGGGGCGATGAGCCGCATGTTCCACCGCTATCAGCGCGCCCATGTGATGCGCCCCAACAAGGCGAACCGGCCGGTACCGCTGATCTACAACTCCTGGTTCGCCGTCAACAGCCTTGGAGGTCACCCTGACGAGCCGACGATGACCCGCATTGCCCAGCAAGCCGCGGACGCCGGCATCGAGTTGTTCGTCATGGACAGTGGATGGGAGAAGAAACTCGGCGATTGGACACCGCATGCGGAACGGTTTCCCAACGGCCTCAAGCCGCTGGTGGATCGCGTGCACAAGCTCGGCATGAAGTTCGGAATTTGGGTCGAGTTGGAGAACGCGCATCCCGACTCCGACCTGTGCCGCGAGCACCCGGACTGGGTGATGCAGTCGCCCAAGCGCGCCCAGACTGGCGACCAGCGCGGGGACCTGCTGCTGAACCTGGCACGCGACGACGTGCGCGACCACATGCTCGCCGCGATGGATCGCCTGCTCCGCGACAACGCGATCGACTACCTCAAGCTGGACATGAATCGTTATGTGAGCGAGCCAGCCTGGCCTCAGGTGCCGCTCGCGCAGCAAAAGGAATTCTGGGTCCGCTACGTCCGCAACCTTTACTACATCTTCGAGACCCTCCAGAACCGTTTCCCCGAGGTGATCTTCGAGAACTGTGCGGCCGGCGGCGCGCGCATTGATCTGGGAATGGCTCATATTTTTGAGAGAGTGAATCGCAGCGACAACCAGGACCCACTGGACATGCCCGCCCTGCACGAGGGTTACTCCTACGTTTACCTGCCCGGAACCGCGGGAGGCGGCGGACACATCGGCGTGACACCCAATTTCGTCAACAAACGCATCACACCGCTGCGCTACCGAGGTCATGTCGCCATGCTCGGTTCCTGCTCGATCAGCCTGGCGCTCGACCGTTGCACGCCGGAAGAGATCGTCGAGTTGAAGAAATACGCGGCGCTCTACAAGGAACTCTGCGGGATCATCCACAATGGCGACCTGTATCGGCTGCGCAGCCCCCGGTTGAGTTCTTATTCAGCCTTCGAATACGTCAGCGAGGACAAAGAGCGAGCCGTCCTGATCATCCTCGGCAAAAATATGCAGCGCGCTGAAGAGCCCTACCCCACACTCCCCCGCCTTCAACTGTCGGGTCTGAAGCCTGACTGGCTCTACTCTGTGGAAGGCGGCAAGCGCATGTCGGGCGAAGGTCTGATGAACGTCGGTGTCGGGTTCCGACTGACGGGCGACTACGACAGCCGGGTGATTCGCATCAAGCGCGTTCACGAGAAGCCGACCGACAAAGGTAAACAATAATGATAAAGACAACTTGCTTCATTCTGGTGGCAGTTCTTCTCGGAGCAGACTTGGCGGCGGGCGGTGATGGCCATTGCGTGGTGGAAAATAGTGCGCTCCGGGTGAGCGTAAACGAAACGAACGCCACTTGGGAAGTTCTCGACAAGCGATGCAACCGGCTGTGGCGGCAGGCCACCCACATGGCGGGTGTCGCGGTGAAGAGCTTCAAGCCGCTGCCTTCGCCGGCCAAAGGCGCGGAGTTTCACGTGCTGTATTCATTTGGAAAGGACACCCCGCTGCCATTGACGATACGGGTGTGCCTCGCGCCCGGACAGGCAGATGTGGCGTATGAGATTTCGGGCGATCTCGGAGCGACCATCAAAGAGGTGAACCTGCCTGCTCCGTTCATTCTGGATGAACCGGAGGGACACCTCGTCATTCCACACAACGCGGGGCTTCTCTTCAGCGTCAACGAACTCGAGTGGAATGGCAAGGCGTTGGGCGGGTTCATGTCCATGCCGTGGTTTGGAGCAGCCGACCTCGCGTCCGGTCAGGGATACATTGGCATTCTCGACACGCCATGTGACGCCTTCTATCGCGGCAGGAAAGTGAAGGGCCCGACGCGGGAGGTGCTTTCCGTTCAGCCATATTTCCAGCCGCAGAAAGGGAAGCTCGGGTACTCCCGGCGCATTCTGTATCACTTTGCCGACCGCGGTGGCTATGTAGCCTTGGCCAAACGCTACCGGGCATACGCACAGGGAAAAGGACTTCTGAAGACGTTGGCGGAGAAACGCAAGAAGCGGCCGAACACAGACCGCTTGGTGGGCGCGGTGAACATCTATTGCAGCGAGTTCAAGAACATCGAGGAACTGAAACGGCTGGGAATCGAACGGGCCATGGTGTCCGGATTCTCAAAGGACAAGGTCAGGCAGCTCAACGAAATGGGCTATCTGTCGTCTCACTACGACATCTATACCGACCTCTACGAGCCGGGCACACCGCCCAGCCGATGGGAACGTTGCACGGGATTCACCTTCCCGGGTGATGTGATCAAGCGCGCCGACGGCTCGAACCAGGTCGGCTGGTGTCCGGTCGTCAATCCGAAGACAGGCAAAAAGGACCCCAGCTATGTGATCTGTTGGACCTGCGGCCTTCGCACGTTGCGAGAGAAGATGCCGATGCGTCTGAGCGAGTCGCCATTCTCGGCCTATTTTCTGGACTGTGTAACGGCGACGACTTTCTACGAGTGCTTCGACCCCAACCACCCCCTCACCCGCACCGACGACTGCGCAACCCGCGTCAGGCAGTTTGACTACCTGTCGAAGGAACTCGGTCTGGTCGTCGGGTCCGAGCAAGGTCGGGACTGGGCTGTTCCGGTGGCGGACTATTTCGAAGGGGTCATGAGCACCGCCGCTTTCTTCGCCAACCCCAAGGAAATCCACCAGATGCCGTTCGCATCCCTCGAACCGGGGCCGCACTTTGCCCGCTATGAGGAGTACGGAGTGAATCCCCGGCGTCAGGTGCCGCTGTTCCAACTGGTTTACGGCGACTGCTGCGAGACGACGTGGCGCTGGGGCGACAACAGCCACCGCATGCCGGCCCTTTGGTGGAAGAAGGACCTGCTGGCGATGATCCACGCGGCCATGCCGACCTGGGTCCTTTGGAAACCGCAACAGGAACTGTTCAAGAACAATCCCGACCGTTTCAAGGCGTGCTACGATAACGTTTGCCGTTGGCGCCGCGCAGTGGGCTTTTCGGAAATGGTCAACCACGAGCGGATTACCAAGGACGGTCTGGTTCAGCGAAGCTCCTTCGCCAATGGCGCGTCGATAACCGTGAACTTCGCGAAGGAAGAGCAGCCTCTGCCCGGCGGCGCAACGATCCCCCCACGCTCATTCCTGATCCAAGGCGATGCGTCTCAACTGGCAGGCCTTCCCGTCGGCAAACCCGTCCGAGTTGGTGATGACTGGCAACCCCACTTGCCAGAAGCCAAGTGACGGTGACGGTCTGCGCTCGAACGGATGCGTCTACTTACGCAAGTGTTTGCCTATTAGTCAGTTGCACGCCAACTTCCGAGTAACATCACGATAGAAATGAAGCCAATGAAGATGACGTTCCCAGAAGATCGCATTCCCCCGCTAATCCCATCCACACGGACGCGATTCTTGTCCATTTACCGACGGGCAGCAGGTGCTCCATAGTACCCACGCTATGGAAACTGAACTGAAAGAAAAGATTGCGCTCGTGACCGGCGCAGGCCAGGGCATTGGCCGCGCCATCGCGATCGCACTCGCGGCGCATGGCGCGACCGTGGCCGTGAACGACGTAAAACGCGAGAAAACCGACAAGGTTGTTGCAGAAATCGCCGCTGCCGGTGGCAAGGCTGTGTCCGCATGCGCGGACGTTTCGCGGTCTGATGAGGTGGAGCGGATGATCGGCGGCATCGTGAAGCAGTTTGGCCGGCTCGACATCCTCGTCAACGGAGCGCGGGTGGAACCGCCCCGCCCCGCCGGCATGTCGCCCGCGGATTGGTGGGACCGCGTGCTCGATGTGGACCTGAAGGGCGCATGGCTCTGTTCAATGGCTGCGCTCGAGTCGATGAAACGCCAGAAGTATGGCCGCATCATCAATGTTTCCTCCATTCAAGCTTACACAGGCAACGCCGAGGAAGAATGGATGGCCTACAGTTGCGCAAAGGCCGGCATGGGCGGACTGACCCGCTCGCTGGCGCAGGTCGGCCTGAAACTCGACATAACCGCCAACTCCATCGCGCCCGACTACATCGAGACGGAGGTCATGGAGGCGCGTTGGGGGCGCGAGAAGATGCTCGAATACGCCGCGCGCGTCCCTATGGGCCGCGCTGGCAAGCCGGAGGAGGTAGCCGAGGCTGCCCTTTTCCTCGTGAAGTCCGGCTTCATCACCGGCGACACCATTTTCATTACGGGAGGAAGATTCGTCATTTCAAAATAGCCGTCACGCCCGTGTGACGACCCAGAACCCAGAACCACATCACGGGGAGCGTGATGACCACTTATGAAAATCACAGCAATCAAAACTTTTTTATGCGACGCCTACCGCACGAACCTGTCGTTCGTGAAGATCGAGACGGACGCCGGCGTTCACGGCTATGGAGAGATGACGCTCGAATTTCACGACCGCGCCATCCTCGGCTGCATTGAGGACCTGACGCCATCGTGGATTGGCCGCGATCCGATGGATATCGAGGCGCTCTGGCACGATTCCTATCGCGACGCCTACTGGCGCGGCGGGCCCGTGCTCTCAACCTCGCTGGCCGCGCTTGAGATGGCCTGCTGGGACATCAAAGGCAAGGTCCTCGGCCAGCCCATCTGGCAGCTGTTGGGCGGCAAATGCCGCGACCGCGTACGCTGTTACGCCAACGCGTGGTTCGTGCCGGCAAAAACCCCCGCAGAATTCGCCAAGAAGGCCAAGGAAGCGGTCGCACGCGGCTGGAAGGCGTTGAAGTGGGATCCTTTCGGCAGCGCCCATCGCGACATCACGCGCCCGGAACTGCTCAATGCGGCGCGCTGCGTGGCGGCGGTGCGCGAGGCGGTAGGCGACACCGACCTGCTCATCGAGGGCCACGGCCGTTTCAACATCGAAAGTGCGCTGCGCATCAGCTACGCACTGGCGGAATTTGACATCCTGTGGTTCGAGGAACCGCTTTTCCCGGAACTGCTCGACGCACTGGCAGAACTGAAACGCCGCGTGCCCGTACCCATTGCGGCTGGCGAGCGCGTCTACACGCGCTTCCTGGCACGGGAGTTCATCGAGAAGCGCTGTGGCGATTTCATCCAACCCGACATCAGCCGCGTGGGCATCAAGGAACTGCGCATCATCGGTGGCATGGCCGAGGCGGCGGGCATCAGCTTTTGCCCGCACAACCCCGCCGGCCCGCTCACCAACATGGCCACGCTGCACATCGCAGCCAGCACACCGAACTTCTTCCTGCTCGAAACGATGGCAAACGATGTGCCCTGGCGCAGCGAGTTCTCCGACGAAGACGTTCACATCAAGGACGGTGAGATGCTCATTCCGACGCGTCCAGGCCTCGGCATCGAGTTGGATGAAGCCGCGCTCGCCAAACATCCGCCGAAACACTATCATCTCCGCCACTATCGCGGAGACCTCACCGCCATCCGCCCAAGCAATGCAAAGGAGTGGTTCAAGCGATAGGATAGCCAAACAACAAAACCATAATGAGAGCCGCCATTCTTCTTGCCGGCGCAGTTGCGCTTGCCTGCCAGTTTCCAATGCAAGCGCGCGCGGAGAGCGTGACATTCACGGTTGCCACCAACGGCAACGATAAATGGTCCGGCAAGCTGGCGAAACCGAACGACGCGAAGTCAGATGGACCGTTCGCAACGATTGAACGGGCGCGGGATGAGATTCGCGCGCTGAAACGAAACGGGAACCTGCCAAAAGGCGGTATCGTTGTGGAGATTCTTGCAGGGCGGTACGCACTGGCCCAACCGGTTGAGTTGACCGCGGAAGATTCCGGCTCCGCAGAGTCCCCTATCATCTATCGCGCCCGTCCCGGCGATACTGTTCACATCAGCGGTGGCCGGGTCCTGACAGATTGGAAGCCTGTAGCCGACCCCGCCGTACTGAGTCGGCTTGATCCCTCCGCTCGCGGCAAAGTGTTTCAGACCGATTTGCGTGCGCTGGGTATCACGGAATACGGCGACCTTGGACTGGACGCAGAGGCCCAGTTACAACTGTGGCTGGCGAGGGTTGACAGTCAGGGTGAAGACGCCATGGGCAGCGCCTACGCCAGCGCCGGCAAGAAGGTCCGCCCCCGGCTGGAGGTTTTCTTCAATAACCAGCCCATGGAGATCTCGCGATGGCCTAACGATGACTTCATCAAGATTCAGGAAGTGCTGGGCAAGACAGAGATCAACGTCCGCGGTGTGAAGGGCTGCAAAGAAGGCATCTTTGTCTATGAAGGAGACCGCCCGAAACGATGGGTAAACGAGAAAGATGCGTGGGTGCTCGGCTACTGGTTCCGCGACTGGGCCCAACAACGCCACAAGATCACGTCACTCGACACGGAGAAACGCATTATCACCGTACCGCCGCCCTATCACCAATACGGCTACCGCAAGGGACAATGGTTTCGTGGCTTCAACCTCCTGTGCGAGATTGATGAGCCCGGCGAGTGGTATATCGACCGGGAGGCGGGAATCCTCTACTTCTGGCCGCCTGGAAAAATGGACGGCGCGAGCGTGGAAGTTTCGGTGGCCCCTCGTCTGCTGACGTTGACCGACACGGCGCACGTCACCGTCCACGGGTTGTTGTTCGAAACCGCCCGCGGCACAGCCATCGCCATCAAGAACGGACAGCACTGCCGCGTCGTCGGCTGCACTTTCCGCAATCTGGGCAACCACGCCGTCACCATCTTCGACGGCAAAGAAAATGGCGTTGTTGGTTGCGACATGTACGGGATGGGCGGTGGCGGCATATATCTCGTCGGAGGTGACCGAAAAGCGCTCATTCCGGCCGGACACTTTGCCGAGAACAACCACATTCATCACTTCGGCCGCTGGGACCGCATGTATCGGCCGGGCATCTTCCTGAGCGGTGTGGGCCTGCGCGCGTCGCACAACCTGATTCACGACGCGCCACACTCGGCAATCCTCTTCGGCGGCAACGATCACTTGATCGAGTTCAACGAAATCCACAACGTCTGCTTCGAGTCGCACGACTGCGGGGCCATCTATGCCGGGCGGAGTTGGACCTTGCGCGGCCATGTGATTCAGCACAACTACCTCCATCACATCTATGGAAAGTCGGGTGGTCCCTGCAACGGCATCTACCTCGACGACCTGTTTTCGTCGGCCACGGTGCAGGGAAACATCTTCCATCAGGTCCTGCGGCCTGTATTTCTCGGGGGAGGCCGCGACAACATCATCCAGAACAACGTGTTCGTGGACTGTCCCAAGGCGATGCACATCGATGCGCGCGCACTCGGCTGGTGCGGTCCTCATGCCGACGGCCGCATCAAGGAAGCCATCGAGAAAGGCACCATCGCCGGCGTTCGTTACAAAGAGCCACCGTTCAGCACGCGTTATCCGCAACTGGTCAACCTGCTCGACGACGAGCCCAAGAAGCCCAAGGGCAACATCGTTCGCCGGAATATTTTCTGGCAAGGCACGGGTGAGAACCTCCGCCGCGTGGCCAAGGGGCAACCCATCAAGGATACGTGGTGGGATGCCATCGAACCCAAAATCAAACCTTTGGTCAAACTCGAGAACAACCTCATCAATGAGGACCCGAAGTTCGTTGATGAGAAGGCCGGCAATTTTCAACTTCGCGAAGACTCGCCGGCATGGAAGCTCGGCTTCCAGCGAATCCCCGTGGAGAAGATCGGGCTATACAAGGATGATTGCCGCGCCTGCTGGCCGGTGAAACACCCCGTTCGCGTGCTGACCGCCCCGGCACTCAAAGTCCTGTTCCTGGGCAATAGCATCACCCGGCACGGACCCAAGAAAGACATTGGCTGGTCCGGCAACTGGGGAATGGCGGCCAGCGCGGAGGAAAAGGATTTCGCGCATCTCGTGGCGCACGGCATCGGTAAGACCACAGGCACCGCTCCGGAAGTCATGATCAAGAATATTGCCGAATTCGAGCGGCAATACGCGAAGTATGATGCATCGATGAAGTTGAAGGATGCCTTCGACTTTGGCGCTGACATCATCATTATAGCCATCGGCGAGAACGTGCCGGGTCTTGGCTCGGACGAAGCCAAAATCCAGTTCCGGAACAGCCTGAGGACATTGCTGAAGGGCTTGAAGTCCCGCAACAATCCCACCCTTGTCGTGCGCAGTTGCTTCTGGGCGAACCAAGCCAAGGACCAAGTACTCAAACAGGTCTGTCAGGAAGTGCGCGGGATCTACGTGGATGTCGGGTCACTTGGCAAAGACGAGTCCAACTATGCGCGGTCAGAGCGCCAGTTCTCTCACAAGGGCGTGGCCGCACATCCGGGCGACAAAGGAATGCAGGCCATTGCCAGCGCAATTCTGGGAGCCATCAGCGGGCAGCAAGGGCAATCGAAGACCGTTTCCTGGCCCGCACCAGCCGGCGAGGCGCTGTCCGACGACTATCAGCTCAAGGTGAATGGACAACCGGTTCCCGTCCACGCTTGCCGGGTATCGGCTGTGCCTTTCAACCAGGTCTGGCCCGGCTACCAGCGACCACAAGATCAGACCGAGCTGGCCGCTTTCGCCTGCTGGGACATGGAGCAACCGGTTCAAGTCGAAATCCAATCGCGGAGTGCCGTGCGGTCCGCTGTCGTGCGCCCGACTTCCTTCGGAATCCGGCCCGTCATCAAAGGAAACCGCATTTCGTTTTCCCTGGACCGTCCAAGGCCCGTGGTCGTCGAGGTCAACGGGACACATCACGCCTTGCATTTGTTTGCCTGCCCGCCGGAAAAAGACGCCCCTGCCCCGAACACGCCGGGCGTTCGCTTCTTTGGCCCCGGTGTTCATCGGCCGGGTCGGATCGAGCTCAAGAGCAATGAGACGGTTTACCTCGCTGGGGGCGCGGTCGTCTATGGCAGCATCCATGCCAGCAACGCCACCAACATTTTCATCTCGGGTCGCGGCGTGCTCGACGTCGGTCCCTTTGAGCGTGGCCAAGGTGGAGGCGCGATCCGTCTCCAAGGCTGCTCCAACGTGACCGTCGAGGGCATTGTGATGCGCGATCCGGATGTCTGGTGCTGCAGCCTGTTCGGATGCAGCAAAGTGACGATCTCGAATGTGAAACTCGTTGGCCTCTGGCGCTACAACGCAGACGGCATCGATGTCTGTAACAGTCAGGATGTGACTGTGCGCGACTGTTTTGTGCGGGCGTTCGACGACGCGCTGGTCGTCAAGGGCTTGAAGTCCGCCGATAACGACCGCCCCGTGCGAAACATCCGGTTCAGCCGCTGTGTGGTCTGGTGCGACTGGGGCCGGGCGCTGGAGATTGGCGCCGAGACGTGTGCGCCGGAAATCGCAGGAGTCGCGTTCGAGGACTGCGACGTCGTGCGGACCACCCACATCGCGATGGACATCCAGCACGGCGATCGAGCCGCGGTCCGGGACATCCGTTTCGAGGGCATCCGCGTGGAAATTGATGGCCAGAATCCCTGTCCAAAGCTGCAAAAGAGCCGCGAGGAGGAATACCGTGTGCCTGATCAAAACAAGTTTTGCCCGTCGTTGATGGTGATCGTCATCCGCAAGACTCCCTACTCCAAGGATGCCACCCAGGGCGTGGTGCGGGAAATCGTTTTCAAGGATATCAGTCTGTTCAGCAACCTCCAACCGCCGTCATCGTTCCGCGGTCTCGACGCCGAGCACAACGTCGAGGGCGTGACGATTCAAAACCTGCGATTCAACGGTCGTCCGATCCGCGATGCCGCGGGGGCTTGTCTGACCATTGGCCCTCATGTTGGCGGAGTGCAATTCTTGGAAAAGGGAACAAACAAATGAAAACTACAAATGTGTGTGCGAGAGCGGTCCTATGTGTCGGGTTGCTGGCTCTGGCCGGATGGGTTTGTAACACCGGCGCGCAAGACGCGAAGCCCCGCATGAAACTCGGCGCGTATTACTTCGCCGGCTGGGCTGGCAAGTGCGCATCCGACGACGGCAAGCCGGAGAACGCATGGGCCAAGGGAATGCCAACCCATTACACCAAGAGGCTGGCCACAGAGTTTGCGGGCCGCACGCCGATCTGGGGATGGCGCGATGACACGCAGGAATTGATGGAGCGGCAAATCGCCCTCGCGGCGGATCACGGTGTGGCGTTCTACTCCTTCTGCTGGTATTGGCACGACAACAAAGGCCCGATCAACGTCAAGGCCATCGAGGACGACCCGAAGCATCTGCCGATGCAACTGTTCATGAAGGCGAAGAACAACAAGCGGATGGAGTTCTGTCTGCTGGTAGCCAATCACGGCGGCTTTGAGATCGTTGGGCTGGAGGCGTGGAAACAGGCCGCCGACTATTGGATGACCCTGTTCAAGCATCCGAGCTACCTGCGCGTAGAGGGCAAACCATTGTTGGTGATCTTCTCTCCGCGCGGCGCCAACAAGGAGGGCCTAGCCTATCTCCAGGAGGCGGCACGCAAGGCAGGCTTCCCCGGTGTGGCTGTCACAGGCTGTGCCGGTGGAAAACCTGAAGACGGTTTTTCGATCCGGACACACTACAACGTGACGCCGAAGGGAACATGGGCCAGCAAGAACTCCGAACGCCACAGCTACCAGGAATTGCTCGACGCGAACGTCCAGGCATGGCGTGAAACACCGGGACAACAGTTCATCCCAGTGGCAACGCAGGGATGGGATCGGCGGCCTTGGGAAGGCATTGGCGGCCTTGGGCCGAAAGGCTCGACGGTTTCGTGGTATTATGACAAAGGCACGCCCGAGGCGTTTGGCGGTATGTTGACGAAGATGGCGCAGTGGATGGAGGCAAATCCGGCGCAGGCAACCAAGGATCGGCTCGCGCTGATCTACGCGTGGAACGAGATCGGCGAAGGCGGCTGGCTCGTGCCGTGCAAGGACGACCCTGACGGTGCGTATCTGAAGGCCATCCGCAAAGTCGTTTTCGGCAAATGAAAGATGAGTTTTCATCAAACTCAAGACGCACTCTCATCCGGAGGCTCGCGCAACGGCGCTGATGGCCGAATCAGGAGCAAGATGACACGAACGAGCGCTACAATCGGCGTACTTGCCGCCGCATGGATGCTCGTCCTGTCGCCTGTCCTCGCAGGAAGCAGGTATGCGGAGAGTTTCTTCATTCTGCACGAAGATCACCACATCTTCGGCGATGATGAAGTCGGACGCGATGCCAACGTGGATGAAACGGCAAGACTGGTTGCTTTATGCACGCCAGACATGATCCAGATGCACGCCAAGGGGAATCCAGGCTGGACCACCTATCCGACGAAGATTGGTTTCGCACCACCCAGGCTGTGGAGAGACGTGCTGGGAGTCTGGCGCGATGTGGCGCGGCGCGGCAACTATGGGTTTGGCGTTTACTTCAATCTCGGCAATGACGGCCGGATCGCAGCCACCCAGCCGCAGTGGATCCGGACTGACCCCGACGGCAAACCACTGGGTCGGGGAATGTGTTTCCATTCCGGCGTGGCCACGAAATACCTGTGGCCCATGATCCGCGAGATCATGACCGTCTATCACCCGGACAGCTTTTGGTTTGACGGCACCGCGCATACCGTGAGTCCGTGTTACTGCGTCGCCTGCCGGACCCGCTTCGAACGCGAAACCCATCTGCCGCCGCCCCGCACGAACCAGGATTCCGGTTGGGCCGACTACCATGAGATGCAGCGCCAAATCTTCCGCGAGTTCATTGCCTCAACGATCTCAGAAATCCACAGGATCGACCCGCACTGCCTTGTGGGGATCAACAACACCTACCATTTGATGATGCCCGAGAAACCACCGCGCGGCTTGGGCTATCTCACGAGCGACATCGGCAATCGGGTCGAGTCTCTCTCCCCCTTAGCGCATTGGTTCGATTCCCAGCGTCTGCCTTACGACTTGATGACCCAACTCATCGCGCCGGACCCACAATCCGTAAAAGACGGCGTCGCGACAGCCGTCAGACCCAAACCCGCCGGGCAGATCCAGCAGGAAATGGCCGTGATCATCGCCAACGGTGGACGGTTCTCCCTCTGGGATATCCCCACGCCTGAAGGAGCGCTGCGCAAAGAATGGATCGAAGTGATGGCCCGCGATGTGACACCGTTCCTGCGAGCGCGCCAACCGTGGTGCTTGGGCACGCGATTGCCCGATGTCTCGGTGCTGCATAGCGCGGCGGCGCACTATGCCGCCACCCGCCAGTCTACCAAGAGCTTCGTGAGCAGCGATCGGCACGTCAGCGGCGTCATCGCAGAGATGGCCTCCCGACACTTGAACTATGAATTGATCCCCGATTGGCGGCTCACCGAACATGACGTCCGCAGTCCGTTACTGATCGTCGAAGATCCAGAGGCAGTTACAGACGCGGTCGCGGCGGGCGTTCTCGCGTTTCTTGAGAAAGGCGGCCGGGTCTTGTGGTCGGGCATGGGGCTGACTCCGCAGCTTCAGAAAGCGTTTGGGGTCACTGTTGCAGCCGGTGACAGTAAACCTGAAACACTCGCCGTTGTCGGCGAGGTCCCTGCGCTGAAGTTCGTGCGAAAACTGAACCGGATGGAGTGTTCGACCGCTCAAGCGATGATGCACGTGTCAACCCAGGACGGGAAACGATTTCCGCTCCTGACAAAATCTGCCGTGGGGCGTGGCACAGTTTTCTATGCGGCTGTGCCGTTGATGTCGCGCTACGAACGGCAGAGGGTTCCCGCAAAGCTCGTCGACAAGATCATCGAATCGATCCTGCCGCCTTCTGACCGCCGTCTGGTCACTGATGCGCTGGCCTGTGTCGAAGTCGTACTCAGGAAGAGAGAAGGTCAACAGGTGGTGCATCTCGTGAATCTGGCGGAGGGCAAACGCACAACGTCGACCTACAACGCCGCCGTGCTCTACCCCGGTGTGGAGAAAGATGGGCAACGTGGACTGCGCCCGGAGCGAATCATCACGGACATTCCCGCCGCACCCGCCTGTCGTGTGAGCCTGCGGCTGGACGCCCGGCCGGCATCGGTGATGCTCCAACCGCAGAACCAGCCGCTCACCCACTGGAAGCACGAAAACAACTGTTTGGAAATTACCGTGCCCGGGTTCGCCATCCATCAGATGGTTGTGGTAAGAACAGCGGATGAATGACGCCGTCCCGGCAATTGTGAACAACAAACGCAACAAAGAATCCTAATGAGAATGAGAACTTTCCTTTTCGGTTTTTTAGCCATGCTGCTGGTTGGGGGCGCGTATTCCCAAGCCGACACGCCAAGCTCTGTGCCGTTTTATGTGGCCCCCAAAGGTAACGACGCCAACCCCGGCACAAAGGAGAAACCTTTTGCCACTCTGGAGGCGGGCCGTGATGCGGCACGGAAAGCGGCCCCGGGATCGCATCGTGTCGTCATGATGGCAGGTGATTACTTCCAGACCAAGCCGCTGGAATTGAATGCGCGCGACAATGGCCTGACCATCGAGGCGGAATCCGCCGGTAAGGTAACACTCTACGGCGGCCAGTTGGTAACCGGTTGGAAACGCGACGGTGATTGCCTCTGGTACGCCGAGCTGCCGGGTGTGAAGGAAGGGACGTGGGATTTCCGTGCACTGATCGTCAACGGACGGCTGGCAGACCGCGCCTGCTACCCGGCAACCAACACCTTCGATAACCTCGGCACGTGGAACCTGCCGTTGCTGCCTGCCGTGGCGGGGCACTGGGAACGCAAACCCACGCACGAGGAACTGACCACGATGCCTTACGATCCCAAGGACATTCCAGCGACGCTCGACGTGAAAAATGCCGAGGTGCGCATGTATCACATGTGGGCCGAATCGCTGGTCGGCGTTACCAGCAACGATTTTCAACGGCACGCGCTGATCCTCTCTCAGGAACCCTCCTGGCCGCCCGGGGCGCTGAACCGGAGAAAATACGTGATCTTCAACACGCGCGAGGGCATGACACGCCCAGGCCAGTGGTATCTCGACCGTACCGCAGGCAGGCTGGTGTACTGGCCGTCGCCGGGTGAAGACATGTCGAAGCTCAAGATTGTCGCCCCGACTGTCGAGCGAATCATCTATCTCGCAGGAACGGGACAAAAACCCGTGACGAATATCACCCTCCGCGGCCTGACGTTGCAGGCGACGACCGCGCCGTTGAAGTTGGCGAGTTTCGGCGCCACAGCCTTTGACGGTGCTGTCCATGTCGTGCAAGCCCGCCAATGCGCGTTCGAGAACATCGAAATCTGCAATGTGGGCGGAGTCGGTTTCAGCGCAGACAATCTCTCTGACAGCCGCGTCGTCAACTGCAAGATCCATTATGTGGGCGCGTGTGGCGCAAAGATCAGCGGCGCCGACACGCTTATCGCCAACAACCACATCCACCATCTCGGTGTGTATTATCCAAGCGCCGCCGCAACGACGCTGAGAGGCAGCAAAATGCACATCTACCGGAACGAGATTCACGACGCGCCGTACTCCGGCATCATCAGTGGTGGCAAAGGGAACCTGATTGAAGAGAACCTGATCTACCGCGTGATGCGCGAGCTGCACGACGGCGCGGCGATCTACGGCAACATGGACACCTGCATCATTCGCGGCAACGTGGTACGCGACGTGGTGGAGTTTGGCAAGGGCTTTGGCGCGTCTGCCTACTACCTCGACGAAGGGGCGCGCGATTGCATCATCGAGCGCAACGTCGCACAGGGCGTATCGATGCCAACCCATAACCACATCACTCGAAACACGACCGTGCGCGACAACGTGTTCATCGCCGACGGCGACATGACTGTGTCGTTTGCGCGTTCTGTGGGATGCACCTTTGAACGCAACACCCTGTTCGTCCCCGGTAAAATCAGAGTGAGTCAGCCGAACGGCATCCGCGTATGGAAGGACAACGTCATCTTTCGTGGCGGCCCCGGCAAAGATGGCGCGCAGCAGCCGTTCACCATCAGCAACACGGTCCCGACCGAACCCGCACCGGGCCGCAAGACACATTCTGCCGCCGCCGAACTCGTGGCGACCGCGCCAATCATTGATGGCGAGATCAAGATCACCGAGTGGCCCGGCAAACTCCAGACGCTTGATCGCGAACCTTCCCGCTTCACCGTCGGCGGCGCGCCGGTGCTTGCCAAGTTTGCCTATGACGACACCTGCCTCTACGTTGCAGCGAACGTGACCATGTTCGGGCCTGCGAAGGTGAGCACGAATTCGGTCTGGGGCAAGGACGATGGCGTGGAAATCTGTATCGCGGGCAAGACGCCCGATGGCAAACCCGCCACTTTCGTGGTGCGCGGCTACGCATGCGGCGCGCTCCAAAGCTCCACGGACGCCGGGGCGCCGGCGGACGCCGCGGAACGGCTGGGCAAAGCCACACGCTTTGCCGCCCGCTCGATTCCGGGTCCTCGCGGCGCATTGTTCGGGAGAGGCTGGCGCGGGGAATGGGCCATTCCATTCGCGCGACTGGGACTGGTCCCTGCGCCCAACCTCAAGATTTCCTTCAACATGGGAGCCTTCTGCAGCGAGTTCGGTGAATGGCACTGCTGGGAGGGCACGCTTGCCGAGAACTGGCGTCTCGATCAAGCGGGCACGCTGTTGTTGAAATCGCTGCCCAAAGGCCGCCCGCTGGTCGGGGCCATCCGATGGGATGCCTGGTATGGGGCTCTCCCCGCATCGACGCGGCTTCCAGCTTCGGTCGAGTACCCGGGGTTTGACGCCTCGCGCAATCGAAAGGTGAGCCAGGACCCCGGCAAGGAGACGAGCCGATCGCTCGCGCCGGACAAATGGCGTTACCGGTGGCCATTCTTCACAACCTTGAACCCCGACGGAACTGCGAAGGAATTCAACGGGAACTCGACAGCTGTCATCGAGAAGGAGATCGACTATGCCGTCCATGGCGGACTGAGCTACTGGGCGTTCACTGCATATCCCGAAGACTGCCCCCTGAGCTACTCGATCAAAACGTTCCTGACCTGCAAGAACCGCGACAAGCTCAAGTTCTGCCTTTACCTGCCGCTGTGGCCGGCTTACGGACGCATCGCAAATGAGCAGGCGGAAGAGGCGTTTTGGGCGCACGTCTTGCGGATGGTCAAACAACCCAATTACCTGAAGGTGGAAGGAAATCGCCCGGTGTTTTACATGGGATTCCTGACCGGCCCGCTCGTTGACAAGCTCGTCAGCGGACGCTGGCAGAGATTCTGTGGCGAACTGGAGAAGTGCGGATTGGGCAAGCCCTGGGTCGCGCTCTGTGTCGGCTCCCCGAAATCGAGCATGAAGTATTACAACCAGTTGAAGGCTGAGGCGTGGAGCCAATATGCCGTCTCCGGCAACGCGAAAGCCGGAGAGTATTCCGAGCTGGCAGCGCGCGCAGAGGCATTCTGGGAATCCTGCGCCGCCACGGGCGAGCCAGTCGCTCCCATCTGCACGACCGGCTGGGACCGCCGCACGCGCGTGATGAACCCCGTCTCATGGGAGAGCTTCCACCAAAAGGAGGATGCCATGAGTTATTACTACAAAGCGGGAACCCCCGATGAAATCGCCGCACATATCGGCCGCGGCGTTTCGTGGTTCAAGAAGCATCCCGGCAAGAACGGCACCGAACTGGTGCTCATCTACGCTTGGAACGAACTGGATGAAGGTGGATGGCTCGTCCCTGCATTGCCGCCGCCGCACGGCCAAGGAACAGCCCGGCTTGACGCGCTCCGGAAGGTCCTCGTCACGCCCTGATTCGGTTACAGCCGCCCAACACTG
This sequence comes from uncultured Verrucomicrobiota bacterium, assembly GCA_964524715.1. Lineage (GTDB taxonomy): Bacteria > Verrucomicrobiota > Verrucomicrobiia > CAIQCK01 > CAIQCK01 > CAIQCK01. The sequence continues at coordinate 45,767 of CAZGGF010000112.1, read as the reverse complement.
CGCCGATCCCTACCCCGCCACTGCGGGCTTGGCCTCGGGCAACAGGTAATCAATCACCTTCGCCAAGGTGGCCTTGAGTTGCTTGCGATGAACCACCACGTCAACCAACCCGCGCTCCAGCAGGAACTCCGCCGTTTGGAAGCCTCGCGGCAATTCCGACTGCGTTGTGTCTTTGATCACGCGCGGCCCTGCGAACCCAATCAATGCGCTGGGTTCCGCCACAATGACATCCCCCAAGCTGGCAAAGCTGGCCATCACGCCGGCGTAGGTTGGATTGGTCAGCACGCTGATGTACGGCAACCGCGCCTGCATATGACGTGTCAATGCCGCCGATGTCTTGGCCATCTGCATCAACGAAAGCATTCCTTCATACATCCGCGCGCCACCGGAGGCACTGACCACAATGCACGCAATCTTCTCCTTGGTGCTCTGTTCGATCGCCCGCGTGATCTTCTCACCCACCACGGAACCCATGCTTGCGCCAAGAAACCGGAAATCCATGACCGCCAGGCCAACACGATGCGTGCCGATCAGGCCAACGCCCGTGATCACGGCGTCTTTCAAGCCGGTTTCCTCGCGATTCTGTTTCAGCTTGTCAGCATAGGATGAAACGCCGGTGAACTTCAGGGGGTCCACCGAGATCATCTCGCTGTCCATCTCCTGGAAGCTCCCCTGCTCCACCAGCGACGCAATTCGCTGCCATGCGCCCAGCGGAAAATGAAAGCCGCACTTGGGGCAAATCCGCAGGTTTTGGTCCAATTCCCGCGTATAAACGGCCTCGCCGCAGGACTTGCACTTGGTCCAAAGCCCTTGCGGTATTTCCACCCGCTTCGCCGGCACCTTGGGCATCTTTGATTTTTTAGCTTCAACCATAAATCTCACGCCAATTCAGCCGCGGCTCACCGTCAGCACTGTCACCGATTCGGCACCCGCAGCTCGCAACACCCTAGCACACTCGTTTGTCGTGGCTCCAGTGGTAAATACATCATCCACGACCACCACACGCCGCCTCATGAACTCCGCCGGCCGCCTTGCCGCGAAAGCGCCCCGCACGTTCTCCATGCGCTCAGTCGCATTGAGAAACGCCTGCGTCGCCGTATCACGGGTCCTCCGCAGGTTTCCCACGCTCAACGTCGCCGGCAGCGCCCGTACCAGCCGTCGCGCGAACCATTCGGCTTGATTGAAATGCCGTTCCCTCTGCCGGACCGGGAACAACGGCACCGGCACGACACAGTCCACCTTGCTCCACTCGATCCGTGCCTTGGCCGCCGCGACAAGCAGTTCCAGTAATTCCGGCCCCAACCAAGTCGCGCCATCGTATTTAAACCGGTGCACACACTCACGTGCCACACCCGTCAGCCGGCAGGCAGCGACAGCTCGATCAAACACAAACTCCTTGTCAGCACAGTGTGAACACGCGAAGTCTCCCCCAACCACGCCCTCAAACGGCAGGCTGCAACGCTCGCAAAACGGCCGCGGCAACGGCCGCAACTCGCCACGGCATTTCTCGCAAAGCATGCTGCCGCTGCCCGGCTCTCGCTCGCCTTTACAAGCGGCGCAATCAGCCGGGTAAAACATCTCCAGCGCGACGTTCGCCCATCTTTTGATCGCCCCGACCATAGATCCTCGTCATCACCCGCTCAAAACCCGCCAATGCCAGCCACAACAGCACCAAGGCCGGCCAACCGGCCACGCCATTCACCAACACGAACGCTCCAGATCCAAACAGCCAGTCCATGTCCTGTTTGCCGTCATGCGTCACCGTCAGCAGTATGCGAAGCGCAGCCACCGCTCCCGCGTGGACGCCGATGGACAGGAACAGGGAGCCTGACCGGGCGTAACACCAGGTCAACAACGCCCCCAGCGCGGTCAACGACACGACGGCTGGCAACACGCCGGCCATTTCCTTGGGCGGCGCGCTCCAGAAATGCAACACCGCGTAAAGCAGGCTGCTCACCCAGAGCGCCCATGTCACGCCCCATTCCCGTCGCAGCGCGCCGAAAATGACTCCTCTGAAAAACAACTCTTCAAACACTGCTACAGCGGCACCGACGGCAAGAGGTTTCGGCACATCCGACCATGTGAAGGCGTCCCACACACGATCACCCGCCAACACCGCCGCGAATCCAAGCAGACTGACTGCCACAAAAGCGAGCAGCCAGCCGGCAGCAATCCGCGCAAATGCCATAAACGGCGGGGAACGCAATCCCACCTGCTCCCAAGTTGCCATGCCAAGAGTCCTCAGCATCGGCCACCACCCCACCACCGCCAAGATCATCGCACAGCGGCGAAAGAACTTCCCCCACGGCTTGCCCGCCAACCAGCCGAAATGCTCGCAGATTGACTGCACTGGAAATGACAACACCAGAGCCATCATCAGCACTGCCACCGTATAAATCCCAAGCACGCGCAGAGTTCTCACTCACGCCAATTCTCCGGTCGCCGCCTGAGATTGCAAGCGAGAAACCTGCCTGCAATTCCAAGACGAAGCTCGCCGACGTTCACGCGCTATTGCAGAGCTTTCACTACTTCCGCTACAGTTGCCGCGTGATTGGCACTTTGATCAATGTTGGCACGGTTCTCGCCGGCGGCTCCGTCGGATTGTACCTGCACAGCGCCTTGCCGGAGCGGTTTCAGCGCATCGTCCTGCAAGGTCTGGGTCTGATCACGCTTCTGCTTGGTGCCCAAATGGCACTCAAGACCGCCAATATTTTCATCGTGCTTGCCAGCCTGCTCATCGGCGCGTTGCTGGGTGAATGGTGGCGGTTGCAGGATCGGCTGGACGCGATTGGGCATTGGTTGGAGACAAAATTCAAACGGGGCGATAACGACCGCTTCACCGAAGGATTTGTGACAACAAGCCTCCTCTTTTGCGTCGGCCCGATGGCGGTTCTCGGTTCCATTGAGGATGGCGTGAGTGGCAATTACAAGACGCTCGCCATCAAAGCGTTCATGGATGGATTCTCCGCGATGGTATTCGCCGCCGAACTTGGTTGGGGTGTGCTGTTCTCCGCGCTATCCGTGCTGATCTATCAAGGAAGCATCACCCTGGCAGGAGCATCCCTGAAGCACGTCATGACCGATCCGATGATTAACGAGATGAGCGCCGTCGGTGGCCTCGTGATTGTCGGTATTGGCCTCATGCTGCTGGAGATCAAACGGCTTCCGGTCGCCAATTTCCTCCCTGCGCTCGCCATCGCTCCCTTGGTGACGAAGTTCGTCTGAGCGCAACAACGGCCCGCCGGGAAATCAGTCATCCGCTTCAGTCATTTCGCGGCCCAGAACAACAAGAACGCGCCTGCCAGGATACGATACCAGCCGAACCCCACGAAAGTGTGCGTCTGGATGTAGCGCAACAGCCACTTCACTGCGATGAACGACACCACCGCAGAGACCACTGTGCACCACAGAAGAAGCAGCCAGTTCTCCGGCTCGGTTCCCGGTGGTGGATGATGCAGTGCCTTGAAAATCTTCAGTCCGCCTGCTGCCAGCATTGTGGGGATGCCCACGAGGAACGAAAACTCCGTCGCCGCCACACGGCTCATGCCAAGAGCCAGCATCAACAAGATGGTCGTCCCGGAACGGGAGGACCCTGGGAAAACGGCGGCTATCAGTTGTCCCACACCCACGGCCGCGACCACAGACCATGTCACGCCTGTGGTTGGCTCCTTGTCTTCAATCCACCATTCGATAACCAGAAAAAGCACGCCACCGATCACCAGTGCAAGTGCAACTGGCAAGGTCTCCTCTGGCAGTTTGAAATGGAGTTTCTCCAGGATGACACCGCCAACGCCCGTGATTCCAAATGCCGCCACCAGCTTGATAATGAAGTCACGCGCTGCCGGTTCGCGCCAGCCTTGGAAGGCCTGCCGCAGCCGGTCAGGGAACAACGGCAGCACCGCCACAACCGCGCCACACTGGATCACGACATTGAAGAGATCGCTTTTTCGAATGTCCAGCGCGTGTTCGAGGATAAGCAGGTGGCCGGTGGATGAAATCGGCAGGAACTCCGTAATGCCTTCGACGACGCCAATGATGAACGTGTAGAGCCAATCCATATGTGTCTAGCCGCCTGCCACTATTCGAACAACCTCCAATTTGTCACCCTCCTTGAGTTCCACCCCGGCAAACTGGTCACGGCGCAGCGGTTCACCATTATGCTCGACGATGACGATGCGCGGGTCCAAACCCTGACGCTGGATGAAATCCGTGATCCGGCATGGCAACTCGATGACCGCCGCCTTCCCGTTCGCAATGATATTAGCAGTCGCTTTCATGGCAGCACTTTCTCTGACAACGCAGGGTCCCAATCCTTCCAGACCGGTTCATAACCCATCGCACGGAGTCTCGCGGCCACCTCCACAGCCGAACGCCCGTCCGCAATCTCAAATTGTTCCGCCGCTGAACAGTGTTCGCCCACAGAAGTGATCGCTCCAGCGTCGACCACCCTGCCCCGCTCCGTCCGGTGCAGCTTCTCGCTGCCAGCGCCGGTATAACCGCCCGGCTCCGTATGGCTGCCGGCGCTTATCAGTGTGATGCCGAGCGGAACCAGCCCATCACGCAGCCTCGCCGACTCGCGCGTGCTCAGCACGATGCCAATGTGCGGAAAGGTCAACCGTAACGCGCACACGAACTGCACCATCTCCCGATCGGTCATCGGGTGCCGCGGCTCAAACTCGCCCGCCGCCGGCCGCAGCCGCGGCAGCGACACCGTGAGCTGAGAGCGCCAGCAGTTCTTCAGCAAATGCTCTGCGTGCGCCGCCAACGCGATGGACTCCTCGCGCCATTTCCAGAGGCCGATCAACGCGCCGATACCAAGCCGTCGAAAGCCGGCAGCGTAACCGCGTTCCGCCGTCTCCAAACGCCAGTCAAAATCCCTCTTCGGTCCCGACGTATGCATTTCACGGTACACGTCGCGATTGTAGGACTCCTGATAAACCACCACCCCTTCACAACCCGCCGCAACAATGGACCGGTAGTCTTCCGTCTCCAGCGGCCCGACCTCGATGCTGATGCTTGGCACTCCCGCCGCATGCAATGCCGCAACACAATCGCGCAGATAGGTGGTCGACACAAACTTCGGGTGCTCACCCGCGACCAGCAGGATGTTCCGAAATCCTTCCGCCAGCAGATGCCGCGTCTCGGCCATCACCTGCTCCACCGTCAGCGTAGTGCGCAGAACGGGATTGTCGCGCGAAAACCCGCAATACTGGCAGTTGTTGACGCATTCGTTGGAGAGATACACCGGCGCGAACATGCGCATGGCCTTGCCGAAATGCTTTATGGTCAGCGCATGACTTTCTCTCGCCATTGTCTCAAGAAACGGCGCTGCCGCCGGCGAAATCAACACTGCGAAATCGGAAAGAGATCGGCAACCGCTGCGTGCCAGCGTCTGCTCCACGTCAGCCGCCGTCGCTTGTTCGGCCAGTTGTGCAAGGTCTGCAAGCGGCAGTTCCTTGAGAACATTGACAAAACTCATGGCTCTCCCGAAAAACCTTCATCCGCCCCGATCACGGCGGGGTTTATCAGATAGTCCAGTTGTTGCATAAGAGAAGGTTAGCCCGAAGGCGCCCTGTTGCGCAAGGATACCCGGTGCCGTCACCCGTCTGGCAATCACGGACGGCTCGCGGGTTTGCCGGAAGGCGTTGAATCCCCGCAAGAATCCAAGAATCCAGTCAGCGGGCTCGTGGGCTGCGCCTCACGCGAACGCGGTGCCAGGCCGATCTCGAATGCTTCGCGGCCCGCTTCAACAGCGGCCTTGAATGCCCGCGCCATGCGAATGGGGTCGCTGGCGACGGCAACGGCCGTGTTGATGAGCACGGCATCGGCACCCAGTTCCATCGCTTCGGCAACGTGGGACGGCGCGCCAAGCCCCGCGTCCACCACTACGGGAACCGTGGCCTGTTCAATGATGATTCCGATCTGCGCGCGGGTTTCAACTCCCCGGGCGCTGCCGATGGGCGAACCCAGCGGCATGACTGTGGAGCACCCCACATCCTCCAAGCGCTTTGCCAGTACCGGGTCTGCGTTGATGTAGGGCAGCACAACAAAGCCTTCCTTCACCAGCGTTTCAGCGGCTTTCAACGTCTCGATCGGGTCGGGCAACAGGTAGTGCGGGTCGGGATGAATTTCCAATTTCAGCCAATGGCCCAGCCCGGCCGCGCGGGCGAGTTTGGCGAGGCGCACCGCTTCGTCCGCGTTCATTGCGCCGCTGGTGTTCGGCAAGAGTTGCACTCGCTTGGTATCGATGAAATCAAGGATGTTGGCAAAACGGTCATGTTGGCCGCTGAGGTCGGCACGACGCAATGCAACGGTGACGAGCTCGCTGCCACTGGCCGCGATGGCATCACGCATCAACTCATTGGAGGCAAACTTGCCGGTGCCCAACAACAGGCGTGAAGTAAATTCCCGGCCGGCGATTTTCAATTTGGACGGTTGTGCAGGCACGTTCTTAATAGCTCATGGATGGGTGGCAAAATGAATGTGATGGCGCATCTCTTACCGTGCCACAGCCGGTGCAGGTTGCGTCGGGAGCACCTCATTCGCGCTGCCCCGTCGGTAGCCTTGGAGATCAAGCGCAACATAGGTGTAACCAATTTCTTTCAATTGACTGACGATGGTTTCCCGGACTCCATCCTCAGCCAGACGGGCGATCTGGTCCGGCGCGACCTCGATGCGCGCCAATGGTACCGCGCCGTTGGCGCCGCCGCGATGGTGCCGAACACGCACGTCGTGAAAACCGAGATTCCACAGGGCATTCTCAGCTGCTTCGATCATCGCAAGCGCCTGCGTCGTTACAGCCTCGCCATAGGGCACGCGCGAGCTCAGGCAGGCCATCTGCGGCTTGTTGGCGGTAGGCAGACCCAGCGCTGCGGACAACGCACGAATGTCGGCCTTGGTGAGACCCGCTTCCTTCAGTGGCGCGCGAGCCTGGAACTCCGCCGCCGCGTCCGCCCCCGGCCGATAGTCGCCGATGTCGCTGGCGTTCTCACCGTGGGCGATTATCGCCATGCCTTCGGCTTTGGCGATGGGCACAAGCTTGTCGAATAATTCGTGTTTGCAGAAGTAACAACGGTTCGGCGGGTTGGCGACATAGTCGGCGTTGTCAAACTCGTTGGTCTTCACAACGCGAACCGGGAAGCCGAACTCCTTGCCAAGTTGAAGCGCCTCCTCCAACTCCCGCCGCGGCAGGCTGGGCGTGTCGGCGATCACCGAGAGTGCCTTTGCCCCCAGTGTGTCGTGGGCAACGCGAGCCAGAAAGGCCGAGTCCACTCCACCACTGTAGGCAACGAGCACGCTGCCATAGCCCCGCAACAGTTCGCGGAGGCGGTCTAGCTTGTTTTGCAGCTCAATATCCACAGGGCGACTGTAGCGAGGTTAATAGAGGGTGTCAAAAAGCAATCAGCCTCGATGCAATGCACCGAGGCTGACGTGCGAAAATGATGTTGATTGTTCGCTACGACGTTTCCTCGCCGAGTTCCACGTTCCAATAGGCGACATCCAGGAAGTGCTTCCAACTCTCGTCGGGTTTTGGAACGGTAACCTGAACAAAAGGCCGCCACTTCGGCCGCTTGGGCTTGCGAATGAGCTGCATACCCGCCTCCGCCGGCGTGCGGTTGGCCTTGCGGGTATTACACGGGATGCAGGAACAAACGACATTGTCCCACACCGTGGTACCGCCACGGTCGCGTGGGATGACGTGATCGATGTTCAAATCCCGTCGCTCGAAGACCTTGCCGCAATACTGGCAGGTGTTGCCATCCCGCTCGAAAATGTTGTGGCGGGTGAACTTCACCTCTTTCTGGGGCAACCGGTCAAAAAAGAGCAACAACACCACCTTGGGGATTCGAATGCGAAACCGAACCGTATGGATGCTCTCCGCCTCGTGTGGGCAGCGATCGGAGAAATCGCGCCATTCGTGGAAATCAAACGTGTTGAAGGCGCCGTTCTCCGCGCACACGACCTCCGCGTGGCCCTCAAACAGGAGCGTCAACGCCCGTCGAACCGAGCAGATATTGACCGCCTGCCAGAGTCGGTTCAGCACCAACACATTGCTGTTGAGCAGCTCTTCCATGGCCCATTACATCTCCGTCTACCGGATACAAAACACCCGGAAACGTCCGAGAGAATAGCATTTTCCGCCAAAAAGTGTCAATGGCGGCACTGTTACGGTCCTGCAACAAGAGTCCCGCTCACACTGTCTGCGCAGAGCCGGGCTGTTACATCCTGTTGAGCGTGTGCTCTCTCGTGGCAGATCCGTTGAGACCTTTGACGACCTTGTCCAATTCCTCGTCCGTCAAATCCACGTCAATGATCAGCACACCATTGTGGATCACCTCGCGAATCGCAGGGGCAGCCAGGGGAATGTTGTTGACCGTCAATACATAGAGTTCGCCACGGCGTTCAGAGGTGAAAGTCTCAATCACGTTCTGCCCATGCGAGTCAAACTGAAGCACAAGCTGCTTGCGCGTGGGAGTCTTCACCGCCCTGGCAGTCATCAGATCATATTCGGACAACTCCGAAATGTGATTGATGGTCAGGTTCATCGGTGGATTACGAATGACGATGGACTTGCGGTAGTTTGGGGGCAACCGGTCGGTTGCCTGCAAGAATATGCGCAATGTGGCCTCATCCTCTTTGCAGCCTGCCACAAACCAGCAAATCAAGAGTGCCACTGCCGAACGAAAAACTGTGTTCCACTTCATAATAACCATTCAAATACAACGTGACTGCTTTGTTTCAATCTCGAAGCTTACCCAAAGCAGCGTTGCAAGACAAGCACGAGGGTTGCACTCCACCCGCCGGCCCCTATAATGATCCCACTTTCGCATTCACGATGAACTTTGCGTCGAAGACCCTTGGCCGCCAGCACCGGACGATGAGCATTTCGTTCCGCAGCCACATTCACATCCGATAACCATCATGGCTGACCCAACAACACCCGACGCTCCGCAGCCCGCGACGCCACCAGCGCCAGTCCCCTCACCTGCCCCCGCCCCCGCTGAGCACGACGCGAAACCCGGCGTCACGCCGATCGAAGCCGCACGAATGGCGTTGTCCGCCAGCGCGTTGCCCGGCCGGCCGTGGGGCATGCCGAAACTGACTGCGCGATATGACGTGCTCCTGCTCGCGCTGATTCTGCTGGCCGCGGCGTTGGCCTATGCCAATTCATTCTCCAACGACCTGCTGTCCGAGGCCCGGACGATGCTGCAAGGCGACCCACGTCTTCAGGACCTTGATCATCTGGATGACATCTTCAGCAAGAACTACGGCTATCCTCTCGTCACCAACGACGGCATCTACCGGCCCCTGACCACGCTCTCCTTCCTTCTGAACTACACCCTCTTGGGCAACGGAACCGATCCGGTCGGCTATCACACGCTCAACTGGCTGTTGCATGCGCTCAACTCGATCCTCGTTTTCTACTTGGTCACCGTGGTGTTCCGCTCGACCCGCGCGGGCTTTGTCGCCGGCATCCTGTTTGCCTGCCTACCAGCCAACACCGAGGCTGTGACTTGTGTGCTCGGACGGCCCGACTTGTTGTCCACGACACTCGTGCTTCTGGGATTGTTCGCCCACCTGGGCGAAGTGGCTTTCGCCAACCGCACTGGCTTGAAGTGGCTGCTCCGTCTCACGTCCTGGCTTCTGTTCTTCCTGGCGCTGACGGCCAAGGAAAGCGCGTTTGTTTTGCTGCCATTGATCTTTTTGTTCGACTGGTTGTTTGACTGGCGGCGCTACAGCGGGCACCCGATGCGCGACTTTTGGGAAAATGTTCTGCGAAAATTCCGCACCAACTACCTATGGATGTTCGTGATCTGGTGTGTCTATCTGGGCATGCGCCTGGTGGCGTTGCTGCGTCTGGAGCCAACGCAGATCAACTTCGCAGAGAACCCGCTGGCCCAATCCAACATTTTCGACCGGCTGCTGACCGGCTGCATTCTGACCATCAAATCGGCTTACCTGCTCGCTTTTCCGCAATGGCTCAGCGCGGACTATTCGTTCAGCCAGATTATTCCCGTGGATACGGGATTTCGCCGTGTGGAAGACTGGCTGGGCGTGCTCGCTCTGATGTGTGTCCTGGGCATCCTGTACGCGACCTGGCGTTTTCACCGCCATTTGCGCGCTCTCGCTTTTTGGATCGGGCTGTTTTTGCTGACGATTGCATCCAATCTAAGCCTGCTCGACGTCGGCACCAGCATCTTCTCCGAACGCTGGCTCTACCTCCCCGCAGTCAGCACGTGCGCGCTGGTCGGCATGGTGATCCATCTGGTGACCCGCAGCATCATCGCGCCGTGGTGGGCCTACAAGGGTGAGCTGCCGCCTTTTGCGGACTGTTCAGAAACCATACTCTTCAATGACCACCTGGACCTGCCCTATCAGCAGCGGCTTGTCGTGCGGAAACGTCTCGGGTGGTGCCTCTACGCCGTCAGCGTCGCGATGATCGTGGGGGTATTCATCGTGCGGACCTCCTTACGCAACAACGACTGGAAGAGCGACATCGCCATCTGGCAGGCCGCCACCATCATCTCCCCCAACAGCGCCAAGGCCCACAAGCAACTCGCCTACGCTATTTTCCAAGGCTCACCTGACGGCTCGCGCATCGATGTGTCGATCGCCGAGGCCGAAAAGGCGTTGCTGCTCTGGCCGGACTACGAGGAGGCCACAGCCCAACTCGGTCACTATCTTGGCGTGAAGGCCGACTTGCGCAGCACGCCCGAACGCATCGCCCGCAAACCCATGTCGCCAGAAACGCGCGCCCTTTACGTCAAAGCCGCTGAGACCCTCACGCGGGCCGTCCTCCTCAACCGCAAATCCTCCGAACACCGCTTACAGCAACTGCGCACACGCGCGTGGGCCTCTGATCTCAAGCTCACCCTTGGCAATCACCTCATCTACTTCGATCTCGGCACGGTCTATTCGCAGCTTGGCATCTTCCCACAAGCGCTTGAAGCTTTCGCCTATGCAGCCCGCATCTCGCCCGGCGAACCGATCGCGCATGAAGGCATGGGCGAGGCATTGGCCAACCTCGGTCGCCCTGAAGAATCCATTATCGAACTGATCCAGGCCCTCATGCTTGCTCCCAACCGGGGCCAGACATGGCGGGCGCTTGAGATTGTATACAAGAAGCTCGCGCCCAATGAACAAGTCATCGCCCTTGATCCAGCGGGCCGGCCGCATCTGAACACCTCCGTCACCCTTGTGCAGACACACATTGAACGCGCATTCCGTCAGCTCGTGCAGGCGCTGCTCGACGCCAACCAGCGCGATCTGGCACGCAAGCTCGCGGAGATTGCTGTGGATCAATACGGCATGGCACAGGCTGACTTCGGCGAACTCATCCGCCGCCAGATCCAGCGCCAGCAATTCCAGATGCGTTAGGCAATCTGCGACCGGTCGTTCGCTATCCTTATCCCCGGGTGCCAAGGGTCACCTGTCACGTCCCTTGCCCGTCAACGGCACGAAGCGCACAGGAATGTCGGTCTGCCTCTTTACTGTGCCATCCGCGAGTTTCTCGATGATGACCAGCGATTGCACCGCCCACGCACCGCCGACGGGAATCACCATCCGTCCGCCGCGTTTGAGTTGCTCAATCAACGGTGGCGGCACGTGCTCGGACCCTGCCGTGACGATGATGGCATCAAACGGCGCGTGTTGTGGCCAGCCGAGATAACCGTCGCCGTGTCTGACCACCACCTGCCCATAACCCAGTTGCTTCAGCCGCTCCGTTGCCGTTTTCGCCAGCGGCTCCACGATCTCGATGCTGTAAACATTCGTCCGCGTGACCTCTGCCAGCACTGCGGCCTGATAACCCGAACCGGTGCCGACCTCCAATGTCTTCGCTCCCGGCTTCAAGCACAGCAACTGTGTCATATAAGCCACGATATAGGGCTGTGAAATCGTCTGCCCGAGGCCGATCGGCAGCGGAAAATCCCCATACGCCTCTGCGCGAGCCGACTCCGGCACGAATAAATGCCGCGGCACCTTCCGCATGGCCTGCAACACCGCGGGATCGGTCACGTCGCGGCCGGCAATCTGCCCGGTCACCATCTGCTCCCGCTGCAGTTCCCATGGGTTGTCCGCCGCCAACAGGCGAAACACGCCTGTCAGCATGGAAGCGACAGCCAAAACCATGCACGCGACCGTTTTCATGCACACACAAACTTACCACCAGTTGCGTTACACAGCGAGTTGGCGTAACGTTCAACATAACCCGAAGAGGAGACGAACCATGACATGCCTCGAACGGCTTGAGGAGTATCTGAATCAACAAGGCGTCCGCTATCAGGTTTTTCATCATGCGCCCGCCTTCACGGCCCAGCGAATCGCCCAGGCCGAACACATCCCCGGCAAAATGCAGGTAAAGACCGTCATCCTCCGCTATGGCGACCAGTTCTACATGGCAGTTCTACCCGCCATTTCCCAACTGGACGTTGCGGCCTTCTCCAAGGTGGTCGGCAAACCCTGCCAGCTCGCCACCGAAGGAGAGTTCAAGGACCTGTTCCCGGACTGCGAACTCGGTGCCATGCCCCCCATGGGTAGTTTCTACATGCTTCCCGTCTTCGCTGACGATCTGTTGGAGGAAGACGACGAAATCGTCATGCAAGCCGGAACGCACACGGAATCCGTCAAGATCGCATGGGACGACTACCTGCAACTGGAGCGGCCAAGATTGGTGCAGATCAGCTATCGCGCCTACGCGTGAGCCACGCCTGGAATCCACACACAGCAACGGGCCGTTACGCTTTGTTCTCCCGGGTTTGAGAAGGCGGACCGTTCTGCGCCGTTGGTTTGATTGAAACGTCTTGCCTCCCCGATGTGCTTTTGTCACAATCTCTCCCGCTCGAAGAACTGGAGGTTCCGAAATGCACACACATGGAGGGTATAAGTCATGAGGCTCACACACTTGATCGCGCTGCTGGTGGCCGTCCCAACCTCATACACCGTGTATCAGAAGCTCAACAATCCTGGTCCTCAAAGCGGGCAAGTCTTGTCGGAACTTGCCACAATGGCGTCGCTCCAATCCGAAACAAAACAATCTGCTTTGCCATCAACCACCCAAGCCAGACCTGCAGATTGGATTCAGAAGCTCCCCGTCCAGGCTCAGGGAAAATATCTTCAGATACGGAACTCCCTTCGCAGAGATGATCGTTTACAGGCCTTGCGTTCCTGGATGGCACTCTGGAACAAGCATTTGCGTGATCCAGAACTCGCTTATGTGGAGCTCGATTACATTGATTTCAGCATCAAGAATCGTTCACCGGTGCTCTATCAAGAGTACGGCACAAACCCTCAATTCGACTCTGACGTGGCAGCTGTGAGGATGCCCAACAACTCCGAAGTAGGCGCATGGAAAAGGGAATTTCAACTGAGGCTATCGGCGTTGGACTGGGTGGAGAATATGTTGCGGGTCATTCGCATTCGCGCCCCCAGCAATCCCGAAATCGCGCAAATGACGGGAACATTCACAGGCAAGGTCTCTACAGAACGCACCCAGCTGATGCAATACAAACGCTATTTTGATGACAGCCGTCTCCAGTAAAGTCATCCCCCCATTCTGTTTCCCTGACAGGCCTCGCTTGGAGATGACAGTCCTTTCCGCTTGATTGCCGGCGCACTTTCCGCGAAAACGATTCCGCGATGACCACTGTTTTGTGTTTGCGTTCGCCTGGTAAAATCAACTTCGGACTCGACATCATCCGCAAGCGGCCGGATGGCTTTCACGAGTTGGAAAGCCTAATGGTGCCGCTCGACGTGTGTGATGAAATGGAATTTGAGCCGCGTGACGCTGCCCACGGCATCACGATGGAATGCGATGCGCCGGGTTTGCCCACCAATTCCAGCAATCTGGTCATCCGTGCCGCCGAGTTGCTGCAACGTCAGGTGACCGTCAGCGCCGGCGCACACATCAAACTGCGCAAACGCCTGCCCATCGCCGCGGGCATGGGAGGTGGCAGCGGCAACGGAGCCGTCGCGCTCACCGGCCTCAACCAACTCTGGAAGCTCGGCCTCACGCGTGAACAGCTCCAGCCCATCGCAGCCACGCTCGGCTCCGATTGCGCCCTTTTCCTCGATCCCAAACCCTCTTTCTGCCATGGCCGCGGCGAACTGGTGGAAGCGCTGAGCGAAGCCGAGATTCGGACCCTGCGGGCCGCCCACTTCGTCCTCATCAACCCCGGCTTCGGGATATCCACCAAATGGGCCTACGAACAAGTCAGGCCCTTCTTGACGGGCCGCAGCGGTGCCATTAAGGTCATCCGCGACGCGCTGGCCGGAGGCGACCTGCCCGCAGCTGCGCGCGCGATGGTCAACACGCTTGAAGGCCCCGCGCTGCGCAAGTATCCGATGCTGGAATTGCTGAAGGAATCGCTCGTGCGCAACGGTTGCGTTGGCTCGATGATGAGCGGCAGCGGCGCCACCGTGTTCGGCGTCGCGACCGACCGCGCCAGCGCGGAGCGCGCGATGGCGGCGGCCCGCGCCGAGTTTGGCGACTCGATGTGGATGACAGTCGCCGCAGCGTTTTGAACGCCAGACAGAATCGGCTGGCGCACAAGTTTCGGTTGCCCGGTGGTGTAATGGTAACACAGCGGCCTTTGGAGCCGTTTTTCATGGTTCGAATCCATGCCGGGCAGCCATCTTTCCTCTGGGAAACATACTGTTTCCTGCCACTGGCACCTCCATCTGTCGATCTGTCTCGACAACGCGCTCACAACACCCCCCCACATCATGGTGCCACGCCCGGCACTCACTGGTGTGCTTCAATCCACAAGGCCTGAACGTTTAACTATCGTCTTTGCGTCACGGCTAACGGGTGGTGGAATAGCCAATGTCTACCGCAGCTTTGCAAGCAGTATTGGCAGCTGATCTTCTGTGGGCTCAGCCGTCCATCCACATTTCGCGGAGCAAGCAATCCAGCCAGCAAGTCGATTGCGCACAGCGGGCAAGTGACATTTGGGGCAAAAAGCTTGCCACTTATTTTCGGTCCGTTTGCCGCGGCGGAACTCAATTGTATCGCGAATACACACTTCCTCAGCATGCTCGTCTTTGAGTTCCTTCAATTCTCGTTGGGCAGCGTCTCGATCGCGCGTTACAACGTCTAGTTGAGCCTGAAGCTGGCCAACCTTTGCTTGAAGGTCAAACGCTTGGCGTTCGAAAATCGCTGACTGGTCCAGCGCCAGTTCAACTCTAGCTCGCTGAATATCCGAAACAGGCAACTCGGAAACCATTTTTTTGACCGTATCAAACATGCTCATAGCGGAACAACTTCAAAAACTTATATCGCGAGTTGGTGAAACGTTGCAAGCTTCCGCTCCAACGCAAAGAGTATTGTGCCGCCAACATCTGGTAGTGGTCGCCATCGAATCCCTTATGCATTTAGCGCGTCGCGCATTCGGTGATAAACCTTTATAATAGGGTTGACTCAGTGGGTTTTCGTGCGCATCGTCCGGCCGTTTCAATCCTCAGAAGGAGAATCGTCTATGGCTGCGACTACTGCGGACACGCTACGCGAAAGAATTGCTGCTGTTCTGAAATTCAACAAGGAAAAGTTGATAACGCGTAAAGAAGACTGGGGCACAATCAATTTTGAGACTGGAAGGGCGAGTTTTGATCGGATTTTTGAAATCACAGAGACACTAAACGTTTTGCCTTTTGAATCATTGCTAGACAACACGATCACCTCAATCTCCAACACCCTAAACAACACGCTCAACATTTTCCGAGAGATTGATTCGTTTAGAATCGATGCGACCAGGACGGACCAACAACCCCCTATCAACGTTCGAAACAAACACCTTGAAACTCTCAAAACAAACGCGGACGCGTTGTTTACCGCAACCGCACAATGGATTCCGTACTTGGCATATAAAAAAGGCGACGTATCTGAAAACATTGGGCAGTTGCAGAAATCCATACGCGATGGCAAGGCTCTCGTCGAGAAAGCCACAGATGATATTCAGAAACAAGCGCAACAGATGGCCGACATTATTGCAGCAGCGCGCCAAGCTTCAGCAGGAGCGGGAGTGGCTGTTTTTCACACGGATTTTGAAACTGAAGCCACCAATTTATCAAAGAAAGCGCAGAATTGGCTCAGGATGACCGAAATACTCGCATCGTTTACCGTTGTTGTTGCCGTCGCCTTTTACTTTATAGCTGAACCCAGCAGTGACATCAGACATATTGCCCAACTCCTCACAACAAAACTTGCCGTACTTGCAGTTCTGATTTCAGCAACGGTTTGGTGTGGACGTATTTACAAAGCGTTGATGCACCAATCTGCTGTTTACAAATTCAAAGCGCTCGGACTGCGAACCTTTCAGGCATTTTCGCAAGGTGCTAGCAACCCCGCAACGAAAGATACCGTTCTTACAGAAACAACAAAATCCATCTTTTCCAACCATCAAACCGGCTATATTGGCGACTCACCTTCGAGCGAGAGTGACCTGAAAATTGTTGAGGTTGTCAAGTCGGTGTTTCCGAATGACCCCAACAGGGGTTGAACAGGTTGCCGAATTACTAGCAACGGCCGCGGTAAATCCACTTAACAGAGAGAAGGCGCCATGCACCCTGAATCGCACTCAACGGTTGCGGTCGCGGAGTTACTTCTTGCTGTCGTCACAATACTTGTTCCAACTACGAATTTTGCCAGCGAATGACGCTGGCACCTCCATCGGTTGATCTGCCGTGACAGTGCGCTTGCAGCAACCCCAACGCCCGCGCTAAATTGTCGCCATGCGTTATGTTTTCCTATTGCTTGGCATCGCGGCCCTGTTCTGGGTTTGCGCCCGATGTGTGCGAGCGTTGGGCACCTTGGCGCGCAGGTGGCAAGAGAGCGAGAAACAGCATCGCCAGCAGTTGAAGAACCTCGCCGCCGAAATCAAACAGGGCGAGCCAGACACCGCCCTACCGACAACGCGCCCCCTCCCTGGTCGCAACCGCCGGCCCACTGCCAGCGATCAATCAACCTACCCTTTCAGTAGGAACTGACAGTGTAGTTCACCGCGACCCGCGTCATTCCGTCTTCTTGGAAATCTTGTAGATGTGGCTGCGGCGAACCGCCAGACGGTTGTCACGGGCGGCTATCCTCTGTGCCTCGATGAGATCGTATGCGAAGTTCCCCTTCTCCATTTCGAACTCGCCGTCCTTGTAGGCAAAGAGGATCGCAACCCCGGCGCCGTCTGACCACAGCACGCCTTGGTCGTTCGGGAGCAGGCGCCGGTGCAGCATGAAAGGCACGACCCGCTCGAAAGCCGCGTTCCAACGCGCGATCGCCGGCCGGGCTTCCGCCGCAAGATACGGTGCGGGCACAGTCAGCGGGGCCTTGTTGGCCAGGAAGCGGAAGTAACCGTCGTTCTCCAGCACCTTGTCCAGGTTCGACCAGTAGGTGAAGAGCGAGGTTTCGACGGCCATGTCCTCCTGGCCCTTGAAAAAGGTCGTTTCGCCGTCACCCCGCACGCCGAATGGAGAGTAGCCTTCGTTGATCACGCGCAGGCCGATCTCCTGGAACCGTTTCACCATCTCGATGCCGGCCTGGCAGTGTTCCACGCCTTGCTCGCATGAGTAGTCCAGCGTCAGGAAAGGCATGTCGTTGTAGGAGTCGAGCCACAGGCCGTCCAATCCACACGCTTCCTTGACCTCCTTGAGCTTCTTGAGGAAATGCTGCTGGGCCTCCAGCCGCGGCGAAATGGCCGTGATGTGGAAATAGGACATGGTGAATGGCGAACCGTCGGGTTTGCGGATGATCCACTCCGGATGTTCCGTCAGATACCGCGAGCAGTTGGCTAGGTGGAACGCCGGATACCAGGCGAACACCTCGATCGAGCGGGCATGCGCAGCGTCGCAAAATCGCCGCAGCGCAGCCGGTCCGCCAAATCGTGGCGACACTTCCACATCGATCGTGCCACAGCGCGAGTCGTAGGTCACGGTTGACATCGCCTTGACGGTCATGCCTTCAGTCCGGTAACTGATCCACGGACTGCCGATGAGCACGCGCCGATAGTTCAGCTTCGTGCAAAGCGACAAAGTCTCCGCGGCAAACTCGTCGAAGGTCCCGCGCACCTTGAGCTGGTCGCGCGGGGCGCAGCCCGGCGTTCCCCCGTCCACCGGGATGTTCGCCATCGGAAGGACTTCTTCACGGCGGATTCCTGCCTGGGAACGAAACCGCTGGCTCTCTTGCAGGAACATCTCGCACCACAAGTCCTTCTGTTCCGCCGCGTCGAGCCGGTCCTTGCAGAATAGCAACGAGAGTTCCGGCGTGCGCCACTTCGCAGCGCTGGGACAGGTGAACTTGTAGCGCAGGACCAGCCCTTTGCCCGGCACGTACTCCGCGCCGGACGAAAACATCTGCGCCAGAGAATCGAGACGAGCCACATAGATTCCACCGCTCCCAGCCGCAAAGTCCAGCGGTGATCGCTTGGCCTGCCAGTTGTTGTAGCTGGCCGCCGCCGGAAGCCGGCTGGCCTCGCCGGCCTTTTGGCGTGTGTAGAGATCCTGAACGTAATAGCGCCAGTCACCTTGAACCAGCGACACGATGAGTTCGATCTCTACCGGAAACGCGTTGGTTGACTCCGCGGTCAACCGCATCCCAACCCCGGAGAAATGCCTGCCAGCGAGATCCGCATCGCAATGCCGGACGCGCATCGTGACGGGGAATCGTTTCGTGGTGTTGATGTCGAGTGTTCCGACCGCCCGCGCCCCTTGTGTTTGCTCCACCACATTGCTCCAAGCCAGTTCCTTCCACGGCTGCGGCTCGCCGAGCAGGAAACGGTATCGGCAGGAAATGGTCCGGGCCGACACTTGTGTGCCGATCCGGGCCAGCCAGTCGCCGGCGCGTTCTTCTGCCGCGTGCGACCCTATCCCCGCCAGAAGGCAAACGGCCATCGCGAGTTTGATGAAGTTATTCAACGAAGCGTTGGTGGCAGACCAGAATCGGTTCACAAAGGTCAGCATAAAGGGAGACGAAAAGAACGTCTAGCGATTCCCGGCGGGCGATCAAGAGGTTCTTCAGGAGACTTCGTGGGTTTGCGGGCAGTGTTTCCTGCCACCTGACGCGACGCGAAACCAACAATGTAGGACAGGCGTCTCGCCTGTCTCAACTATCCATCACTGACAGGCAGGACGCCTGTCCTACTGTAACTGGTCCCGCGTCCTACTTTGACCACTTCTTCTTGTACATGGTCAACGCGTCCCGCCACTGCGGGCTCCCAAATGCCCCGCCGCTCTGATGCGTGATCGCTATGGGCCATGTGCCCAACTTCAGACCGGCCTTGCGGGCCGCGCGGCAGAAATCGAGGTCATGAAGATGAAAAGAGAAACGACTGTCGAATTCCACATTGTGACCCCGGAGCACCGATCGTTTGGCGGCGAGAAACACTCCGTCCAACAGTTCGCATTCCGCCGGGCAATCACCGTAATAGGTAATGGCTCCACATGGTTCCGTTCCATGAGCCACCGCCCCGCTCAGATGCTCCCGGTCCCAATCGCCGTTTACAAACGCCCAGCCCTCGTGCGATGGGGCCAGCCGCCTGTTCCCCGCGATGCCGATCACGTCAAACCGGTTGAGCCCGTCAGCCACTCGCTGCGCCAGGAAATAATCGTCGATCCACACATCGTCGTGCAGAAACACGAGGATGTCACAATTGGAATCCGCACGGATGCGTTCGTTATAAACCTCCGCCAAACCCGTGGTATTGTTGAACCTGATTTTGGACCGAACACTGCGGTCCTGACGCAACCGTTTCAGAGACATGCCCAACGGAGTATCTTCAAATTCGCTTTCCGTGCCGCGCGTGGTTCCGACGATCTCGATCATTGTCTGCTTGTCACGGTCAACCATAACCGTCTCCTTTGTGCGCGCATCCTTGCGCAAACCGCGAACAACCGCAAGCACTGAAACAGTGGTGCATCCCAATCACAAAATGATCTTCCCAAGAATACATCGGGTTCCACCGCGACTCCACGGGCCATTTTACCTCTCCCCTCAACGGGAAAAGACTGCGTGGAAGAAACCAAATAGACTCTGCATTGTTACAGAAACCACGGTGCTTTCCCGACCTGCCACCCGTGAAAGCTGCGACGCTCGCAGCAATCCAGAGCCTTCGGCTCCATTTTTGGAAAAGCGGGATCATCGGATTCATGTGCGATTGTCCCCACTGCCCTGTCGCTTGGAGTGGAACGTACCACGGCATTCTCGATGGGTCCTGTTGACTTTGAAGACCGTGGTAGTAAGTTATTGATCACAAGCTGAAGAAAAGGAGTAACGATGAAGATTCAGCGAAGCGGGCGGGAGTCGATGTAACAGAAGTCAAGGGGTCATCCATAGTCGTACCATCATCGGAGGCAGTGCTGTGTATTGGGAGGAGTCTATTCCAACGCCGAGTCATCAGCAGGTTTTGATCCTCGGCGGCACGCGAAACCAGTCTGAGGGTAATGTCAATGTCTGGTGTTATCGGCTGGTGCTGGCGCCAACCCAGGAAGGCGCGTCCGACCCCAAAGACTCTTGATGTCACAGCGCATCCCAACCGCGCACCATAAGTCAGAATCACGAGGAGGTTTGTATGAGCAAAGTAAAAAGCACTCAGATCGAAGGCATGCCAGTCACCACCGAACAACTCGATGCACGGCCCGATACCGTGGATTTCAGGGACAAGATGTACGTCCCGACATTGGTCGAGGTTCCTATCCGCATCCCCTTGGAAACGTACCAAGGCTATTACGAGCAAAAACCCGTCCCGATTCTCAATCAGGGCAAGGAGGGCGCTTGCACGGGTTTTGGCCTTGCAGCCGTGGCGAATTTCCTTCTCCGCCGGAGAAAGGTGGTCCCGGATTCCACGCCCGTCAGCGCGCGCATGTTCTTCGAGATGGCCCGGCGCTATGATGAATGGCCCGGTGAGGATTATTCGGGCTCCAGCGCACGTGGCGCCATGAAAGGCTGGCATAAGCACGGTGTGTGCGCTTCCGATCTCTGGCCTTACGATCCCAACAACCCCCAAGGCGCGCTGACTTTCGAACGCGCCAGGAATGCTGCCCTTCGGCCGCTGGGCGCTTACTTCCGCGTTGATCATAGCGACTTGGTGGCCATGCACAGTGCGCTGGCCGAGGTGGGCATCCTGTACGTCACCTCTGGTGTGCACGCGGGTTGGAGCCAGGTGGACCGGGATTCAGGCGTGATTCCCGGCCCGAATGGAAAACGCGAGCTGGGTGGCCACGCCTTCGCCTTGGTGGGCTACGACGACCGCGGTTTCTGGCTTCAAAACTCGTGGGGGCCCGGCTGGGGCAAAGGCGGGTTCGCACTCGTCACTTACGACGACTGGCTGGCGAACGGCAACGATGTCTGGGTGGCACGGCTCGGCGCACCGGTGTCGTTGTTAGCAACGACAAAAGCGACCGTTCAGGACACCGACCTCAGCGCGGGAGCAAAGTCCTCGTACGTTGAACTTCGCCCGCACGTCATCAGCATAGGCAACGACGGGTTTCTCAGGCCGACCGGGCAATTCGGGACCAGTCATGCAGACGTGAATCAAATCATCTCGCACGACCTTCCTCATATCACCGCGCAATGGAAGAAGAAGCGGCTCCTGCTCTACGCGCACGGAGGGTTGGTTGGCGAGAACGACGCGCTTCAGCGTGTGGAGGAATACCGCAAGCCGTTGTTGGATGCGGAGGTATACCCCCTTGCGTTCATATGGAAGACGGATTTCTGGACCACGCTGGGAAACATCCTCAAAGACGCCCTCGCGCAACGGCGACCGGAAGGGATGCTCGACGATCTGAAGGACTTCATGCTCGATCGCATTGACGACACGCTGGAGTCTGTGGCCCGGCCATTGGGCAAGGCCTGCTGGGACGAGATGAAGGAAAACGCAATTCTGTCCACCGCTCATGCCCAGGGTGGAGCCAGGCTCGTGTTGAACGAAATCGCGAAGTTGCTCGATGCAGACCCGAGATGGGAAATTCACGTCGCCGGGCACAGTGCCGGCAGCATCTTCATGGGACCGTTGGCGCAACTGTTATGCTCCAAGGGCCTGATAGCGGACGGGCCTGCCAAAGGATTGGAAGGACTCGCCCGACGAATTCAGTCAGTGATTCTGTGGGCTCCCGCCTGCACGATGAAGTTGTTCAAACAAACCTACCTGCCGTCGGTCCTGGACGGCTCGGTCAAGCAATTCACGATGTTCACACTCAAGGATGCCGCCGAACAGGATGACTGCTGTACGTCGGCATACAACAAGTCCCTCCTCTATCTGGTCTCCAATGCCTTCGAAGAAAAGGCTGGCCTGTTCTCCGCCGAAGGCGAACCGCTGTTGGGCATGGAGAAGTTCATCTTGAAGGACAAGACGTTCAAGACACCGTCCGAAAAGGAGATCAAGAAGACAAACCCGCCCAGCGTACCACTGTTTGGCCTGCCCTCAGCCACCTGGGTTCGTAGTCCCAACGGTCTGGCCGAAGGAGAATCCACCGACGCCGCTCATGCACGCAGACACGGTGACTTCGATGACGACAAGGCTACGGTGAAATCGACGCTGGCGAGGATTCTCGGCATGGGTTCCGTCCGCGCCAACGTCGCGTTCACGCCCAGTGCAATGTCGCTGCGGAATCGGCGGCGCAAGCTTCAGTAGAATTCCCTTCCACGTCCAAATAGAAACCGCGTGATTGATCTGATCGATTTGCAGTTCGCAAATACGGTTGAGCAAACACCTGTGATATCCAACACCGTGACAAGGGGACGCTTTGCAATTGACGCGCCGACGGAATTACTATAACCGGTTAACGCGTTCGCTGCAGAGATAGGAGCTCTACTTCCAATCCAAACTGGAATCCGATCAATCAACCCACAATGTTTTGTCAGTAGTGACAAGAGAATACCATGAACCGAGTCATCCTGGTTGTTCTAACCGCTGCGCTGTTGCTTGCCAGCCGTCCTGCGATCCTCGCCCAACAGAACTCCATGGCCACATCCACCGGCATCGAGATGGTCTGGATTCCGCCCGGTGCGTTTATGTTGGGCAGCACGAAACAGGAACAAGCATGGGCGATCACCAATAATCTGCCTCCAGATCTTGCAAAGACTGAAGGCGAATCACCGCGTCGTGCCAGAATTGCCAACGGTTTTTGGCTGGGCCGCACTGAAATAACCGTTGGCCAGTGGCGGAGATTTGTGGATGCAACCCGCTATCTCAGCGAAGCCGAGAAGAACGGCGCCGCCACAACTCTGAACCGCACAGGCAACAAATGGGAGACCATAAAGGGAGTCAGTTGGCGAGACCCGAGATTCGACACCAAACCGAAGGACAACTATCCCGTGTGTTGCATCAGTTGGAACGATGCGGTGGCGTATTGTGAATGGTTGACGGAAACGGAAAAGAAGGCAAAGCGCCTGCCCGCCGGGATGATCTGCCGCCTGCCGACCGAAGCCGAGTGGGAATACGCGTGTCGCGCTGGCTCGCAAACGAAGTTTTGGTGGGGCGAAATGCCAGCCGCTGGCGATCGCCGGCTGAACTGGGTTCCCGGAACCGAGAAATTCAACGGTCCGGCTCCTGTGGATCATTTCCGCGCGAAAGGACGGAACAGATTTGGCTTGGCGGATATGTTGGGAAACCTGGCTGAATGGTGCCTGGATCAAGCGGACCCTGCATGCGCTCACGAAGAGTGTTATAAAGGAAAAGCGAACGCCTGCGTACTGAGAGGAGGCTCGTTTAGCCAGGGCGTTGAACACTGCCGTTGCGCCGCCCGTCGCCTAATGTCGCCAGCCAGCACGACCACCCAGTTTGGTTTTCGTGTGGCAATCGGCGCGCCGCTCTGAGCCGGAACTCTGATCCTGTTCACAAGGCACCGAGCATGCCAACACTTGAAGGTCAATCCATCGGGGAGTTTGAGATTCTATCCAGTCTCGGTCAGGGCGGGATGGGGACGGTTTACCTCGCAAAGCAGTCATCCCTGAATCGAAACGTCGCGATCAAGGTGTTGCCACCCCACCTCGCTGAGAACGCGACTTATATCGAGCGCTTCCGCCGCGAAGGCGCCGCCGCCGCCAGTTTCAGCCATCCGGATATCGTCCAGGTGTTCGCCGCCGGCGAGTTCAACGGCATTCACTACCTCGCCATGGAGTATGTGAACGGCGAATCACTCCAAGACCGCCTCACGCGTGAAGGCCGCATTCCACCCACTGAATCGCTGGCGATTGCCGCCCACATCGCGCAGGCGCTGAGCTATGCCTGGCAGAAGGCGCAACTGATCCATCGCGACGTCAAGCCCAGCAACATCCTCATTTCCAACGAAGGCCATGTGAAGCTCTCCGATCTCGGCATGGCCAAGTGCGTCAGCGAAAACGCGAGCCAGTTGACCTCCACCGGTATGGCGCTGGGCACGCCGAATTACATCAGTCCCGAGCAGGCGCGTGCAACGGCCGACATCGACTTCCGAGCCGACATCTACAGCCTCGGCTGCACGCTCTATCACATGCTGACGGGTCAAGTGCCCTATAAGGCGTCTGATCCGGTCGCCGTCATCCTCAAGCACGTCAACGATCCACTGCCGGACATCCTGGCCGCCATGCCCGATTGTCCACCGGCCATCGTCACGCTGCTGAACCGGATGCTCGCGAAGGACCGCGATCAGCGGCAGCAGAGCTACGATGAGTTGGTTACGGAGTTGTTCGCTGCTCACGATCAAATCACGCAAGGACCCGTCTCCGTCCCCAAACCACGCGCGCACACTTTGACCTATGCCGTGGCCGCGGTCGCAGTGGTTGCTATCATAACGGGCATCCTGATCTGGTCCCCATGGAGAAGCAGTGCCCCGCAGCAGGTACAGGCGAAGGCCACAGCCAATGTCGCGCAACCACCACCGAATGCCACGGCGACATCGCCGCAAACTGAAGTCGCGAAGGCAGCAACAACACCCTCCCCCGCCGAGCCTGCCAAACCCGCTGGCGACAAGGGAACTTCAACCCAACCCGCCTCATTGACCGAGACCACCGCGTCCGCGCCACCGGCGAAACCCGCTGAGACCCAGCCAATCATGGCTCAGCAGACGCCGCCCGCTGCAACTGCGAACGCCAACAACATTGATGCCACGTCTGCAGGCCAATCTCAGCCAATGGTTGCCACAACAGCCGCATCTACGCCCGCTCCTGACACCACCAAACCTGCTCCAACTACAACCGAGCCGAGCAAGGACGCCTCTGCCGCAAAGCCTGCACCCGCCTCGACTCCCGAATCCCGACTCCCGAATCCCGAATCACGAGTCACAAGTCCCGAACCCCGAATCCCGAACCCCGAACCCCGACTCTCCGATACCGACTCCGCGTTCATCAAATCCGTCGCTGCACTTCCACCCGAGCAGCAGATCTCTCACGTGATGGCGAAG
This sequence comes from uncultured Verrucomicrobiota bacterium, assembly GCA_964524715.1. Classification (GTDB taxonomy): domain Bacteria; phylum Verrucomicrobiota; class Verrucomicrobiia; order CAIQCK01; family CAIQCK01; genus CAIQCK01. The sequence goes on along the minus strand of CAZGGF010000112.1, from coordinate 20,405 downwards.
CTCAAGGAACTGAATCCACAGTTCGACGGCAAGGAGTCGCACAAGATCGAGAGTGTCGCGGTCACCGAACTGGCATTCTCGACCGTGGGCGTCACCGACATCGCACCGCTGAAGGCGTTGAAGTGGCTGAAGAGACTCAGCATGGCCCCGACGGCGCTCAATCAAAAGGGCGCGGTGAGCGATCTATCACCATTGGCGGGTCTGCCGTTGACGGGGCTATGGTGCCAGGGCAACGCCATCAGCGATCTCTCCCCTCTCAAAGGCATGCCGTTGACCGTGCTGAGCTGTGGCGGCACGCAAATCAAAGACCTCTCGTCCCTGACCGGCATGAAACTGACCGTGCTGAGTTTCAACGACACCGAAGTAGCCGACTTGGGTCCACTCGAAGGCATGCCATTGACCGTGCTCTGGTGCAACAACACCAAGGCCACCGATCTCTCGCCGCTAAAAGCCATGCCGTTGCAGGAACTGAAATGTGATTTCGTTGCCGACCGCGACACGGAACTGCTGCGCGGCGTTAAAACGCTGGCAAAGATCAACGACAAGCCCGCCGCCACATTCTGGGCAACCCTCAAACCTGCTGTCCGACCACCCACATCCATCGTGCGGCCCATGGCCACAACTCCCACAACTGTCGCAAGCCCCGGTGGTCCAGAAAAGACCATGACCACCTCCACCGGCATGGAGTTGGTCTGGATTCCACCCGGTGAGTTTATGTTGGGTAGCACACAGGAAGAGAAGGACTGGGCAATAAGAAACGGAGCCAACAACGGCTGGGTAAAGACCGAAGGCGCACAACCGCAACAAGCTGTGATCAAGGAGGGTTTTTGGTTGGGCAAAACAGAGGTGACTGTGGGACAGTGGAAGCAGTTTGCAGCAGCCACAAGTTATGTCACAGACGGGGAAAAGGGTACTTCAACGGTCCCGCCGCAAGGCACACGAAAACATTGGGAGAATCTCAAGGGGGCGAGCTGGAAGAACCCGGGATTCGACTCAAAGCCAAAAGACACCAACCCCGTAAGTTGCATCAGTTGGAATGACGCAGTCGCTTTTTGTCAGTGGTTGACAACAAGCGAACAAAAGGCGAACAAGCTGCCAGCAGGACTGATCTATCGGCTGCCGACAGAAGCAGAATGGGAGTACGCGTGTCGCGCAAAGACAACAACGAAGTACTGGTGGGGAGATACAGCCGAAAATGCGACGCGACGATGGAACGTGGCCGGAAGTCAAGATGGACTCGAGTTTGTATCCCGGGTGGACCAATTCGGACCACGCGGCCGAAATCAGTTTGGGCTAGCGGATATGTTAGGTAATGTGAACGAGTGGTGCTTGGACAGCTTTGACCCTGCTCGAGCGCATGAGGAATGTTGCAAGAAGGAAGGAGATATTCATGTGTTTCGAGGTGGGTCTTTCAACGAGCCCCCCGCCGCAGTGCGTTGTGCCATGCGTTACGGCCGTCCAGCGATCTATTCGCACGCTTGTTTTGGGTTTCGGATCTCTTGTGGCGTGCCGAAGTAAATTGACTCACTTTTGTGGCAGGCCAAGCAGATGGTTCAGCCCGCAAGCCACGGCGGTTTCCGCGTGTGCTGTGGTGTGACAGAAGGCAGCGGGCAACGTTGATGCGAGAGATTTTTGCGTACCCCGCTGAGTCCCTTCGGCTGCATTCGCCCGACTCCACTTGATGCTGTGCTGCGGGTTGATCTGCAACGAGTCGACAGTTTCGCCTTTTGCTCAACAGTCATGGCGTTTCCACCAACCAATCTTGACAAGCCGTGACCCGCAGGTACGATGCTGCTCACAAGGCACCGAGCATGCCAACGCTTGAAGGTCAATCCATCGGGGAGTTTGAGATTCTATCCAGTCTTGGTCAGGGCGGGATGGGGACGTTCTATCTTGCAGGACAGACATCCCTGAATCGACGCGTTGCTATCGTGGAGTTGTCCGCCACCCACGATCACATCGCGCAACAACCCGTCGCTGTCCCTAAACCACGCCCGCGATTTTTGATTCATGCCGTGGCCGCGGGCGCGGCAATCGCCATCATGGCTCAGCAAGCGCCGCCCGTTGCAGCAGCGATCGCCCCTGCAAGCCAGCCACAACCAGCGGCTCCGATCACAGCACCCGCCGCGACTCCCGAATCACGAGTCTCCGATGCCGACTCCGCTTTCATCAAATCCGTCGCCGCACTTCCACCCGAGCAACAGATCACTCATGTGATGGCGAAGCTCAAGGAATTGAATCCACAGTTCGACGGCAAGGAGTCGCACAAAATCGAGAATGCCGGGGTCACCGAACTGGCGTTCTCGACCGTGGGCGTCACCGACATTGCGCCCCTGAAGGCGTTGAAGTGGCTGAAGAGACTCAGCATGGCCCCAGCGGTGCTCAACCAAAGGGGCGCGTTGAGCGATCTATCGCCATTGGCGGGTTTGCCGTTGACGGGGCTGTGGTGCCAGGGCAACGCCATCAGCGATCTCTCCCCTCTCAAAGGCATGCCTCTGACCGTGCTGAGCTGTGGCGGCACGCAAATCAAAGACCTTGCGCCCCTGACCGGCATGAAACTGACTGTACTAAGTATCAACGACACCGAAGTGGCCGATTTGGGTCCACTCGAAGGCATGCCGTTGACGATACTCTGGTGCAACAACACCAAAGTCACCGATCTCTCGCCGCTAAAAGCCTTGCCGTTGCAGGAACTGAAATGTGATTTCGTGGCCGACCGCGACACGGAACTGCTGCGCGGCATCAAAACGCTGGCCAGGATTAATAACGCGCCTGTCGTAGCGTTCTGGATGCGGGCACGACCCACAAGCGCTGCCGGCCAAACGAAGACCGCCACCACACCGACACCATCCACGAGTTCGAACACTCCGGGAAAAAGCGTGGATAACGCTTTTGTGAAGGAAATAGCTGCCCTGCCGCCCGAACAACAAGTCGCACGCGTGATGGCCAAACTGAAGCAGTTGAATCCGGTTTTCGAAGGCACAAGCACTCACGCATCTGAAGACGGGAAGATCACAGAATTCTCCATCACTGCAACTAGGGGGTTGGGCACCCTTTCTCCTCTTCGCGCTTTATCCAGCCTGCGCAACCTCAGATATATCGCCAATGACCTGGACCTTCCTTTAGTGGACCTGCGAGCGCTGCGTGATCTGCCGCTTGTCGAACTCAGCTTGAGACGCGTGACAGTCGCGGACCTCTCTCCGCTTAAGGGAGTGCCGCTGAAAATACTCAACCTCGATAGTTGCACACTGTCCGATCTATCCCCCCTGAAAGGCATGCAGCTGAAACGCTTGAGCCTATGGTCATCATCAAAAATCACCAATTTGGCGCCGCTGGCGGGAATGCCACTCGAGTGGTTGAATTGTGCGAATACGAAGATTCACGACCTTACCCCGTTAAAGGGAACAAGCCTCGCGTCGTTCTTCTGTGATAGTACGTATGTCAAGGATCTGACCCCGCTTCAAGGATTGCCGTTACGCGTTCTCCGTTGCGACCTAAAAATAGTAACTCGAAACGCAAAAGTGCTCCAATCCATCACAACCCTGACGACTATCAACAATATGCCTGCAGCGGAGTTCTTGAAGAACCCCAAGGATCCGTAGCACCCCCCATGGCCAATCTTGACAAGCCGTGACCCGCAGGTACGATGCTGCGCACAAGGCACCGAGCATGCCGACACTTGAAGGTCAATCCATCGGGGAGTTTGAGGTTCTGTCCAGTCTCGGCCAAGGCGGGATGGGGACGGTTTATCTTGCAAAACAGTCATCCCTGAATCGAAACGTCGCCATCAAGGTGTTACCACCCCACCTCGCTGAGAACGAGACCTATATCGAGCGCTTCCGCCGCGAAGGCGCCGCCGCCGCCAGTTTCAGCCATCCGGATATTGTCCAGGTATTCGCCGCCGGCGAATTCAAGGGCATCCATTACCTCGCCATGGAGTACGTGAATGGCGAATCACTGCAAGACCGCCTCACGCGTGAAGGCCGCATTCCACCCACTGAATCGCTGGCGATTGCCGCCCACATCGCGCAGGCGCTGAGTTATGCCTGGCAAAAGGCTCAACTGATCCATCGCGACGTCAAGCCCAGCAACATTCTGATTTCCAACGAAGGCCATGTGAAGCTCTCCGATCTCGGCATGGCCAAGTGCGTCAGCGAAAACGCGAGCCAGTTGACCTCCACCGGTATGGCGCTGGGCACACCGCATTACATCAGCCCCGAACAGGCCCACGGGCGTCCGGATATTGATTTCCGAGCCGACATCTACAGTCTGGGCTGCACGCTCTATCACATGCTGACGGGTCGTGTGCCCTATGAAGCATCGGATCCGGTCGCCGTGATTCTCAAGCACGTCAATGAACCACCTCCAAACATTCTGGCGGTCATGCCCGATTGTCCACCGGCCATTGTCACGCTGTTGAACAAGATGCTCGCGAAGGACCGCGATCAGCGGCAGCAGAGCTACGATGAGTTGGTTACGGAGTTGTTCGCCGCCCACGATCAAATCACGCAAGGACCCATCCCGGCCCCCAAACCACGTTCGCGGGCTTTGATTTATGGCATCGCAGCGGGAGCAGTGGTCGCTGTCGCCGCGGTCGTCCTCCTCTGGTCACCGTGGAAAGGCGGTGCCCCGCAGCAGATACAGGCGAAGGCACCGGCCAGTGTCGCGCAACCACCACCGAACGCCACGGCGGGGTCGCCACAGACTGAAGTTGCGAAGGCAGCAACAACACCCTCCCCTTCCGAGACCGTCAAACCGGCTGGCGACAAGGGCCCTCCGGCCCAACCCGCCTCATCGACCGAGACCGCTACGTCCGCGCTACCGCCGAAACCTGCTGAGACCCAGCCAATCATGGCTCAGCAAGCGCCGCCCGCTGCAACTGCGAACGCCAACACTGATGCGACGACCGCGCCCCCAGTATCCGCGCCCACCCCTGACACCAGCAATCCTGTTCCGCCCACAACCGAAACGAGTAAAGACGCCGCCGCTGCGAAACCCGCACCCGCCTCGACTCCCGAATCACGCGTCACGAGTCTCGAATCCCGAATCCCGACTCCCGAATCCCGAGTCTCCGATGCCGACTCCGCGTTCATCAAATCCGTCGCTGCACTTCCACCCGAGCAACAGATCACGCATGTGATGGCGAAGCTCAAGGAACTGAATCCACAGTTCGACGGCAAAGAGTCGCACAAGATCGAGAGCGGAGCGGTCACCGAACTGGCGTTTTCGACCGTGGGTGTCACCGACATTGCGCCCCTGAAGGCGTTGAAGTGGCTGAAGAGACTCAGCATGGCCCCGACGGCGCTCAACCAAAAGGGCGCGGTGAGCGATCTATCGCCATTGGCCGGGCTGCCGTTGACGGGGCTGTGGTGCCAGGGCAACGCCATCAGTGATCTTTCCCCTCTCAAAGGCATGCCGCTGACCGTGCTGAGCTGTGGCGGCACGCAGATCAAAGACCTCGCGCCCCTGACCGGCATGCGGCTGACCGTGCTGAGTTTCAACGACACTGAAGTAGCTGATCTGTATCCGCTCGAAGGCATGCCATTGACCGTGCTCTGGTGCAACAACACCAGAGTCACCGATCTCTCGTCATTGAAAGCCTTGCCGTTGCAGGAACTGAAATGCGATTTCGTGGCCGATCGCGACACGGAACTGCTGCGCGGCATCAAAACGCTGGCAAAGATCAACGACAAGCCCGCCGCCACATTCTGGGCAACTATCCGCCCTGCTGTACAACCACCCACATCCATCGCGCGGCCGATGGCTGCGACTTCCACAGCTCCTGCAACTGCCGCAGCGCCCACCGGTTCAGAAAAGACCATAACCACCTCCACCGGCATCGAACTGGTCTGGATTCCACCCGGTGAGTTTGTTCTGGGCAGCACACAGGAAGAGAAGGACTGGGCACTAGCCCGCGCCTATGGTCCGGACGTGCTCAAGAGCGAAGGCAAGAAGCAACGGAAGGTGAAGATCGCAAGCGGTTTCTGGATGGCACGAACAGAGCTGACCGTGGCTCAATGGCGCAAGTTCATCGACGCAACAGGATATGTCACCGACGCGGAGAAACAGGGCAACGCCCTGACGATCAACCCAAACAACGGCACACTTGGCGGCACGAAGGGAGCAAACTGGAAGAATCCAGGGTATGGCTGTTCGCTCGCAGACAATCATCCGGTGTCATGTGTGAGCTGGAATGACGCCATCGCATTTTGTCAGTGGTTGACGGATACCGAAAAGAAAGCAAACAAACTCACGGCTGGCATGGTCTGCCGGCTGCCAACTGAGGCTGAGTGGGAATGCGCGTGCCGAGGGGGAAAACACACCAAGTTCTGGTGGGGTGATCGAAGGGAAGACGGCAATGGCCGGGTGAATTTTGTCGGTGGCGACGATGGCTTCCTGCATATGGCTCCCGTCGACAGCTTCAAAACACGTGGGCGGAATAAGTTCGGACTGGCAGACATGTTAGGCAACGTGTGGGAATTGTGTCTGGATGATTTCGACCCCCAGGAGGCACACGAAGAGTGTTTTAAAGACAATCCGTCGAGAAAAGCAGGAAGAAGCGGCACATTCACTGGCTGCAACAACTGGCGATGTGCCAGTCGGCGGTCTGTTGCGCCCAACTATGCCGCTTGCGATCTCGGTTTTCGCGTAGCAGTCGGCGCGCCCCGCTGAGCCGAAAAACGTACAGGCTCCGCTGTCATCCGTGCATCCGTTTCAGTGCATCCCTCCACGTCGTGCTTATCGCGGTTTCGGTCAACCTGATCGGGGTGCCGTAATGTCCACACTTGCTGCAAAAGTCGTTATAGGTGGCCGCAAACGCTTCCGGCTTCAAATCTGCAACGCTGTTGATTCTCGTCCCAATCCGGAACACGCGGTCAATGGCGCCAGCGATTGCACAACAGTAGTACCCATTGTAGTTGAACCCCAGCCCACACCTGGCGGCGATCTTGCAGCCGCAGTATTGGTGATCTGCAGCATATTCCTGTCTATCCCGCGGGGCTAATGTAATTGCCGTAAACGGCTGAGCTTGCGTCGTCTTCTTCGTATCCAATATTCTCACGGTTGGCCAGCGGCCCCTCACCTCGGCCAGTCTATTCCTTGTCACGCCAGATACGCCATTCGTTCCGATTTGAATTTCGACACCCGGATTGGCAACTTTCTGATAATCCACCACACACCGAACCACCTCAATGAAGTGCGGGTGGAGTGTTGGTTCCCCACCCAGAATCGACATTCGTTTCCATTTGTGGCCCAGCCGTACCGACTCATCCAACATGTGACGGACTTGTCCAACGGATGTCTCTTCGCATTTCCGTCCAGGAAGCAGGTGCGTCAAGCGGTTGCAATTATGACAGCCGTATCCACACGTGTAAGTGATGTCCAGTTCCACGTGATGGATATTCGGCATGATTATGTTCTTCTCACCGGCAACCGTTTTCATTTCTGATGTGACCTGTCGTCTCTCTCCCCCGAAACATGAACTCGTCCTCACTATCACTCTGCATGCCAACACTCGCGCACTGTTCTGAAACGGTAACTTTCAGGTCCGCAGTACGACTGCGGCGCGGCACCCCTTCCCATCCGCGGCAAGACGGTCATAGCAAACCCTTTTGTTTGAGCTGAGGCTCGTTGATGTTCTTCCACTTCTGCGATGCGCCACACTTGTGTTCCCAGCAGCACCATGCCCGATCTGGAAACTCGCCGAAGACGCCCATCCCAAGGGCCTGCCAAAATATCTGCCATCCCGTATCCCCAAATACTTGAATCTCTTCCTTCCCAGACGCGACCGCCTCTGGCACGGTCTTGGGAAGAAATCCACCATCGCGCCTGCCACGAATTCCGACACCATCAAACCTGAGTTCATGCTCCAGCAAAAACCCCCGATCCACCAACATCAGCCACGCAAACGCACGTGGTAACACAAGCCTGTAGCCGCGCGGATGCTCATCCATTCGCGGTTCGCAACGCGTCACACGACCCCACTGTTTATTTCGACTTCGTGGAGGATCGGCCGCCACCCAGTCGTAGAAACTGCGATCCAATAGTTTTGCGTCCGAGTCCAGATGCAGTATCCATCCCGATTTGATGTGCACGAGCAGTTGTTCAATTGCCAAAGGGTGCAACAGGTTCCGGCCATCATCGATGCACGTGCCGTCAACTTTCGAACATATCGAGCGCACATATTCTCTCGTTCCGTCATGCGCGGACACCTTGCTGTCGTACACCCACAATTTCCAACCCACGGGCAAAGGCAGCCACGATTCCATACACTCCCGGACAATTGAACAATTTCCATAAGTCGCGGTCACGACATGAACTTCGATCACATTCACCTCCATTTACTGTGCCTCCGAGCACGCAATGCATACCCGCATTCTGCTTTGCCTCCAGAATCTTCTCTGGAGTAGGAAACTCGTTTCTCCAGGCCAGCCAACGCGGCGCACCGTTGTACCAGTCCACATTACCCGCACGATGCCACCTCACAGATGTCACACGATCGCCCCGGATGAACTGGTGACAGGACCACGGTCAGCAGAAGCAACCTGTGGCGGCTTTGATATGCTATTCAGGACGGATTCCAGAGCGTCATAGATCGGATAGGGTTTGTTGTAGTACTGTTCTGCAATTCCCATCCAATGTTGATACCGTTCCTTATGTTTGAGGAACATGTCGACGATTACGTTTCTTTTCGCAGGAATCGCCGCGGTGAATGCCCGTATCTGCGACATCTTGGGTCCGTGAAAATGCACGACGCATGCTTTCTCCTCCAACTCATCATATGTGAATTTCTGCCACCCCTTCGGCAGAGCCGCCCACTTGCCTTGGAACGTTCTTGCAAGAACCGGTTCCTCATAGCATCGACCTCGAGCGGGGAGCAATTCTTGTGCAACGTTGACCAGCCTGTCGTGTTCTGCAAGCCACTTGCCGCGATCGACGAGCAGCATACCACCGTATAGTGTACGAAAATTCGGAACCGCCAACAGTGCAGCGGTAAACTGGGGAATGGGCGGCTCGGATAACCACAATGTGTCAACGTCCGATACAACGTAGCAGTCGTCCTTGAGTAGAAACGGCAACTCGCATTTTGACATCACCACGCGGCACACTTCCCTGCGCCACGTCGACGGGGGCCCAGGTTCAACAATGGGCGCAATGATCGACTCGAACATCTGAGTGCTGAGAATGACTTCTATCCACTGTCGAAGCGCAATAACTACTGGATGAACCGGGTCCCCTGTCCAAAGCAAGATTGGCTGGAAACGAGTATTCGCCAACAGCGAGTTAATGACAACAGCCAGATGCTCGTGCCACCTGCGCTTGCCCTCCAAACTCCATTGATTGATTGCAACAACACATTTCATACAGTTCCAAATCCACGCTGCGCACGATTACCGCCACGACACTGCATGGAGAGTCTTGAATCTCACCGCACCCGTGCCCATGCCCTGTCCCTTCCAATCGCGGTGAGGCGTTGATGTGACGTTGATCTTCAAAGCGCATCCCCATTCTTCACCCAGTGCTTGCACACCACGTTGCCAGCCGCCAGCACTTTGCCACCGCCCAAATGCACGGAGTCATATGCCATCCAATCGTAGTAGCCTCGTCCGCGTTCAGTCCGTGCGTATGAAGGCGCCAACACAACCCGGTCAAACGCCGACCGTTTCCAGAGGGCGCAGTAGAATCCTGAACGATCCACCTCCACCGTGCCATGTGTTGGCACTACACAATGATCGCCGCGATACATCATCCAGCGCTTGCTGAATCGATTTCGCGCAAACCCAGTCACAACCGACGCTCTACAATCCTGCCACAACGCTGAAACCAACACACCCAGCGCGCCCGGCGGTGGTTCAATGTCATCTTCCAATGTCCATACATGCGTCGCCCACGCAGGCAGAAACTGGCGTCCGGCGACCCACAACCGCCCAATGTGCATGTTGAACTGATAACAGAGGCTTGTGCGCTTGGTCGCGTCGTCGGCAAACTGGGCGCCCGGGGTGCCGTCAATCGTTGCAGAGCAAGGAACGATCATGTGGCGGATATGCACCCGATCCAGTACGCGCCGCAGTGCTGTGCCAAACGTCTTTGAATTGGAGTTGTCCACAGCCACCACGAACAGGTTCTCGCGCGGCCAGTCCAACGACTGCAAGACCGTCTCATACCGGGCCAGTGACCATCGCCGCCCGCAGAACGGCGTGACTACGGCAATGCGCCACGCGTGTTGCACGGCAATCTCATTCAGATCGACGCGCTCACTCTTCTGGCCACGGTGAACGCGGTATCTAACCGTGACGGCAGGAACAAACGCAAATAGCCACCCGTTCGCCTCCATTTTGAACCAAGTGAGCCAGTCTTCCATGCGGTATACGCATGTCTCCCATCCACCCAACTGGTCCAACGCTTCCCGTCGAATCAGCGCACACGCGTCGACAATGTTGCGTTCCTGCAATGCGCCCCGCGACCACGGTTTGATATTGGTATTCACACCAGTGCGATCCCCGAAGCTCAACAGGTTGCCATACGCCACCCCCACCCGCACATCGTCCAGTTTCGGCAGCAGCGTCGCCACACAATCCTGGACAAGCGCGTTGTCGGCATCCACGAAGATCACGTGCGTCGTATTTGGCACCAAAGACAACAGCTTGCAGTAGCCCGCATTCCGAGCCCCCCCGGCATTCCGAAGATTTACGCGCATGTAGTCAACCGCTATCTGTATCCCATTGGATGCGGCGCTTGGAACGTACTCTTTTGCCACTGCCTTGGTGTCATCCTTGGAGGCGTCGTCCACCACGACAATCGCTGCAAAGGGCACAGTCTGCCTCAGGCACGATTCGATACACTCGCGCAGGTAACACCCGTAGTTGTGACAAGTAATGACACAACCTATCTGGTGACTGGCCGCTGTCCGCGCCACCTTTACTACTTCGGGATCAAGATATGCATTTGCGTCTTCTCCAATCCAGTTCCGCAACGTACCGCAATTCGCCTTTGCATCAGGCTTGCCAAACGCAACGCGATGCCCCACTCCAATGCCATGTTCCCCAGGCATGCCCTTGATGCCTACGTGCAGTCCCCTGGACTGGATTAATCTCTTCTTCCCCGGCCACTTGTGCCACAGGGCGGTATCCATCCAGGGAGAGCCGCAGCGCGCGATCTCAGCAAGAAGAGGCAGTACTTTGGCATGTACGGCGGTTTGGCCCAGGCTCGCGTGAGCGCGGTTTCGCATTTCCTGCCAGCGTTTTGTTGCAACGTTGTAGTAGCGCGCCGGGACGTTCCCGGCCAGCGGCGCCTTCTGCAAAGCATGGGTCATGGACTCCAGATACTTCGGCCCCAACCAGTCGTCATCCTCGGCGAAGACGATATGTTCGTAGCGAACTCGCGGCAGCGCGGCCAGAAGGTTCGCCGCGAGCGAATGTCCTTCCCCTTGCACAGGCACGCGCGTGACCACCTCCTGCCCAAGCGTGTATTCATACCGCTCCTTGCCATCGTTGACTACGATCCATTGATCCCACTTGCGTGTTTGCCGCCCCATCCATCGTTCCAACAGTTTGAAAGCGCCCTGGCGATTGCGCGTGCAGGTGATGACGGTGAGACCCGGCTTGTAGCTCTCAGGCAAACCCATTGTGGGGCGATGCAACGGCGCCTCGGACTTCGGACGATCATAGAGTCCCGTGGTCCGCTCGGCGGGCACGTCAATGTTCCCCCACTCCTCCAGACTCATCGCCACAGCACGGTCAAAGCTGATCTTCTCAAATGCCTCCAGCTTGCTCTCGGGATTGCTGTTGTAAATCCGCAAACCCGCGGCTTCACAGATCGGCCGCAGTTGCTTGAGCCGATCTCCCAGCACTCGATACATGTAATTATTGACCTTCACCGAGTCCGGGTTGCGTTCCTGGATGAAATGATAACAATAGTCGGTCGTCATCTTGAAGTCGCATCCCAGCAGGAATATCCGCCGCACGCCCAGGTAGTGAAGCAGGCGGATCGCAACCAACATCACCGAACGCGCACCGCCATGTTTGTTGTCGTTGCCCCAACTGATCGTTGGTTCGGTCAGGAATCTCGATGCATCGAACTGGCTGTTGCACTGATAGAAAAACGTCGCTGGACATTCTGCGACCATTGTTGAGGTGTGCTTCCATTGGTCAGAATCAAACACCCACGCCTCAGCATGTTTCATCGGCGCAAACTTGACAATGGCCGGGTCCAGCCAGATTGAGCGCAGGAAATGGTCCGGGTTGTCTACGCATGTCCAGAGATGAGGACGGAATGTCTTCGCACTATTGTTGACGCCCATCGTCAGAATGCCCGGCTGTCGCAGCTTCGCATGATCGAGTTTGCTGAAGGACGGTCCCCCGCAAATAAGAAAACAACTTCGTCCGCGATAAGTATTTCCCAAGTCAACCTGCCGCTTGTCCGGCGTAAACAACAGCGCTGGCTTCTGGACAGTCTTCTGTGGGTCCTGTGGCGGCAAACACCCTGCGGAGGCGGATGGCCGGGAAGAGACTTCTTCCGTCTGCATTTCGTTTTGTGGCCGGCTGCCGGCCCCTGTTTCGACGCCCAATGGCCAGCCCTTCCCCGCATGGCGCAGTGGGTGCTTGCATCCCCACCGTGGCAGGCTTTCCTCGTAGAACACGAGGCAATCGCCCCCGCCGTCTTTGTCGTTCACCTTGTGGCCGGAAATCACACACCGCTCCACACCCCCCGGAAACACCCGACGCTTGTCACACTCCCGGCAAGCGGCTATCCGCCTCTCCACTACTTGAAGTGTAACGCGCCTGCCGGTGGAATCACCGAAACACAACTCCCTGGCTCTCGTCCCCTGCCCCCCCATATGCCGTCCATTTCTAACAACCGTCGCGCTGACATCTCGTGTCTGTATCACCTGTTGCTCCCGCTCGAAGTTCATGGCTGATTCGCGTGTCCGTTATGCAAGAGAAGACGACACACCTCTCCCTCGCACACAACTGCGCTGCGCCTTGGAATCCATCGGGATTGCGTTTGCATTGCCGACTTCCATCAGTCCCTTCAAGTCGCAGCCTCGCCCCTGCCTGCGGCAATCGGAGACTGACACATGTGGAATGATCACGCTTCCCCTTGCCAGCAACACTCCTCATGTCACTGTTCCCGCACGCACGTCCCAATGCTCGCACCCCCGCTAAACAATCTTCACCGATGCCCCAGTTGAATATCACACGACCCCCAGCAGGTCTATGAGGCCGGCTGTTAGTTGTTATGTAGGTGTTTTTATATACACGCGTCATCTGCCCCATTGTGCACAAGCCGCTTGATAAGGGCGTTTCGCCAAAGCCAGTACAAAGGGAGCACGCCCGTCAGCACTGGCGAAAAGGGGATGTGGAAATCCTCGGCAGGCTTAACACAGTGAAGGGCTCGCAGATCACGCGCCATCGCCCACCCCCCGAATCCAACGAAAGGATGATCCTATTTGTGCAGCGGGTACGTATAATGCGTTGCCGGGCACTTCAGAAACAGTCTGCACCGTACCTAACGTAATGCACTGGCACGACACCTTCGGCATCCTCGGCCAGTGGAACAGACTGTAGACACGCCTTCCAGAAGAGTATGAATTCTGTGCCACCGTTTCACCTCTGTCCACTGACGCAAGTGAGTTCGACGGGGGCAAGGGAAACAGTGAAGGATCTGCCTGCGCCACGGTTTCCAGCAAATGCTTCCGCAACTGAAACCATCCTGGCAGACAGGTTGAAAAATCACACAGGGTCCGTATCGGTATGCATGAGGATCGTTGGATACCCGAATCTCTTGGCAGTTGCGCCATCATCTCCGGGTATTGCGGCTCGTTCTTGTAACCCCTATGGGTCGGAATGAGGTGCACCTTCAATTTCAACTTCAGCCACGCCGCTATCTGGTGGTGCAGCTCAGTGCCGGCGCCGCCATACAGCCCAGGGAAATCATAAACGTAGATTTCGTCGATTGGCCTCCCCACTCAGGGAACCGCGTCCCTGTCCGCACCCCGAAGCAGTGCCCGGCGGCAAGGTCATGGCAACAGCCGGTCGCCGGCGTTTGGCCTTGCCGGGTTCCAACTCATACCCCACCTCCCTCCCCACTGGTCCCTCCGCACCCGTACTGCCTTGTGGACTTCCCGACGGTGCGCAAAATGAAGATGAGGCCGCATGCACATCAAAAGCGACACATTTGCCGCCCAGTATGGCTCCAGCAAAACGCTTGAGTCGCGGACCCTCCCTCGCCTCATGGCTCGGCCTCGAACTGGATGACGACCTGACTGCTGAGCATTGTCAACCGCACTTGCCGCCGTTACCGGTGGCGCAAACACCCGTGGGTCCCGACGACTACTTGGCCTCTTTCTCTCCAGCTATCGATCGGCAGTTGCGCCCTCGCCATTCACTACGCCCGCCAACGGCCAGCCCCTGCCCTCACCTCGAAGTGGGTGTTTGCAGCCCCACTTCGGCAGCTTCTCCTCATAGGCGGCAAGGTTGTCCAGTTCACGGTCCTTGCGGCCCACCTTGCAACCGCACATGCCGCACCACTCCACGCCCGCCTGCGTGATCCTGCGTTTCTCACATCGCCGACATATCTCCAGACGTTGAGCCACCACCTCGCGGGCAACATACTTGCCCGTGAGGATGGCTCGGGCAAACGTCTTCGCTTGCGCGATCGTTGGCAGTGAACGCTCCTGTACAACAGCACCCACCCCAAGTGTCATTGCTTCCCCGTCGGCTTGATTATCTGCTCCCGCCGAATAGATCTTCGTCATTCGTCCCCCCCTTGGTTAGTTTGCGGACTGGCGTCCGCTTCGCCCCCACATTCCAAATTCTACGGCAATTTCTTCCTCAGTTCGTCGCCGTGTCCGCCCCAATTCCCCCTACTGGCCCAGCGCCTTCAGTTCGGCTTGAGCAAAAAGGTAGTCCATCTCGCCCTTTGCTTCTGTCGCCAGACATTTGCGAAAACAATCGGCAGCAGCGGCTTTGTCGCCGGCCAGCAACTTCTTCATGCCCACCCAGAACCAAGCCTGACAGTGCCGGTCTCGATTCTCCTTGGCGTCAGGCGACACGGCAGCGGCAATCAAATCGTTCTCGCTCATACGACCAATCAAAAAGAGACTCACCTTTCCCCCCAAATGTCCTGGATCAACGCTTGAGATGATGTCGTGATACCTCTCGAGCGCTTTGTTGGCCGCTTCCTTCTCGCCCAATCGCGAACGAATGAGCCAAATCATTATGTAAGCCTTGTACTGTCCGCGCTCATCCAGTTCACAACTCCGTTGGAAATCGGCGAGCCCATTGGCCCACGCACGCTTCATAAAGTGAGCCAAACCACGATTCTGATAGGCGATGGCATTCTTGGGGTCGAGTTTGATGGCTTCATCACAATCTGCAATCCCTCCATCGACATCACTGTTTTTAAATCGTGCAAATCCTCGACTGCTGTGATTGCCACTGTTCTTCGGGGCGAGTTCGATGGCGCGAGTGTAATCAACAATAGCGCCCTTGACATCACCGCCAGAGAGCATGGCCCACGCTCGATTCACGTAGGCTCCAGCATTTAATGGATCGATCTCGATAGCGCGCGTGCTATCCGCTTTCGCACCTTGCCAATCTTGTTTCCTCAGCCTGAGAAAACCTCGGTTCTGATAGGCATTGGCATTCTTGGGGTTGAGTTTGATGGCCTCATCATAATCTGCAATCCCTCCATCGACATCACCGTTTTTAAATCGAGCAAGGCCCCGACCGCTGTAGTTGTCGCTGTTCTTCGGATCGAGTTCGATGGCACGCGTGTAATCAGCAATGGCACCTTTGACATCATCGCTCAAGAGTCTGGCGCGCGCTCGGTTCCCATGTGCCCCAGCATCTAATGGATTGAGTTCGATAGCCCGTGTACTATCCGCTTTCGCACCTTGCCAATCTTGTTTAACAAGCCTGGAAGCGGCTCGGTTTTTATACGCATTGGCATTCTCAGGGTTGAGTTTGACGGCCTCATCACAATCCAGAATTCCTCCATCGACATCACCGTTATTAAGTCGTGCAAGTCCCCGACCGCTGTGGCTCTCGCTGTTCTTCGGGTCCAGTTCGATAGCTCGAGTGTAATCAGCAATCGCACCCTTGGCATCACCGTTTTTAAGTCGTGCAAGTCCTCGGCCTCTGTGATTCTCGCTGTTCTTCGGGGCCAGTTCGATGGCTCGAGTGTAATCAGCAATGGCGCCCTGGGCATCCTCACAAGAGAGCCTAGCGCACGCTCGATTCGCATAGGCCCCAGCATCTGATGGACTGAGTTCGATGGCGCGTGTGCTATCCGCTTTCGCACCTTGCCAATCTTGTTTCATGAGCTTGAAAACACCGCGGTTGCCGTAAGCATCCACATTGCGAGGATCGATCTGGAGCACACGATTACATGCGGCAATCGCCCCGTCGAAGTCACCCCTGCTGGCCTTGGCCACACTCACACTATTCTGTGCGTAAACATCTTCCGGATCGAGTTCGATGGCGTGATTCAAATCCGCCATGGCCTGCTCAATGTGCCCTTGATGGAAGTAGGTTTTTCCACGAACGGCGTAGGCCCGTGCGAGTTTGGCGTCGAGCTCTATGGCACGGTCGCAGTCAATCTTCGTTCCATCCAGATCACCTTTTCTGCCTTTGGCACGCGCGCGAATGACGTAAGCAGTGGCATTCGTGGGGTCCCGTTGAATAGCCTGATTACAATCAGCCAGCGCGCCGTCCACATCGTTCTTCTCAATCTTCGCCGTCGCCCGATCGCAATACTCCTTCGCCGTCGTCTGCGCATCAGTGCCAATAGGCAGGACAAAACAGAAGAGAAGCAACCACCTCCAGATGTGAAATTGCAGCTTCATGTTCTGTGACTTCTAAAAACAGCAGCGAAAGCAGATGCTTCAATACTCTGACCAACAATTGCAGTCATCATCATTGTTCGCCACGTCTTTCCACACCCCTTCACCGACCCAGCGCCTTCAGTTCGACTTGAGCAAAATGGTAGTCCATCTCGCCCTTTGCTTCTGTCGCCAGGCATTTGCGAAAACAATCGGCAGCAGCGGCTTTGTCGCCGGCCAGCAACTTCTTCATGCCCACCCAGAACCAAGCCTGACAGTGCCGGTCTCGATTCTCCTTGGCGTCAGGCGACGCGGCAGCGGTAATCAAATCGCGCTCGTCGATCCTGCCCAGCAGAAAGCGCGCTAATTTGACCGGCCAAATCTCTCCCTTGACTTTGCCCGTCTTCTCCAAATGAGCAGCCAGTTCTTTATCCGCAAGTGTCTTCTCGCCCAGACGCGCCCGAACCAACCAAACCATTAAGTTCATCTCTTCATTCGGTCCCAGTTCAAGACTCTTGCGAATATCCACCAGTGCTTCTTGCCAGTTGCGCCGGAGGTAATGCACAAGACCACGGTTGGTGTAGACCGAAGCTTTCCGTCCGTTGAGTTCGACGGCACGATTCAAATCAGCCGCCGCTCCGTCCAAGTCATTCTTGAACAACTTGGCCATGCCTCGGTTACCATAAGGTTCAAAATCCTTGGGATTGAGTTCGACGGCCCGAGTGCTGTCAGCAACGGCCCCATCCCAATCGCCTTTCCTAATCTTGGCCGCGCTTCGGTTGAGGTAAGCTGTGTCATCTTTAGGATTGAGCGTGATGGCCCGAGTGCTATCAGCAATGGCCCCGTCCAAGTCGCCCTTCAAGACTTTTGCCGATCCACGGCTTGTATGGGCGGTGCTGCCTTTCGGATTGAGTTCGATTGCGCGCGTTGCATCGGCAATCGCCCCGTCGGCGTCGCGCTTCATCAGCCTGACTGCCGCGCGGGTTACGTAGGCGAGTTCCTCTTTCGGATTGAGTTTGATCGCGCGCGTGGCATCGGCAATTGCTCCGTCGAGGTCGCCTTTCATTGTTTTGGCCGATGCACGTCCTGCGTAAGCAACATCATCTTTTGGATCGAGTTCGATGGACCGGTTGAAGTCCTCAAGCGCGCCGCTGATGTCACCCTTGATGAGTCTAGCTCGGCCGCGACCGCGAAACGCTTTGCCATTCTTCGGATTGAATTCGATGGCCCGTTCGAAATCCGCATACGCTCCTTCCAGATCGCCCCTGCAGGCTTTTGCACGGCCCCGCTCTCGAAAGGCTTCCGAATTCCCGGGATCCAGAGCAATAGCTTGATCAAAATCGGCAATGGCCAAGACATAGTTCTCCTTGCCGAAATGGGCATCACCGAGATTCTTGTAGACCTTGGAAGACTTGGGTTCAACCCGAAGGGCTTTCTCACAATCAGCAATGGCACCATCGAAGTCGGCCTTCTTGTTCCGGACGGCGGCGCGGCCGATATAAGCGGAGATGCCTGTTGTCTTTAGTTCGATGGCCCGGCTGTAGTCGGCAAGCGCACCGTCCAAGTCGCCTTTCTCAACCTCCGCATTACCGCGTTCAATATAACCTGCGTCGCAAGTCGGATCCAATTCAAGCACTTGTGTGAAATACGCAATAGCCCGGTCGTATTCACGCTTCCATTTATAGACAGTTCCGAGGAGAAGGCGGGAAGCCACGTCTTTGGGGGCAAGTTCGAGGGCTTTGTTACAGTCGGCAATCGTACCGTCCGCATCCCGCTTCTGGCACTTGGCTAATCCACGGCCGACATAGGCTCGAACATACTTGCCATCTAGCGCGACGGCGCGATCATAGTTGGCGATCGCTCCATCGAAATCCCCCTTCGCTTGTTTGGTGTCGCCGTGGTCGCAATACTCCTCTGCGGTCGTCTGCGCTTGGGCGGTGATGGGTAAAGCAAGACAAAGTAACACTATCCATTTCAAGAAATGAGTTTGCGGATTCATTGTGAGTTCCATATTGGCTTTGTTCCCACTCCCACAGTCTAAGGACTGGGACCATTAACGCACCGTGTAGCAAACACATCTGCCATTATTCGTTCATTTACATACATATATATTTATTCCTATACCAGATGCAAGCGGTCGCATCACCATTGTCATTCAACCGAAGCAGTGCCCGCTACCATAATTTTGGCAAAAATGGCAGTGGGAATGTTAATGGGAGTGGTGCTCTTATGTAAATGAAGCCATTGCCATTAAGGCCTTTCGGGCCCTGCTCAATCCCGATTCCGACTCCAGCTCCATAGCCCTTCCCAAGGTCCTTCTCCATAGTACCATTGCCACCCACTGTTGAAATATCTCCCTTTTTATCTTCTTTCATTGTGACATCGAACTTGATCTTAGTTCCGCCTATCGTTAATTCTGCAGTTACTGTTTTGGTTCCTGGAGCTTTCTCTTCTACGCCAAGGTTGATTTCATTTTTTTTGCCTGATGGTCCATTAGGAGGCACAGGAATTGCCGGTTTTCCTTCCGGCGGCTGCGGCGTTAGCGTCCCCTTATTGGCAGTGCCTTTTCGCATGTCGTCTATTGCCTTCACTTGTTCCGGGTCAAGTACCGGTTGGGGTTCTGGAAGTGGCTCCTCGCCGGATTCGTTTGAACATGGATCCCAGTCCCCCTCAAGTCCCGATGGATCAATACCGCTAATCGAACTGTTCAGCACATAGCCATACAGGCTCATCACTGTTTTGATCATGACACCAATGGCAACAATGCCAAATCTTTCATCCTCGATGGGGTCTCTGCTGAGCCATCGTCCCAGGCCGCCGTGCAGATACCGATAGCGCACTTGATACAACCCCGTCTCACTGTCCCACCGATACCCGCAGTACCTCGTCTCCCAGTCGTAGAGAGACGCCGTCCGGTCGTTGAAGCTCCCGTCCATCACCCGGCTGTTGCCAAAGGCGTCATACCCGTAGCGCTCCACCACCGTCCCCGCCGCGTCCGTGATCGCTATCACGTGCATCGTGTCGTGTACCGCGTACAGCCGCGGCGTCTCCGCCTCGGTCTCGTCCCGCAATATCAGGTCGTCCATCCCCATCAATCCCCACACGAACTGACGCTGCGCCGAGCCCGTCTCCGTCCCGCGCTCCTCCAACACCTGCCACTGGTTCGAATAGTAGAAGTGCTTCACGTCCCCCTGGCCGCTGGCCGTCACCGTCTTCGTCGTCCGACGGAACAACCCGTCATACTCGTACTCCGCCAGTGTCTCTTCGCCTTCGCTCACTGTCACCAGGCGATTCCACGCGTCCCACGTCAGCGTCTGCGCCGTTGTCCAACTTCCCACCTTCGGCATCCGCACCATGTTCCCCGCCGCGTCGCACGCCACCGTGGCGCTGGAGCCGTCCAACGCCACCGTCTCATTGGCCTTGCTGTGCCCGCGGTCCTTAACCAACTCCACCGTCCCCGACACCTTCGTCAGGTAGTTCATCCAGTTCCCCGTCGGATCGTACGTAAACTCCTCCTCCTTCGCCGGCGTGCCCGCGATGGCCGTCCCGTTGATGTTCAACGTCCCCCGACGCATCGCCGTCA
>CAZGGF010000111.1:0-7003 GCA_964524715.1 uncultured Verrucomicrobiota bacterium | reverse complement strand
GCTGTCGAGCAATGGATAACCGAGGTTGCAGTGGTAGAGCCAGTGATGCGCTGCGCGGGTGTCGGCGCGGTTTGTCACCTCGTCCTCGATGATGATCTCCGGCTGGCCGAGCGTGCAGCGGATGGTGCGCCGCACCTCCATCACCGGCCCGAACATCCGGCTGTCGCGCGTGACGAGGCTGATCTGCATATCGAGCCGGCCGCGGTGCGGGTCGGGGTTGATAAGCTGCTCGATCGCCGCGGGGAAGTTCGAGTAATGGCCGTGCAGGTTCGTCTTCACACCATCTTCCTCGCGCGGTCCGCCCATATACTGCGGTCCGCACGTCGTTACCAAACCGCCTGCCCATCCATAAATCCACTCGATGCCCGTCTGGTGCGCGTGGTTCGGCGGCATGAGGCCGTTCGGCGTCAGAAACGACAGCGCGTGCTGGTTAAAGCGTGCGTCCACGATGTCGCCTCCGCGGTCGAGAGCGACGGTGAATCGCAGTCCTGCGCCGGTGTCCACCAGTGCGACGCGCCCGCCCGGCCCGCCGAGCGGATGGCTGTCGAGCGTGCCGGTGCGGATGCCGCCGATCTGATGGATGTTCTCAAACTTGTTGGTGTCGAACGCGGTTGCGCGAGAAGATGGTTTTCTGATCATGCCGATCAGTTTACCCGGTTTGGGCCGGAGGCAAAGCGAGAAATCCAAACGCTCGTTCTTAATGCCGGGTCGGCGATGATCGCACTGGCTTGCCGGGACGCGCTCCCGTCAGGGAACCGTCCCGGATGACGGCGGTCCCGTTGACGAAGACATCGCTAAAACCAACGGCATAGGCGCGTGGCTGCTCGAAGGTGGCGCGGTCGGCGACCTGGTCGGGATCGAAGACGACGACATCAGCCACGCAACCCGGCTTGATCTCGCCATGGCCTTGCAGGCGGAATGTCCGCGCCGGCAGGGATGTCATCTTGCGGATGGCTTCTTCGAGCGACAGGAGTTTGAGTTCACGCACGTAGCGACTGAGCACGCGGGTGTTGTTGCCGCAACTGCGCGGATGCGTCAGCTCGGTCGATGGCGCCCGCGGCCCGCCGTCGCTGGCCACCATCGTCAGCGGGTGGCAGAGAAAGCGGCGGACATCCGCTTCGTTCATGCCGTGGAAGATGGCCGTGGCGCCGCCGTGGCGTTCGAGGTCGAGGACAAGCTCGATCTGATCGTCGAGGGAATCGGAGCCGCGCCGGAGTTTGGCAGCCTGCGGCACGGTCTTGCCGCTGAGCGATTTGTCGTGGCGGCAATCCGCGATGAAGACGTAGCTATAGTCGCTGCGCAAACTCCGTTTCAGCGTCGCCTTCATCTCCGCGATGATGAGCCGTTTTTGTTCGGGATCGCGGACGCGCTCGATGAACTTCTTGGTGCCGCCCTCACGGGCCTGGTCGGGAACCAGCCGGCTCAAGCCGGTGCTGGAGGCGGTGTAGACGTATTGGTCATGGGCAATGTCCAATCCGTCGGCCCGCGCCTTGTCGAGAATGGCCAGCACCTCACCGGCCCTGCCCCATGCCTTCGGCCCGGCGAGCTTGATGTGCGAGATCTGCGCGCGAATCCCGGCCTCACGCGCGACGCGGCAGAGTTCGTCGAGGGCTTCAAAGATCTGTTCCGTCTCGTGGCGGATGTGGCTGACGTAGAGGCCGCCGTGCGCGGCAGCGACTTTGGCAAGCTCAACGATCTCATCCGTCTTGGTGAAGGTGCCGGGCAGGTAGATCAAACCCGTGCTGAGGCCGACGGCGCCGTCCTTCATCGCTTGTTCCACCATCGTTTTCATCCGCGAGAGTTCGTCGGCGGAGGGCGGACGGTTGAAACTGCCACCCATGGCCTTCGTGCGGACGGAATTGTGGCCGATGAGCGATGCGACGTTGAGCGTAACGTTGGTCGCTTCGAGGTCTTTGAAGAACCGGGCGATATCGATGCGCGAGCCGCCACAGTTGCCGGTTACGACGGTCGTGACGCCCATGCGCAGGAAGTTTTCGGCGGCGGAATATTTCAGGATGTCTTCGGAATGAGTGTGTACGTCAATGAAACCGGGCGCGACGATCTTGCCGCCCACGTTGATTTCCGAGGCCCCAGAACCGGCGACCTTGCCGACCGCGGCGATGCGACCGTCCTTGATCGCGAGGTCGCCGGCGAAGGCCGGCTTTCCCGAGCCGTCCACAATCCGGCCATTGCGCAGTACGACGTCGAAGTCCGCCGCTGTCGCGGACAGCGTCATCATAAGAAGGAGCGTGAAGATTTTCATTGGATGGCCTTGGTCTGTTCAGGTTCGCAACTCCACGTATAGGTGCGCTTCGGCACTTCCTGGCCGTCGCATTCCAGTTCCGGCGTCACAAACATCGTGGTGCGGCGGCGGGCGCTGCGTTTGAGAGGAATCAGTTCCTGCGCCAGATCGCTTCGCTGGGTCACGAAACGCCAGCGGTCCATCCGGCCAAAAAAGAAGTTGCGGATCGTGCGCCGCTCGGCGTCGGTCAGGCCGGGCACCATGCTGGCGACTTCGCTGTAGGTGACATCCACCGGCACCCAGCCGAAGCGCGGAAGATAAACCTCGGCCCAGACGTGGTCGTTCTTCATCCCCGGCGGGAAAATCGGGCCGTTGTGAACGCGCGCCGGAATGCCCACGCTGCGGCACAACGCCGCGTAGAATACCGACTGGATGACGCAATCGCCGATGCGCCGCTGCCGCACTTCTTCCGACGCGCAGCCGTAGGTGAACGTCGCATCGCGCCAGCACCACACGAAACTGTATTTCACGTTGTCGCAAACCCAATCGTAGAGCAGCCGCGCCTTCCGATAAGGATTGTCCTCGTGACCCACCACTGAACGCGCCAGTTCGCGGAGCGGCCGGGTGAGCGCCATCTGTTGCTCGGACCGCGTGAAGCGCCGGTAAAGATCGCTCTGCGTGTCGTAAGGCGGAATCGCGTCAGGGACGATCTGGAAATCGGTGTCGAAAGCGTCGAAGGCCACCTTCATCTCGATGACGAGATCCTCCTTCTCAGGCCGCGGCACTTCGAGGCAAGCGATGCCGACCTGCGCCTCAACGTCCGGGCAGGACTTCAACGCGCCTGCCGGCTGCACGGATACGGTGCGAATGTTCTGGGCGGCGGGCGTCAGCAGCGGGTACGGGAACCATGCGCGCACCAGCCGGCCCGGTGGCAGATCGCTCTGCTTCACCACAATCTTGGTCGTAAACACGAAGCGCACAGGATCCACGTAGTGCTGCGGCGCGCTGCTTGCCGCGCGAAGCCGGTCGAGCCTGGCCGATTCGTCGAGGAACAGCCGGGCGAACTTCAGGAAATTTTTCGCCGCCGATTCATTGCGGGCCATGATCGCCGTGTCGCAAAACTGGAGGTTGGTGACGGTGGTATTGTAATAGATCTTCTCGCCATCCACCTTCCACGCAAGCAACCACCCTCGCCGCTCCCACTCGGCCATCTCCGAGGGGCGAAAATCGCGGTAGGTCTTTGCCAATTGTTCCTGCAACTGCGCCTCGCTCCAGACAAACTTTGCGCGCATGTCCTCAATGCGCGACAATCCTTGCTGGGCGTCGCGCTTCAGCCGCCACAACTGCTCGCCGCCGCAACGCTGGAGCAGATCGCGGTAGATGGTTTCGGCACGGGCGAATTCGTGTGCTTCTTCCAGCTTAAGCGCCTTGCGATAGAGCCCAGACTGCGACGACTGAACCGCCGGTTGTTCAGCGGCGAGTGCAAGGACGGTGGCAAGGATGCATGTCCAGACGCAAGCGGCGGCGTGAGTGATGATCGGCTTCATAGGAGTGTCAGCATCCTTTCGTGCTATCCCTACAACGACAGGACCGGACTCTGCAACTTGATAAGGGCATGCCCTCGCACGCATTTCCGCGGTCGAGTCCCCTCTGAAGCTGTTTTGTCCACATCCTGTCGGGAGCATTCTCCGGCCATCGCCGTCCAATGGGATGTATGAAAACATGGATTCAGATTCTCACCTTCTTCGCAATCATCGGCGCCGCTTTCGCCGATGGCCTGATCGTCATCCACACGCCGACACATGTGCCGCACGGCCATTACGCGTTCGCGCCGCTGGAGGTTGTCTATCACCACGTCAACGTCAAGATTGATGGACAGGTGGCCACCACTGCCATTGATCAAGAGTTCTACAACCCCAACCCGCACCGGCTCGAGGGCACCTACATCTTCCCCGTACCGAAGGGCGCGCAGATCAACAAGTTCTCGATGGAAATCGGCGGCCGGCAGGTCGAGGCTGAACTGCTGTCTGCCGACAAGGCCCGCCACATTTACGAAGACATCGTCCGCACAATGCGCGACCCCGCGTTGCTGGAGTACGCCGGCCGCGACCTCTTCAAGGTGCGCATCTTCCCCATTGAGCCACGCAGCCACAAACGCATCACGCTTTCCTACTCGCAGGTGTTGCGCGCTGACAGCGGGCTGGTCAGCTATATCTATCCACTGAACACGGAAAAATTCTCCGCCGCGCCGATCAAGACCGTCAGTGTGAAGGTGGAATTGGCCGTCAAACGTCCGCTCAAGACGATCTACTCGCCCAGCCACAACGTCGAGATTCGCCGCCATGACTCGCGCCACGCGACGGTCGGCTTCGAATCGAGGAACGTGCGGCCCGACACGGATTTCCAGGTTGTCTTCTCGACCGAGGATGCCGACGTGGGTGTCAACCTGATGACCTACAGGAACGGCGACGGCGATGGTTATTTTCTGTTGCTGGCCTCGCCCGGCGCAGAGATCAAGAGCAACCGCATCGTGCCCAAGGATGTCGCGTTTGTGCTCGATACCTCCGGCTCAATGGCGGGCAGGAAGCTCGCACAGGCCAAAAAGGCGCTCCAGTTCTGCGTGGAGAGCCTCAACGACAACGACCGTTTCGAGTTGATCCGATTCTCGACCGAGGCCGAGCCGCTCTTCGACAAGCTCGTCAAAGCGAGCGAGGAGAACCGCCAGCGCGCGGCTGATTTCATCAAGGGCCTGAAACCCATCGGCGGCACGGCCATCGAAGAGGCGTTGCGCAAGGCGCTGGAGTTGCGCCCCGACCACTCCGACCGGCCCTATGTCGTCATCTTCCTCACCGACGGCCAGCCCACCGTCGGCGTTACCGACGAGAAGCAAATCCTCTCCAACGTCCGGCGGATCGGTGGTCAGACACGTGTGTTCTGCTTTGGCATCGGCACCGATGTGAACACGCACCTGCTCGACGATATCACCGATACAACGCGCGCGTTCAGTCAATACGTGCTGCCCGACGAGGACATCGAATTGAAGGTCTCGAGCTTCTTCACCAAGATCAAGGAGCCCGTGCTGGCGAATCCCAGGTTGCACTTTGGTGGCGACATCAGGCCGGGCAAAATATACCCCTCGCCGCTGCCCGACCTGTTCAAGGGCGAGCAACTCGTCGTTGTGGGCCGCTACAGCGGCCATGGCCATGCTGCTGTCACCATTGAGGGCACGATCAACGGCGTCATGAAGAAATTCACCGACGAAGTGGAGTTTCCCTCGCGCGACACCGAGCACGACTTCATCCCGCGCCTCTGGGCCACACGGCGCATTGGCTTCCTTCTCGACGAAATCCGCCTCCACGGCGAGAACCGCGAGTTGCGCGACGAGGTGACCGATCTGGCGCGCAAATACGGCGTCGTGACACCCTACACGGCCTATCTCATCGTCGAGGACGAGTCGCGGCGCAACGTGCCGGTACTCGCGCGGTCCTTGCAGGGCTTTGATTCCGACCGCGAGGCGCGCGATGCGATGGGACGAAACTGGACTCGCCTCAATGTGGAGAAAGCCGGCGGCCAAGCCGTTTCTGGCTCGCGCAGTTCCTCTGCGTTGAGGTTGGCATACAGCACTGGCCCAGCGCTCGCTGTCGGAAAAGAAGAGGCACAGCAGAGTGTTGTTGCAGCCGGTCCCGCGCCCGCGGGGATGACCGCGCGTGTCGCACAGTATACGCAGCAACAACGTTTCGTTCGCGGCCGGGCTTTCTTCCAAAACGGCAGCCAGTGGATTGACTCCAATGTTCAAGCCATGCCAAACGCGCGACGCGTCCAAGTGAAGTTCAACTCGCAGGATTACTTCGACCTGGTTGCAAAGCATCCGCACGCGCTGGCGTGGTTCGCCGTCGGCCGCAACGTGCAGGTCGCGTTGGATAACACAGTTTATGAAGTCATTGAATAACCCGAAAGGAATGCCATGAAGACTACGACACTCATCCTCACCCTGACCCGGGCCGCAAGCCTCGCGTGCAACGCGTTCGCCAAGAATGCGCCGGAGAAGGAACGTCCGATTGACCTCGTCATCTGTCTCGACACGAGCGGCTCGATGCACGGCCTGATCAACGCGGCCAAACAGAAGCTCTGGGATATTGTCAACGAACTGGCGACGGCGAAACCCAAGCCGCATCTGCGCGTGGCGCTTTACGCCTACGGCACGCCCGGCTATGGCGTGGAAACCGGCTATGTCCGCAAACAGATTGACCTCACCGACGACCTCGACGCCGTCTACGGGAAGCTCTCCGCGCTCGTCACCGACGGCGGCGACGAATACGTCGCGCGCGTCGTACGCACAAGCGTATTGGAGCAGCCGTGGAGCGCTGAGAAGGACGCGCTCAAAATCATCGTCGTCGCGGGAAATGAGCCGGCGACGCAGGATCGCCAGTTCGCGACCGCCGACGTGTGCAAGGACGCGATTACGCGCGGGATCATCGTCAACGCGATCTATTGCGGTTCGCCGACGAACAGCGAGGCCGACGGCTGGCGCGACGTGGCGCGCGCCGCGGATGGCCAGTTTGCCAGCATTGACCAGGACCGCGGCACGATCGTCGTCAGCACGCCGTTCGACCAGAAACTGGCGGCGTTGGGCGGCGAGATCAACCAAACCTATGTGGCCTACGGCGGGCGCGGTGTCGTTGGCCGCGAGATGCAGTCCGCCGCAGACGCGAGCGCAGCGGCGGTCAGCCCGGCGATGTTCGCGAGCCGCGCCGCGGCGAA
>CAZGGF010000110.1:0-53391 GCA_964524715.1 uncultured Verrucomicrobiota bacterium | reverse complement strand
GGCCATCAAGCTGGATTCGAAGAACGCCTTGGCCTATGTGAACCGAAGCGCTGTCAGGCTCGCGAAAGGAGATTGGCAGGGCGTGAAAGCGGATTGCACGCGCGCCATCGAACTCGATCCCTCAAATGCGACTGCCTACAGAGATCGAGGACTCGCCAAGTTCTACAGCGAGGATGCCCAGGGGGCCATTGCGGATTACACCCGCGCCATCGAACTCGATCCGAAAAATGCCTCCACTTACGTCTGCCGCGGTTTCGCCTACGCGAACCGGCATGATTATGACAAGGCGTTGGCCGACAGTACCCGCGCCATCGAACTCGTTCCGACAGATGCCTTCGCTTACTGCTGCCGCGGTATGGCCTACGGTGGCCTGGGTGACTGTGACAGGGCGATGGCCGACTGCGCTCGCGCCGTCGAGCTGAACCCGAAAAACGGCTACGCCTACCGCTGCCGAGGTCTCGCTTACGGCTGGAAAGGTGATGATGACAAGGCGATTGCGGACTTTAACAAAGCCATCGAATTGGATCCGAAAGACGGCAGCGCCTATTCCTGCCGTGCCTGTGTTTATTATACGCAACATCGTTGGAGCGACGCGCAGGCCGATTTCCGCCGCTGTTGTGAATTGGCGGACTCAAAGATGCAGGATTACGCGTACTTGAGGCTCTGGGTCGTCCGCTCGCAGTTGGGCCAGAAAGAGGCCGCGGACCAGGAACTCGCGGCTTACCTTGGCAAGCGCGGCAAGGCCGCCGACCCGTGGCCGGCCCGGATTGCGGAGTTGCTGCTTGGCAAGACCCGCGAGAGCGATTTGATCGCGGCGGTGGCCGCGTCTGACACAGGCAAAGAGAAGGGACAGCGCGCGGAAGGATGGTATTACGCGGGCATGAAACGGCTGCTGTCGGGCGATAAGACTGGCGCGGTCGACTGTCTCCGAAAATGCCTGGCGATCGGTCGGAAGTACGATGGGGAGTGTTGCCTTGCGCGAGCCGAGCTTAAAGCGCTTGGCCAGTAAAGGGACATGGGAAGACATGGCGGAGGATGCCGGCCAGCTTCCCTGCCCCCGGCGCGAAACATCACTTCTTATCCGAATCCAGAGTCTTGCCCACCGTCGGATAATGCACCTTCATGCATTCAGGGCATACACTGTGGCTGATATCAGCCTCCGTGTGTTTATGAATGTAAACATCAACCTGTTCCCAATACCCCTTGTCATCACGTATCTTCTTGCAGAAGGAACAGAGAGGCAGGATTCCGCGCAAAGTCTGAATTTCTTTTTCAGCCGCTCGTTGCTCCGTGAGGTCGCGAATGACGGTCCCCCGGACCTGCCGGCCATTGCAGGAAAACGTTTCGCCATGGATTTCTATCGGAAATGCAACCCCGTCTTTGGTTAGCCCCATGGATTGATACGTCTTATCGTAGCCCGAGCGTATTTTAAATTCCACCGTCTCACGTTCCTCGGGCGCTATAAAATTCGTAACCTGTATACCCACAAGCTCGATGGGCCGCTGAAATCCCAAAATGGTCGCTACAATTTCATTCGCCTCAATGATCACCCCATTCTCTGTGAGAATAATGCCTTCCATCGACGCCTCGGACAGGACACGCAGTCTCTCATTGCTGTAGGTGAGTTCAGCGGTGCGCTGCTGGATTTGTTGTTCGAGTTGATTGTTCAATTCAAACAATCTTTTTCTATCCAGGCCCGAGTTCCCAATAATGGCCGTGAGGTGCTGCAAAAACTCAGTGGCGTGATTGATCCGTTCGATCGACAGCACGGGGACTCTTGAGAGTGCCTCCAGATACTGATCCTCGTTGAATCCATATTCTCCGGCTTGTCGGCTGAAGAAGCCTGCATCAGGCGGCTCCAGCAAGAACTGTCCAAGAAAGAGATTCCCCACGTGCGCGCTTCCGATATTGATCGGGACAGCAACGTCAACCAATCCGTTCCTGCATTTGTACAGGTTGTATCGTTCCCCCGGGGCCACCTTGCCCGCGAGAACCGTATCGCTCTCCAGGCATCGTGAGGCAGTGATTCTGTTCTTCCGATGGAATTCGCTGCAAACCTTCTGCCATCCGGAGGCAACAAGCACTTCTCCTTGCAGGTCCAGAATTGCAGTGGCGATTCCCGTCAACCGGGAAAAACTGTCCGTCAGCTTCTGAAAGGCAGATATGTCGATCAGATCCCGTAATGTTATCGACGCAAGATTATTGACCATTGTGTTCGCTAAGGATGGGAGGCCAGATGGCCACCGTCCCACTAAACGGCACGGAAATGGAACGGGTTTGCCACCAGCACCCATAGCGAACTCGGGCTGCGAGCCATGGGGTTTCGCCAAGACACAATCCCTCTCCAGCGCGTCGCGTTGGCGGCTTCATAGCCATGGTTGTGTTCATCAGCAGTGTCTAACGTTATTGTCGCAATCCAAGCGGACCATGCAAGTCCAAAGGGGTATCCTCCTGCATTCAGCGCCTTTGCGCCATCGCGCACTTTCTGGCTGCGGCCGCCGAGTTGCCCCCGACGAGGGTCAATCACGACGTCACTTGACGTGAGCCCCCTGTTTCACCACCAACACCACCCGGAACCCGGTGCAGTCGCCGCGAAGCACGGGTGAGACGCCGAGCCGGCGCGACGACGACAGAAGGCCGGGATCACTGGAGACCCATGAACCGCCCCGCAACACGCGCCCGCCGCTTTGGCCATTGTGGAGGTCCTCGCACCATTCCCAAACGTTGCCGCTGAGATCGTAGATTCCCAACTGGTTGGGTCTGAAGCTGCCCACGGGTGCCGTGTGATCAAAACTGTCCAAGTCGAACGATTTGCCGTAGTTACCCGTTCCCTTCGGCGGCGGCCACCCGCTGCCCCAAGGATACGCGTCCTTTTTGTTCTCACCCTTCTCTTTGGGCGTGCTGCCCGTCTCACCCGCCAGTCCCAACGCTGTGCTCCATTCCGCGTCCATGGGCAAACGGTATTCCTGCCATGGCTCGATACGCCCCGCTTCGCGTTCCTTCTTTGTCAGCCACTGACAAAAGGCTTTCGCGTTGTCCCAACTGACACTGACCACCGGATAGTCGGGCCCCCTGCTGACCGGTGCGTTATCGGCAGTCACGTTCTGCCATGAAGCATCCACGCTTCGATTGGCTTTCGCATAAACGGCGTAATCGCGCACGCGCGTCTCCCAGATGCAAAACAAGACGGAGGTCCCAGGCACGGGGACGAATTTCATACCCAGGCTGTTGGTCCATGGCTGGCCGTGCGTAGGCGGAACTGACTCCGGCTTGGCTTGGCTGGCGGCAAACCCGCCCGACGGCAACCAACCGCACGCCATCAGGAGTGACGCCAAAACAACACAACGACGCGCGCCTGAGGAATGATCTTGTTCAGCGTTCATGCCTGCCCCCTACCGTCGCGCCTTCGGCACCTTCGCGTGGCAGTCGGTGCAGGACATGGTGTGAATGTCATGCTGACTGCCCTTCGCACGAGCCGTGGTATCCATGCGCGTCACGTCCAGACCGCAGTTTGACGAGGCGGGATGGCATTGCGCACAGGCGGCGCGTGTGTCGAGCGAGTGAGTGGCATGACAGTCGAGACAGCTCATGCCTTCGTGGACGCCGCGCAGCGTGCGGTCGTCGCCGGTGCTGGTTTGATGCATCGCACTCGGCGCATGACATTGGTAGCAAACACGAATGCGCGCATCGTCGGAGAGCTTCAGCGGTTTGCCATCCTTGAAGACCTTCGGATGCGGCAGCCGGTCAGCCGGGAAAAACCGATGCTCGCGGCGGTCGAAGAAGCCAGCCTTGCTCGTTGCCGTGCCGCCGATAAGTTCCGCCGGTTTTGCTGACTTCGACGGCGATGACAGCCAGCGCTCGGAATGAACCTGGTGACAACTGACGCAGAGGATCGAGCAATGGCCAGCAAGCTTCCCGTCAACCATCCGCCACGGCCCTCGCGAATTGAGCGGTTTGACGAGGTCTCTGGCGGCGCCGTCGAAAAACATTGCATGACAGCGCAGACAGTCGTCCATCGGAGGTTCCATCCGGTTGTGCTCACGGTTGAGGAAGGACTGCGCGTAAGTCATCGCGTGGCCGCTGGCGGCCATCTCCCCCGCTTGCTTTGCGTGGCAGCCCGCGCACTTCGCGCCGAGCGCCTGCATGGCCGCCTCGTTGAGGGGGACCGCTTCCGCAACACGATCCCATCCCGGCACGGCATCCTTGCCAAGCTGCTTCTGGACTTGATTGAACTGGTCGAGGGTTGCCATGTCGTGGCACTTCGCACAGTCGAGCTTCGAATGCGCGGGAGGATTTGGCTCCGCGGCGAAAGCGAGCGACCCAAGCGCCCATGCGCCAGCCAGCACTGTTGTTTTGAAAAGAGTCTTCATCATCACGACCGGAACGATTTGGGTCCTTTCCAGTTCTTGCGGATGTAATCGCCAACCCAGTAGCCAAGCGCCATGATTGTCAGCACCGGATTGAAGCCGCCGTTGGTGACATGCAGGCTGCCGTCGGCAATGAAGATGTTCGGAATGTCGTGAAGCTGGCCGTGCTTGTTCGTCACGGAGGTCTTCGGGTCGTTGCCCATGCGGCACGTGCCAGCCTGATGTTGCCCGCCGCTGACACCGAGACCGGGAACATTGATCCAGGTCTGGATCGCGCCAGCCTCCTTCAGCCATTGCTCGGCCTTCGATGACGTGAACCGGCCG
The DNA here is from genome assembly GCA_964524715.1 of uncultured Verrucomicrobiota bacterium. GTDB lineage: Bacteria > Verrucomicrobiota > Verrucomicrobiia > CAIQCK01 > CAIQCK01 > CAIQCK01. The sequence goes on along the minus strand of CAZGGF010000110.1, from coordinate 48,700 downwards.
ATCTCAATATCGTGCGGATGCCGGCTGCCGGAAATACGCGCAACCGGAATCCCCCAGTGGTCCTTCACCTCTGGATCCACATCGACACGCGCGTCAAACACGGGCATCTCCTGCACCGGTCCCATGATACTCATTGAGCGTTTGAAGAACTGGCGCTGGAAATCCTTGTGCGCCTTGCCCCATGTGGGCGCGCCGGGCGGGCGCCGGCCGGCGAACAGATATGGCAGACGGATGAACTCGTTCGCGAGCATCGCACCGCCGGCAAGACCGGGATTGCCGTGATTGAAATCGGAGATGGCGATCGTCGAGCCCGCGCCCACGTCATCGTACGTCTCCCGTTCGAACAGTCCCCACGCGCCGGCGTAAGCATGGCCCTGCAGATTCCGGCCAACCCAGTCGCTGCGATTGCCCGCGCCGGTCGGAAACAGTCTGGACTTCGAATTCAACAACAGCCGCGCCGTCTCGGTGGCTGACGCCGCAACGACCACGAGGTCTGCGGGCTGGAATTGCTCGCGGTCATCGGCGTCGAAGTAGCTCACTCCCCGCGCGAAGCCGCGGTCATCCACGGCGACTTCCTTTGCGACACAGTGCGTGCGCACGTCGCAATTGCCAGTGGCGATGGCGGCAGGGATGGCAGTGTTGTGAGTGCCGCACTTGGCGTTAACCTCGCACGCAAAACCGACACAGTAGCGGCACTTGATGCACGCCGGACGCCCGCCGTAAGGCACGGAGTTGCGCAGCATCGGCACCGGGAATGGATGGAAACCCAGTTTCCTGGCTGCCGTTTGAAGCAACTCGCCTTCGCGGTTCAGCGGGAATGGCGGCATCGGATATGGCTTGCGGCGCGGCGGTGAAAACGGGTTCGTGCTCATGTCGCCCGCTACGCCTATCTCCCACTCGGCCTTCTCGTAGAACGGCTCCAAGTCGCCGTAGCTGATCGGCCAGTCCTCCAGAGTCGAACCAGCCACCGCGCCGTAGGTCGAGCGCATCCGGAAGTCCTTCTCCATGAACCGCCACGCCATCGCACCGTAGCTGACCGTGCCGGAACCGACGCAAGCGGCGTTGTTGTTGTAACCGCCTTCGCTGGGCAGCACAACGCGCCACTTGCCGGGACCCGCGCTGACAACACGCCGGTGGCGTTCATCGTCAGGACCGAACGCGTTGCCGAGAATCGTTGTGCGCTGGCTGATCAGCTCGTCGTGACCGTGCTGCTCAAATGTGGGCCAGCCGCCACGCTCCAGCAGGACGACCGCAAGTCCGGCTTCGCTGAGTTCCTTGGCCACCACGCCGCCCCCCGCCCCGGCGCCGACCACTACCGCGTTGACTGGTTTCAGAGCCACGTCAGCTTCTCCTCCGGTAACGGTTCTGGCCGATGATCTGCGGGTAATCGAGGCCGAGCATCTTGTAGCTGCAGTAGCCGCGATTGCCGCCATGCTGTGGTCCACCGTAGAAACCTGCCATGGCATGTTCACGGATCAGCCTGAAGAACGATGATGCTGATTGCTTTCGCCACGTCTCCCCCTTGGCCTTGCCCGACTCCAACGCTTTCAACACCTCAATCTGCTGCTCCGCAGTGAGCGACACGAACTCTCTGCCGAACATTGCACGACTCGTTTCCTCCACCCCAACAAGTCCCTCGCGGTATGCCTGCTGATGGCGGCGAAGCCGTCCGGCGAGTTGCTTGTCCATGAAGTTGACGACTCCCGCGTCGCTTGCGCCGGGGTCCTGGTCCGCCGGGATGATCTGTTCCGTGATGGCGTCCACAAGTCGCGCCTCGGCGGCGTTGAAGAAGCGCCAGGGCGCAAGTTCCGCACCACGCGCGGGCAACAGGAAACTGCTGCCAACTCCAACAGCCACTGTTTTCACGAACCGTCGACGACTGTATTTCATGGCCATGACACCGGAAAAACGGATTTCAACGATTTCGGTGGCATTATGTTCCGCCACAAAGCCGGTGCAAGCGCAAACACCCCTAGACGTTCTTCCTACAACTCTCATGAACCGATTGCAGCATTCGTCCTTCTTTCCCCAGCATGGCCATCCCCATCTTCAGGCTGGCACTTTCGTCATCCGCGGCGAGGCGAACACTTTTTGTTTGCAGGACACCCAAGATACTGTTACGGTTTCCTTGGAAATGAAACGTGATTCTGCCAACCCATTGCCCCAAACCGCGCCCCCGGACGACCGCGCACGAATCCTCGCAGGCGCACGCCAGCACTTCTTCACCCATGGATTTCGCAGCGTGACCATGAGCGACCTTGCCGCCGAACTTGGCATGAGCAAGAAGACTCTCTATGTCCACTTCCCCAGCAAGACGGCGCTCCTCCATGCCATGATCGACGAAAAGCTCAGCCGTGCCCACGCGGACCTCGCCCGTGCCATGGAAACCGACACCGACTTCTCAGGAAAATTGAGGCTGCTTCTAACCACACTGCGCTCCCACACCGCGGAGATTCAACCCGCGTTCGTACACGATGTGCGCCGGGACACCCCCGATCTGTTCGCGCGCATCCAGCAGGGACGCCGGATACTCATCCACCGATTCTTCGCCAGACTGATCGAAGACGGTCGCAAAGCCGGCGCCGTACGCACGGACATTCCTGTGAAGCTGCTTGTTGAAATGCTGATCGACACGGTGGACGCCGTACTCGTCCCCGCGCGCATTGAAGAACTCGGCATCACGCCGCGGACGGGTTTCGAGCAAATCATCAGGGTGTTTCTGGAAGGCATCCTCGTAAGGAAAGGCTGAGCAAGATGAGAACCTGGATTTTCATTCTCCTCTTCGCCCTGACGGCCACCGGCTGCGGACGGAAGCCGGACGACCGGGTGCAAGGCTACGTCGAGGGGGAATTCGTGAATGTCGCGTCCCCCTTCGCGGGACAGCTCGAAACGCTCGCCGTTCAACGCGGCGCGCTGGTGAAGACGGGCCAACCGTTGTTTGTACTGGAACACGGTCTTGAGACTGCCGCGCGGGACGAGGCTGCGCGCAAGCTGCTTCAAGGCCGCGCGAACCTCGAGGATGCAAAAAAAGGCAAGCGGCCCACGGAACTTGAATCCGCCAGGGAGCAACTCAAGCAAGCGCGCGCGGCACAGGTGTTCTCGGAAAAGGAACTCAAGCGGCAGGACGATCTTTTCCACCGTGGTGTGAGCACGGCGGAGGAATTTGATCGCGCACGTTCGACGCATGATCAGGACGTGCACCGCGTCGCCCAGCTCGAGGCGGACCTTCAGACGGCGCATCTCGGCTCGCGCGAAGATCAAATCGCCGCGGCGGAGGCAAACATGCGCGCCCTTGAAGCAACGCTGGCACAGGCGGAGTGGAACCTTGCTCAGAAGCGTCAAAGTGCGCCGCAGACCGGACTGGTGTTCGACACGCTATACTACCAGGGCGAGTGGGTGCCCGCGGGCAAGCCGGTGATTTCGCTGCTGCCGCCGGGGAATGTAAAAGTGCGCGCGTTTGTGCCGGAGACACGCATCGGGACGATCCACCTCGCTGCTCCTGTGCGCGTTTATGTGGACGGCGTGCGCGAGCCGTTTGCCGGAACGGTCAGCTTTATCTCGCCGCAAGCGGAATACACACCGCCGGTGATCTACAGCCAGGAAAGCCGAAGCAAACTCGTCTTCATGGTCGAGATTCGTTTCGACGCGGCAAGCGCGGCGAAGCTGCATCCGGGCCAACCGGTGGATGTGCAGTTCTAGGTGTTTATGAACAATGACCTCGCCATCGACGTGCGCGGCATGACGAAGCGCTTCAGCGGTGTCACGGTCGTGAACGACATCGCGATGCAAGTGCGCACGGGCGAAATCTACGGGTTCCTCGGCCCGAACGGCAGCGGCAAGACGACGTTCATCCGAATGCTCTGCGGCTTGCTGCGCGCCGATGCAGGCAGCGGCACATGCCTCGGCTTCGACGTGATCCGCCAGAGTGAGGAAATCAAGCAGCACGTCGGTTACATGACACAGCGGTTCAGCTTCTGGGAGGATCTGAGCATTGCGGAGAATCTCGATTTCGTCGCAAGGATGTATGGGATCAAGAACCGGAGGCAGGTCGTGCTCGACAGCATTGCAAAGCTCGGCCTTGCGGGCCGCGAACGTCAACTCGCCGGCCAGCTCTCCGGCGGCTGGAAACAGCGACTCGCGCTTGCGGCCTGCCTCATCCACCAGCCAAAGCTGTTGCTGCTCGACGAGCCGACCGCCGGCGTGGACCCAAAGGCGCGGCGCGAATTCTGGGAGCAGATTCACCGGCTCGCCGCCGACGGGCTTACGTTTCTCATCACCACGCACTACATGGACGAAGCGGAACGTTGCCACCGTCTTGCCTACATCGCCTACGGAAACCTGCTGGGAAGCGGCACAGTGACCGACGTTGTTCGGCAGGCGGGACTCACCACCTGGGCGGTGACGGGGCCGGACTTGTTTCGCCTCGCCGAGCAAATCCGTCAAAAGAGTGGCGTGCAGCAGGCGGTCATGTTCGGCACCTCGCTCCACGTCAGCGGTTCGGACGCTGCGGCGCTCGATGCAGCGATCGCGCCGTTTCGCACTGCGCCGTATGAATGGACGCGCATCCGCTCGGGGCTTGAAGACGTATTCATCCACCTGATGAACAAGTCGAAGGACAACTTCGCGTCATGAGCCACCGCCCTCCATTTTCCCTCGCGCGGCTGTGGGGCATCATCGTGAAGGAATTCACACAGATGCGCCGCGACCGGCTCACGTTCGCAATGATGCTGGGCATCCCGTTGCTGCAACTCATTCTCTTCGGCTACGCCATCAACTCCGACCCGCGGCGCCTGCCCACCGCGTTGCTGCAGGCCGATCGCGGGCCGCAGGGCCGCACGCTTCTCTCCGCGTTGAAAAACAGCACGTTCTTCAGCTTCGTGCACGAGGTGAAAACCGAGGCGGAGGGTCGCGACCTGCTCGCGCAAGGCCGCGTGCAGTTCGTCATCAACATCCCGCAGAACTTTTCGCGCGACCTGCTGCGCGGCGACCGCCCCACCCTGCTCGTCGAAGCCGACGCCACCGACCCCGTCGCCACCAGCACCGCGCTCGGCTCACTCCCGACACTGGTGAATTCGGCCCTGCAAAACGACCTCAAGGGCACGCTCGATTTCCTCAACAGCACGTCCGGTCCGGTGGATCTGTGCATCCACGCTCTCTACAACCCGGAGGCGATTACACAATTCAACATCGTCCCGGGCCTCATGGGCGTGATCCTGACCATGACCATGATCATGGTGACCGCGCTCGCGATCACGCGTGAGCGCGAACGTGGCACGATGGAAAACCTGCTCTCAATGCCCACGCGTCCAAGCGAAGTGCTTATCGGAAAGATCGTACCCTACATTCTCATCGGCTACGTCCAGGTCGCTGTCATCCTTGTGGCGGCCCGGTTTCTTTTCAGCGTGCCGATACACGGCAGCATCCCACTGTTGCTCATCATTTCGATTGTCTTCATCGCGGCAAACCTCGCGATGGGCATCACCTTCTCCACCATCGCGAAGAACCAGCTTCAGGCGCTGCAGATGACGTTCTTCGCTTTCCTGCCCTCGATGCTGCTGTCCGGTTTCATGTTCCCCTTCCGTGGAATGCCAGAGTGGGCGCAGTCCGTCGGCGAGTTCCTACCGCTCACACACTATTTGCGCATCGTGCGCGGCATTCTGCTGAAAGGCAACGGCCTCCACGACGTGAATCCCGATCTCTGGCCCATCGCGCTTTTCGCCGCGATCATGCTCGTCGTCGGAGTCATGCGCTACCGTCAGACGCTCGACTAAGCCGGCCCGGGCTCGCGCCGCGTTCGATAAAGCTCTCACACACCAAGCGTATCGCCTGGAACATGCTAGGCGGGCTTCAGGGCAACTTGTCCATCACGCCGCGCAGGAACGCGACAGTCCGCGACACATCCTCGATCTTGAGATACTCGAACACTATATCTATCGGGCGGTTCAACTGGGCCAGCAGGCTCAGGTAAGTCGGATAGTTAATCATGCCCTGCCCGGCCGGCGGGTATTCGAGTTTATCGCCAGTCACCCGAACATCTTTGGCGTGGGCCAGGACGATTTGCGGCCCGAGCTTACGGAACATCTCTTCGAGCATGGGCTTTGTATTGGGAAGGTCTTGAGGCCGGAAGAAGTTTGCCGGGTCGAGGGTCACCTTCAAACTGGGCGAAGATATCTCGTTCAGCAATCGCTCAACCCGGGCGACGGTGCCGATCACCTGACGCCACGACACCTCGATGTTGATCACCGCCCCGCTCTTCTCGGCCAGCTTCACCAGTTCGGCCACCTCCCGCTTGAGTTCCTGATAGCCCTCTTCTGAAGCGTTCTTGGGGGAATCTCCCTTGTCCGCCTTGGTGGTAAACGTCCCGGTCTCCGTGGTGACATGGGGCGAACCAAACTGCTTCCAGTTGGCCAGCAAGAATTCCATGCGTTCACGTCCCTTGCGGCGCACCTCTGCATCGGGCGCGACCATGTTGTAGTATCCGTAAAGCCCCGCCACCGCGAGTTCCTGGCGATCCAGCGCCGCACGGACTTTCTTGACGGCATCCCAGTCGGGCGCAGCCGGGTTGAACCGCACGTCGGCGAAATTGAAGTCGGTGATCACCGAGCGGAGACCGTCGGCCTTGATCCGGGCAGCCGCCTCCTCAAGGGGAAGCTTGCGGTAGATATTGGCGAATATGCCCAGACGGAAATTCTTCTTCGCCTTGGTCCAGAGATGCTTGGCCTCGACTGGCAAGGTCCAAGCTCCAACCATGGTGGCGCCGGCGATCTTCAGACACTGACGACGGGTAATCGGAGATGTGTTGTTCATAGCGAATGACTCTTGATTGAACTGGCGGTGATCCACGTGGCAGTTGTGATGCTCATCGGTGGTGTGTGCTGCATTCTCGCCGTCCGAACCACCAACGCAACCACAAAACGATTCAACAACACTCGAAGACCGGACATGGTCCGGTCATTGCTTGGTCGAAGCGGCCGGGGCAGTTGGGAGAGGTAGGTCACCGTGGGTGCGAATCCACTGGCGCGTCCAATCGACAGCCTCCAAGCCAGCACCGACAGTTCCCGTCGACAGGAAGATGATCCCTTGAATGCGGCCCGATCGCAGCCATTGATAGCCTAGTTCCACCTGCTTCTGCATAAGCTCCACGGGCAATGGCTTGTTGTTGCTGAAGTTGAACATGTAGCAGCCCAGGAACAATTGTTTATCCGGCACCAGCCGTTCCAAGGCCGCGAAATTGGCTTCCATGTTCTTCAGGTCGGGAGGCCGCCAGGTCCAGAAGCATATCTGATCGACTTCCGCCAAGTGGGCTCGCGCTCCCGGCTTCACCTGCGCGCTGTAGATCACGCACATCAACGGCACGCGGGTGCCGCGCACGGACCGCTGGTGGATCACGCGCAGTTCAGCCGGAGTGAGCGACGCTCGAAAAGGCCGGTCCGGTCCGGGGTCTGCCGCGTTGCCACCACTAGGCTCGTGAAAGAAGTCATCGAGGATGAATCCCACTATGTTCTTGTGTTTCTCAGCCAGCCCGTAGGCAGCCTCGCGTGCAGCTTGAGAGGTGCCGCCGCCCGCGGCAACAAGCGACCAATAAACCCGGTCCAGACGTTCAAAAGGACGATAGTAGTCGTCGAGCGGGCCAAGATCCCCGGTGGCAATGAAGGTCATATTCTTGATCCCCATGTCCTCCGCACCGGCGACGGGCTCGACCGTTGAGCGGAGCCCGAGAGGGCGGAAATGGGTTTTGTTGTAGACGCCCGCCGGACGCCCCCATATCCACAACCGGTCGTGCACCGTCTCGGCGTGAAGGTTGAGAGACGCCCAGCAGAACATCCCCGCTGCCGTCAGAATCAGAATCGCAATCAGTCCTTGTCGTCGCTTCGCTTGTAGCGCTAGCCCTGTGGTGGCCGTAGTTGTGCTCATTCGTCGTTTGCGCAGCATTCTCACCGTCCGAACCACCAACGCAACCACAAAACGGTTCGATAGCAGCAGGCCATGCCGCGATGGAGAAATTTCACAAGGGGGAACGTGTCGTTGCGGCCAATCTTCGCCAGCGCGAGCATCCGGCAGCTTTGCGGCGAGAGGATTTCGATTCCGCGCTTGACCGCCTGTTTGGAACCCGGTACGGACTTGAAACATGTATCAATTCAAGAACAAGATCGCTGTCGTAACAGGTGCAGGACGGGGTATCGGCAAGGTGATCGCCACGGATTTGGTCGCCGAGGGTGTCAAAGTCTATATTCCCGATTTGGACCTCGAACGCGCGCAAACAACTGCGAAGCAGCTCGGCTCATCAGTCATACCCGCCCAACTTGACGTGTCCAACGCATCAGCCGTCAGGGCGCTATTTCAGCAGATTGATGACGAGACCGGTGGGATCGACTTCTTGGTCAACTGCGCCGGTGGCTACAAGCTCCGGGTTCCAACGCTCGAGATCACGGAGGACGAGTATGACATGGTCCTCGATTCAAACCTCAAAGGAACGTTCCTGTGCTGTCAAGCCGTCATCCCGCAGATGAGCCGCAAGAAGTCCGGCGCTATTGTGAATTTCAGCTCGGTTGCAGGCCGGCAGACAAGTCCGGCCTTGGGCTCGCACTACACTGCTGCGAAGGCTGGCGTGCTTGGACTCACACGGCATCTGGCCAAGGAGTTTGGAGCCAATGGAATCCGTGTTAATGCCATTGCGCCAGGCACGACCGATGGTGATCGTGTTGCTGACCTGCTGACGCCGGCTGACCGGGCTCGGCAGATTGCCGGCATCCCTCTCGGACGGTTCGCAACCGAACAGGACCTGTCCCGCGTCGTGTTGTTCCTGCTCTCGGATGAAGCTCGATACATCACCGGAGCAACAATCGATGTCAACGGTGGTTCACTGACGATCTGATCCGGGATACCCACTTCATTCAACTGCGTCCGGTGTGCTCCAGCGATGCCGTTCGCAGAGATGTCGGCGTTGAGGATGAGTTTACTTCGACTTGCAGAGCTTGCTGATCACCTGCTTCAGCGTCACCGCACCGGACACGTTCCTGCCTGCCGCCACGTCTTCCTCGCGGAACTTCGCAAGCAGGATGTCACCATCGCCATTGCGGTCGCGGTCATAGGTGATCCAGACGAGGCCGTCTTTGTCTTGTATGCCATCGGGATAGGAAACGCCGCTGCGTTCATCGAGCAGAAGACCGTCGTTCCAAGTCGCGCCGTCGTCGGAAGACACCTGCGCAGTGAGGTGACTGCGACCTTTGAACTTGTAGTGGTTCACCAACAACAGATTGCCGGAAGCGAGCCGACGGATGAAAAAGCGGGAGCCGGGACTGGCAATCTTGCTGGCTTTCCCCTCACTCCACGTGTGCCCCTTGTCAGAAGAGTAGCTTTCCCAGAGGAATCCGCTGCTCGTGCGGATCAGCATCCAGAGCCGGCCATCCTTGAGTTCGATGATCATGTTCTCCAACGCCCAAGGCGGAGACTTGACCGCGCCGTGGAGTTTCCACGTTTTTCCCTCGTCCGTGGAAATGCCGACGCCGTGGAGTGTCGGTTCCTGTTTCGTGTTGAATCCAGTGCACCACGCGCGGACGGGATTCGCAGCATGGGTGACGGGCATGAGCCACTCGCCCGTGGAGAGCACCGTGACTTTGTTCATGCGGAAGGAAAAAGGCGCATCGTAGCCAACGCGAAATTCCGAACCAAATTTCGGCGGCGTGGCATCGGGATCGTCGCAAATGCGGGCGTGGACACCATGCACGGCGGTGTCCTTGTTGCCTCGATTGAAGACATACCAGAGGCGGCCCTTCGGATCGATCCACACTGTCGGATCGTAGCAGCGCGTGCCGTCCTTGTCCGGCAACCCCATGGCCTCCGGTTGCGTAAAAGTCCTGCACCCATCGTCACTGTAGCAAAGCAGCACCGTGTTCTCTGGTGCCGGCTCCTTCGGACCACCCGTGAACCACGACACAAACACGCGCCCTTTGGCGGTGCGTTCGAGTCCGGGAATGCCCTGCCATGTGCGCGTGGCAATATCAATAACAACGTTCTGATCAGCAGCGTGCAGAACAGACGCCAACAGAGCGGGAAGCAGAATGAGCGTGTATTTCATAGTTCGGCCAGAGTGAGGACACAGAGGGATAGGAATGTCGAGCGGGTTCAATCTACTATACGGAAGACGCGGCATGAGTGATTTGTGAAATCGAGCGTGAACGTCGTGTCGGCTGGGAAACACAGCCCTTTGCCGACCGTGGACTCGCCCTTGCCAATGACAAGCAATTCCTGAAGCGCTGCTTTCTTCGGCAAGCGGATCGTCCGCTGGCCTGCGCTCCATACCGTAATCGCCAGATAGTTCTCGTTGGCAAAAATCGAGTCGCTCATCTCATCATAAATGTGAACACCGGCTTCTCTGGCATATTGCTGCAACAGTATCCATGGCAACGGAGGCACACCCACGAACACGTTCCGGCAATTCGGAGTCCGCTTCTCCGCCACCACAACCCGGTTGTCCGCAGTCCGACCGAGGCACTCGTCGGCGCCACCGACTACGTGAAACATGGGCGATACTTCAGCACCATCATATGCAATCTGTTTGCCACCCACTTTGACAACAACGCGCGACTTCGGCAGCGCCGTATCCATCTGTACCTTCATACCCAGCAGCGATGACATGTTGTCAACGGACAGTCCTTCCTTGATCAGGCCGGGAGCATAAACCCACACCAGCAGGCGGTTGTCCGTCATGCATCGGTCGCGGATGACGCGCCGCTGATCTTCTGAAAGAGCAAACGCATTCAGAAACACGATCATGCGATAGCGCGACAAATCGAGGTCCTTTAGATCATCGAGTAGGTAGAAGTCATGCGGTGCGCCGATGTTTCCGACCGCGCCCGCCTGGGCGGCAATCCAGGCGAACTTGCCGCCTCTCTGCGCGACACCGTAAGGCAGGTAGCGAAATGAATTCTCGTCCATGACTACCGCAACCTGCGCCACCGATTTGCGCGAAAGCTGGATGCTCTCATCCCCGACGCGTTGTGCCTCGGCAAACAACTGCAAAAACGCCTCGTTATCATACCAACCACCCCACAGATCGAACCACCAGTTGGCCCAGCCATGGACCAGATTCTTGGCGAAGACTCTCTTCAAATCCCGCAGGCTCTCCGCGATCGTCGGCGGTCCAAACCACCGCGCTTCGTTGTAACAACCCTGCGGATCGATGTCGGGCCGCGTCTTGGAAATCCACTGGCATAGCGACGTATGCGTGTCGATCTCGCTGTAGAATAGCTTGCCGGCTTTCAGGACCGAATCGGTTTCGGTCGCGCTGGTGGCGCCCGCTGTGGTGACAAAATCGATGTCCTTGGAGTTGAGAAGTCGTCGCAGGGCCAGGTGGCCCGTGTCGGGCCAGAGCCGCGTGTATCCGTAGAATGTGCCGGTGATCATGCGCCCGTCGGACGCCTCCTTGACAGCCTTGCACAGCGTCAATACCGACTCCACGATTTGGTCGGAATGAAATTGGCGGTGGTCAATGACGAGCTGCGACTTCTGCGGATCCAGAAAATGCCCGCAGTCTCCCTTGGAACGCTGGACCGCCGACGGGATGGATATCGCTTCGAGGTTCCTGCCAAACAGGCGTTGGATGGTCTTTTCGTCCTTCCCGTAGCGCTCGAAAAGCCACTCACGAAACCGCTTTTGAGCGCAAACAGTCTCATCACATCCCTTGGCGGCTTCCTCGGTGTCCCCAACTGTCGGCATGTAGCCAAAAACATGTCTGCCAAATTTCGACGACGACACATACCGGACGATGTTCTTGAGTGCTGCTGCCGCGTCATTGCGCCAGCGCACGGACGAGAATGACTGGCGCAGTCCCTGACTTCCCAGTTTTCCACCACCGTCGGTTTCTTCGGGATGCAACAGGTCCCACCACGCCGGGCTGTCGCAGAAAATACGCAGCAAGACCATGGCTTGTGGATCCTTGTCCAGGACTTCCTGGAGGCTTTTCTCGATGACCGAGTAATCGATGGTGTCCTGTCCTCTCCAAAGTCCGCGGGTGTTCCATTTGACGGGTTTATCTCCGCCAAGCCACTTGTCGGTCAGCGTCAAGATCACCACATACGTGTGAACACCATGGTCGGCCATGTTCTTGTAACGAAACGGCTGGGGATAATAGGACGTGAACGCCATCGGAAACCGCGGCGCACCGTTGAAGAACAGCGTGGGCCTGCCGGTGTATGGTTTGATCTCGCAAGTGACTTTGCCCGCAGCCGATTCCTCCGCGACGCTCGTGGCAGGGAACGTCACAAACAACGCCAGCGGCATGAGACAACAGAGGATGCGGGATATTCCCGCGGTGAAAACCGCGAGTCGTCCAAAGGTCGAATTGACCCACGTCGGTGTTTGAGCAAGTGCCATGGCAGTATTCTCCAATTCAGATTAACGGGATAGAAATGAGGCAGACTCCACGTCCAGACTGTCGCGCCAGTTCTGAAGTAGCCGTGGTCGTTCTCATCGGTGGTCTGCGTGGCATTTTCCCTGTTTGACCCTCCGATGCAAACAAAAGAATCAGACCCTTGCCCGCTCCATCTGTCATGAAAGCAACAAACTCTTCACTTTTTTGGCCTTTGAAAATCGCGCGTTTGCAGCGTGCCGGTCTCGTCCTTGTATGGCGTGATGCCTGCCGACCAGTCCGGGCTGCCCCCGAACATGTTGTCTGCTGAGAAGCTTGGCTTCTGCGATTGGTTCCGTATCGCAGTGCCCTCGATGTTGAACTGGTTGGCCGTAATCAGCACGAAGCCGGAATCCTTCGAGACTCGCACGGCTACGCGCCTGGGGTTGGCCGGCTCGGTGAAGATGTTGCCTTTTATGATCATGTCGCTGCCGTAGACAATATCGATATCCGCCGGCTCGAAGTCGCGCGCCGGACCGTTCTTCGGGCGGTCGAACGCGGCGCCGCTTCTGTCGCTACAGTAAAAGAGGCAGTGGCTGATGTTCATTTGCCGCACGCCCCGAACGAGGATGCCGCTGTCGCGAAAAGCGACGTGGCAGTTGTCAATGTGGAACCCCGGTTCGGCCCAGTACTTGGCTTGCCGTACTATGTCGAGGGTAATGCCAACGATGTTCCCCACGAAATACGACTTGGCCACAATGCCGTCCTCCTGCCCGCCATGCACCGCGCGCTGGACGAGGCCGTAATCGCCGCCCCACACATAGCAGGAATCAATGAGAGGGCTGTAGCAATCTTCTAGGAGGAAAGCATGCTTCAGCTGCGATCTGTGTTGAAGGAGTTCCTGAGGTGTCAGCGAATCCCCTCCGTAACGCGAGGTGACCTTGACATTAACCAGCCGCGGATACCACGCGTTGCGGACGATGACGCCGTTGCTGAAACTGCCGTTGTCGAAGCGTTCGCCGCGAATGAGGAGGTTCTCGGCGTTGAACTGTCGCGCGTGCTGATCACCGGGGTTTGGGATCTCAAACTTCAACGCGGTTCCGGAGTCTGGCCGCACTGCGACGAAAGAGAGACCGGCAATCGAGAACGTCATCCGGCTTATGTGCTCGCCGTTGAAGAGAATGCCGCCCTCGGCATTGTCCACCAGGAGTTCGGTGACATCTTCGCCCGCGCCCTCGACGCGCATGCCGTAGTTGGAAGCGTTACCCGAAGCGGCCAGCACAATGCGCTTTGTGAGACGAAACCGGCCGGGCGGAATCAGAATCCGGACCTGCCGGTTCGTTCCTGCCTCGACCATGAGTCTCTCGAAGGCTGGCGAGCTGTCGGCGGCACCCGTCGGATCTGCGCCGAACGAAACCGGATTCAGAACGAGCTGTGACGAACGATTCTCCGGTAGTTGGGGCGCGGGCCGCGGCACTTGAGCAACGGTCACGCCAGCCAGCAACAGCGAAAGCAAGAGGCACGGCAAGAGGCAACGCGTCATAGGAAGAATCGCCACGCCACGCATTCCTTGCGATACGCTGGTGAAGGAGCATTGTGCTTCGCGCTCGCGAAGAACGGTGGTGAAATCAAGCGGGTTCACGGAGTTGAGGTTGAAGCTCATGGCTGTAGGGATAGGAACTTTGATTCGCGCCGTCCGAAGGCACAGCGCTGGTCTCGCGGCATGTTCACCGCCCTGCGGGCGTAGCCCGCCCGCGCGATAAGCAAGCCAAGTGGATCCAAAGAGGCAAACTCCACGTTCCATCCGTCGCACTGGCTCTATGATGGCCGTGGTTGTGCTCATCTGTGGTCTGCCCGGCATTTTCGCCATTCAACCCGCCGATGCAAACAAAAGAACTAGACGCTGCTGACGTCGTGTTTGATAGAGAAACCCACGACGGTCGCAATCATACAACGAGTCTGCGCGATACTCCCCCACCCGCCCCGGGACTTTCCACTTGCAGGGTTTGCTTCGGAATGCAACAGATTCTCCCATGATAACGATCCTCCGCAGAGATGTTCTTGCTGTTATCGCTGGCTCCGCTCTCGCACTCATTGCAGTTGCCGGGACGAACACGGCACCGATGGGGTCGGCTATTTTCGATTGGAACGCCATCGAGGCGAAGCCAACGAAAGCAGGCTCGGTGCGGCGATTCTTCCAGGCGCCGACAACCAATCTGGGCGAACTGGCCTGCCACGTCACCACTCTCAAACCGGGCGAGGCGCCACACGGGGCACACAAGCATCCCGAGGAAGAATTGATCGTCGTAAAGGAAGGCACCGTCGAATGTCTCGTCAACGACCAAACCCGCCAAGTGGGACCAGGGTCGGTGATTTTCCACGCATCGGAACAAATGCACGGCATCCGAAATGCAGGAAAAACAGAAGCGAGCTACTACGTGATCAAATGGAAACCGCTGACCAAGCGGTAGAGGGATGGGAGTCTTGATTTTTTGCGGTCTGCTCACTGGCAGGCTGGGCATAGCCTCACTCCTTTGCCTCCAAAAGTGATCTGCGGGCAACGCCATCCGAATGCTGCCGCGGCATACCAGTTTCGTCGTCCGTCTGCGTCTTCGCCGTGTTGCGCGGGATTCCCCGCGCTTCGCTTAACTCGTGGACGAAGAGCGTTCAGTGGCTCGAAGCCCCCAGCCAACAAAGAGAGCTAAGACGCTGCCGAACAACGCCATCAAACCATAGCACACAAATACTGGCACCATCCCAAGACGATCCAGCATGGACCCCATTGCGTTTGCAAGTCCCGCAGCAAGCGCACTACCGAAGAGAGTACCAATTCCCACCACCACACCAATACCCCGCGATGACACAGTACCGGCAATCGAAGCATGAAGGTTGATCAGAAGAGACTGGCAGGCTGCATTCGCAATCGCTATGAAGGTGACAAACGCGATCGCGTTTTTTGTGGAACCAGCACAGATAATGGCGAAGAGGATCCCGACACCGCTCATAGCGAATAGTATCATGCGGGATAGAGACAGCTTCAGCCCGATTAAGGCGGCTATGTCCGACATGAACCCGCCGAACAAGGCACCCGCCATGCCGGCAATGATATACACGTAATAATAGTTGGCCGTTTCGAACGCAGATATGCCGAACGTGCGCCTCATGCATTCACTAGCCCCGACGATAAGAAACAAATACAATGGATCAACCAACAGTCGCGCGCCCACATACGCCCAGCTTTGCCACTTCTTAAGCGCCCCAAATCCGTCAGCGATCCTTTCGCCCGGCACGATGGGATATGGAGACAGCCAAGCCCACAGCGCCAGCACACCCCAAAGCAGAAGCCAAAACACACAGACGCTTGCCGTGACAAAAAACACGGCCCGCCAACCGAACTCCGATGACACAGACGCAATAGCGGGAGTGACCAACAACGGGACGCCGAGAATCGAAATCGTCAACAATGCGACTGCGATGGCTTGTGCTTTGCGAGGCACGCATTCTCCAATGACCTGAATCGCAGCAGGCGTGCCGCCGCCAGCCACCAGACCAAGCAAAACCCTGCCTGCGATCAGAGTCGCCAGACCGCTGGCAAGACCGGTGATTACCGCCGCAATCAGACTGCCTGCAATAATAACCCCATAAGTCCATCGTGTGCCGATCAGGCAGCACGAGGCACCCATGAGCAGCGCCCCGACCATGGACGCGATCATGGAGGCTTGCGAGACCATGGCATAGTAGCCACTGGCCAGCCCAAGATCTTTTTGCAGCGTCGAGAGAAGCGTGACCAACTGCTGCCGAGAGAACACAAGCACAACACAAAAACCAAGAATCAACACCAATAGCAGCCATCGGCGCACATCCCGGCTTCCAGAGGCTGGCGGCGATCTGTGAACAACAGGAGGAAGAGAGGTGCAAAGGCCATGTTCATAGCTCATTAATTCGGTTCTCCTTTAAACAAGTGTTCACTCCTCCAAAGGCCGGGAATCTCGATTCTGGTCGCCACAAGGGACGACGCCCACTAGTTGGTCAGTATCGCCTCACACACACCCAATGCAAGAGTAAAACTCCCCGCCCCACTGAGCACGAGAAAGTCTTGTAGTTGCCACACCAGGACAACACTATGCGTTTCCATGATTCGGCATCCAGAGGTGAAGATGCGTGGATTCGAGATTGGCCTGCCGTTGGTGGACTTTATCGGAACCGTCCACAGCTATTCCGCATCGCGCAACACGTGGCACTCGCACAATTCGTATGAGTTGGTTTTCCTGTTGAACGGCACCAACGTTTACGAATTCTCCGGGAAGGCTCTGGAGCTGTCCGGCGGATCGTTTCTGATTATTCCGCCGCGCCAGCGCCATCGCGGATTGTACAACGTCCGAATGCCCTCCACTGTCTGCGGCATCGCATTCAATCCGCAGTGCCACAATGCGCTCCACCTCACACCCTTTACTCGCACCGATCTGGATTGGATTGCGCAGCGGTTGAACGAGGGAAGCGCGACCATCCATAAGATGAGCGCAGAGTTACGGCAGATTGTTTGGTCGCTTCATCAGGGCCTGCGAAAACACGCCGTCGATCGGACGCGGCCGCTGGCGTTGCCCAAACTGCGGCTTCTTGCCTGCACCGCCATCCTGGAGGCAGCTCGATTGTCGAACGAGATCTTTCAGAGTGACTCGAACCGGCTGGTATCGTCAGTCCTTCAGTACATGGACGAGCATTGCACTGATTCCATGCAGGTTGATGATTTCGTCCGGAAGTCAGGTTACAGCCGGGCCAGGTTCTTCCAGATTTTTCGGCAATCCACAGGAATGACGCCGAATGACTATCTTCTGCGGCTGCGCATCGGCAAAGCGAGCAAGCTGCTCCAGCAAACCACACAGTCGATCACGGAAATCGCCTTCAAGCTGGGTTTCTCCTCGAGCCAGTATTTCTGCAATGTCTTCCGCAAATATACCAACCTGACTCCACGGGCATTTCGTGCGGGCAAACAACGCAGTTGAACACCCTTCGGCAGTGCTCACTGACTCAACTTTTCATTTCCGCGTACCTGTGCTTGTTCGCTTTCTCAACACAGACAGATCCTGACGAAGATATTGAGGGAATACCGTCAAATCGCAGTTGTAGCTGATGAGGTTTGCCCCGAAGCCCACGAATCGCTCATGCTCTTCCACAGTCCCCCACCAGTGAACTCCGGCTCCGATCCCGGCAGCACGCGCTTTGCCCAGGATCGTTTTGCACGCGGCGAGGTATTCAGGATGGTCGTACTCTTCCGGCACGCCGAGGCTGCATGTCAGGTCATGCGGACCGATCACCACGCCATCGACTCCGGGCACGGCGAGAATTTCATCGAGTGCCACCAGCGCGGGAACGCTCTCGATAAACAAGATCAGGGCACTGCTGTTGCGCCCGCGCACGTACTCTTCGAGCCGCGGCTCAAACGGCGTTCCCTTTAGACGGTCTGCCAGTCTCTGGCCTTTGATCGGGCGGAACTTCACCGCGCCTGCCAGCGCGCGTGCCTGGTCCGCCGTCTCGACGTACGGCACCATCACGCCGGCAGCGCCGCCATCGAGAACCTTGGTTGCCTCGACAACATCCGGCGAAGGTATTCGAACCAACGGAGGAATGCCCATGTGCAAAAACGTCTGGCACATCCAGCTGAGCAGCGTCCGATCCACGGGGATGTGCTCGGTATCAAGGAAGACATAGTCCAGCCCGACGTCTTTCAAGGCAGACGGCCACAGCGGCGAAGGCGATGCGACCTGCGTTCCACACAATAGTTTGCCGGCACGCAATTGTTCTGTGAATTGGGCGATGTTCATTCTGATTCCATTCTCAAACCGCCAAGCGAGGATTCCTGTCGAATGGTCACTTGTTCTTGGAACGCGGGTTTTTCAGATAATAGAAGTGGCCGTCTTCGGCGCCGCCCAGATAATCCGGAATGCCATCGCCGTTGAAGTCCACCGTTGTCGGGCTGACGTCGTGAGCCTCGATGTTAAGCTCGGAAAGATTGCCCAGGCTCTCAAGGATCCACTTTCCATCTTGAGCTTCGGTTTGGCGCATCAGACGGGCGTTGGCTGAACTGATGAGAAAATCGAACTTACCGTCGCCATCCCAGTCCGTGATCGTGATTTTGGACCGCCCGCTGTGGCCTGCAGCCCGCGTTCTGACCTGAAATGGCTTGCTGTCGGTGAAGAAGGCCCGCTTGGGCGGCAAGAGGATCCGTTTGCCGTTGCGGCACGCGCGCTCGAAGAATGCCAGGTAGCCCTCCTGATCAAGCATGATCAGGTCCATCAGGCCATCGCGATTCCAATCGAACGCAACCGGAGTGGTTCGCCATTGAGTCAGCAACCCTTTGCCTTCCGGACGGAGCCAGCCCCACGCGAGTGCCGGTTGTGCCCCCTCCCATTCCACTTCGACCGGGTGTGGGGCGTCGAGTTTGGGCGCGTTTCGCGTGCCAATGTTGCGATACCAGATCACCTTGCCCCAGATAGAGTTCACGACGAGGTCCAGTAGTCCATCCCCGTCCCAATCCGCCACGCTCAAAGTCGTGTAGCCGAACTTGGCCTCGGCGGGACCTTGGATGCTGCCGTTGGGACCGGCTTGGATGCGAATGACTTTGCCATCGGCTTTGAGCAGCTTCGGCGCTGCCCATCTGGGTTTCTCCACGCCAGGACCGCTCAAGTTCTCGATGAACCCAATAAACCCCGCGCTGTTGCCGCAAACGAGATCGATGTCGCCGTCGCCATCCCAGTCAACACCAACAGGCGTCGCGAGCACGCCGAATTTCACCTCGTCGGCCTCTTGTTGGAAGCACACCGGCGGCAGGAATATTGGCATGTGGTCCGCAGTCAGTTTGCCTGTGTTCTCGATGAAGGCGACACGCCCGTCTTCATCACCGCAAATCAGATCGAGATCGCCGTCCTTGTCCCAGTCAATCACGGTCGGCGTGATCATCGTGCGATCCATCTTCAGCGGCGCGCCAGACCCCAGCTTCAGCCGTTTCCCGGGCGCATACACTGGTTTGGTGCGGGTGCCGATGTTCTCGAAATAGGTGAAGCCCTCGATGAACTCGCCGCAGATGATGTCGAGGTCGCCGTCGCCGTCAAAGTCTCCGAAATTGGGACAAGGCCGTCCGTAAACATCAATAGGCTTGTCCCCGGCCATCACTTTTACCGCCGCGTCATACTGGGGTTTTTCGTTGGTGCCTTTGTTGTGAAGGTAATAGACGTATCCATGCAATGGTCCGTTGGTCCACTTTCCTTTGGCATCGAACGCATTGTCCCAGCCGTAGTCGATGTAGTCATCAAGGCCGACGATCAAATCGAGAACGTTGTCGCCATCGTAGTCAACATAGCGCCACAGGTTCACGGAGATCTTCCCATCGTGAATCTTCGGGACCGTCAGTTTCACTCCATTGGTGAAACCGGTCTTCAGAAAATCGGGATACTCGGTTCCATTGGTGAGCACGCAGGGCTTGCCGTTGATGTAACAGACCTGCGCGTTATGTTTGCCTTCGCAGACGCGGCGGCCCGGTTTGAAAACCGGCATCTTGTTCCTGGAGGTGTCGCCGCTGACGTTCTCGAAGAAGTAAACGCCGTTGTAAGGTTTGTCCGGGCAGTTGACGACCAGGTCCAGATCGCCGTCGCCATCGTAATCCATCGGCATTGGCCACGCCCAAAGGCCAACCCCTACTTCGACGACCAATCCAGGATTGTTGTACTTGAGGCGCTCAAGTCCCGGAGTGTAGCCCATGGCCAGCGGCACTGCGAAACAGAGCAGCAAGAGAACCCGGAGGTGAATCCCAGCGTGAGAAGACAGTTTACGATGCGACATCGGCGACTCCTTTCCATGAATCCGCGGCACAACTCGTCGTTAATTCCACCGGTCCAACCGGCCATGGCCTTCGCGCCTGAAGTTCATCGAACTTCGCGTTCGCACTGCGCAGGCAACATGACTGGTCGGACAACATCTGGAACAACGTTACCTCGTGGATGCGGAATAATCTTGCAGAACGCTACACTGGACAAAATCACACATGGCCCGGTACGCACAACCGCGCCCTGGGAGGATGCAAGTTGGGGATTCTGATTCTCGTGGCGCGAACGACTGGAAGCACGCTGAGTATTACCTGCTGTTCGGTGCGGTAAGATACCGTGCGACGTGCCTTCTCAAAGCCTGGGCCAGGTCCTCTGCGACGTTTGGGATGCCTTGTTTCACAGTGTAAACACCACCGAACTCCAACTGGATGGCGTCGATGCCGTAGCTTCCGTTCAATCCATACCGTCCCACGATGTAGCCGCCGTTGAAACTGATCTCCCTATCGTTCGAGGCGCAAGCGGGGATAATTTTGAAGCCTGATGTTTCAAGTATGCCCAGAAAACTCTGGGGTCCCGTCAACGCATCCCGGCCGGATTTTTTCAGCAGCAGTTGCGTCGTGGCCCCGTTGCGGGTGCCGCGAAAAATGGAATCCCTGCGCACGCTTTGGGCGTGGAGATCGATCAGCAAACCGCCGCCCCATTTTTGGACGACCGTGCGGCAGTATTTTTCAAGCCGGCCATGATAAGCCGCATAGACCTCGCGCAGTTGCGGGCTTTCGAATGCGTTGTTTTCGTCGCGGTTGAAATCCACGAATTTGCGGCTGACTTTGGCAACAACCAGGAAAGGCGATTTACCGGTTTCGCGCTGCAGGGCGGCCGACAACTCAAGGGCCAACAAGTCGGTGTTGACGTCGCGGGCGATGGCGAATTGCTTCACGCCGTTGCCGCCGGTGCGGACGGGCACACCAGGGAAAACGAACGCGCCGCCGTGCGGCGCGGAGACGATGACCGGCAATCCGCCTTCGCTGGATATCAGGCACGACTCGACAGCGCCTTCGGTGGCTTCCGAAACGCGAATTGCCTGTGTGCGCACCTCGTCATGGGTGGTTTGCCGCATGTCCTTTTTTTCCACGCCAGCATGCTCTGGCGATTTCCTGGCCACGAGCCAGCGAACGGCCTCGGCGATCATCTCGTAGTTCCCGTTGGCTGACACCAGTTCAGGATGCGGACTGAATAAGACGATTCTCCCCCGCCCATAGACATCGGTCACAATGGCGGGTTTGCCCTGGAAAAACTCGCGACCCATTTTGTTCGTTCCGCGCTTGTCCGTGTAGGAGGCCAGGACGTGACAGCTTGGTCTCGAAGGGTCCGGCGGCGTCAAGCTCCACATAGGGCCGTTGTGCATTTCCATCATTCGCAACGCGGGGGCTTGATAGCGGGCGGAGCAGAACACGTTGCTGGCTTTCTCTTCCATGGCGACCTGCAAACCACCCACGCCGACATACCAGGGTCTGACGCCTTCGATATTGGCAATGCCCAAATAGCGTTTGCTGGCCAGCCACGCCCCCGCGCAAATGCCAAGAAAACCGCCACCACGGTTGACATAGTCCCTGACGGCCTGTTGTCCCTCACGGCCGAGCCTGCCATGCATTTCGCCGCCGGACCCGCCGGGAAATACAATCACGTCATACCGGCTCAGCAAGTCCGCCCACTGCCGGCTGCTCCAGTTGGTTCTGGTATTTGACCAGCGAATATCGGTCACCGCGAACTCGTGAGTGTTCAGGCAATCTCTAACCGACGTCGCGCCGGAGAACTGCCCGACGCTGATCGGCGCCGCCGACAGAGCCGACCCGGCGAGAATCTGTCCGCAAACGAACAGAACGAGAAACACGCTGGAGTTGTATGGCATCATTGACATTTTTCCTCAAACCTTGGTCTCTACCGTCCAGACAGCGCAACAGCACCGCCCAAAACCGTTCAACCCATCAAGAGTTTTTCAACGGTTTCTCAGCACCTGACCCATGTGATCGTCGCACATGCTCCTCAATAGCCCTCCGAACAATCTTCCCGTGCTCATCTCGCGGAAGCGTGTCCACGACATGGATGATCTGCGGCAGCTTGTAGTCGACGAGCCTCACCCTGCAGTACCCCAACAGTTCGGCAAAAGTCAGTCCACCACTGCGGGGCACCACCGCCGCGCACAGTCTCTGGTCGTTGCCATCGGCCGAACCATAGACCAGGGACTCCGCCACAGCGGGGTGTGAATCTAGGACACGCTCCACTTCCAGTGCGTCCACCTTCATCCCACCAACGTTGATCACGTTGTCCCGCCCCAAAACGTGCAACGCCCCGTCAGCATCCAATTGACCAAGGTCGCCGGGAAAAACGTACCCCCCTCGAAACGTCTGGGCGGACGCAGCAGCGTTGTTGAGGTAACCATTACAGGCTGAGCGCGCCTTGATGCCAACCCACCCGACCCGGCCACGGGGCAAGCGCCGGAAGTGTTCGTCGAAGATCTGCACCTCGATGCCAGGCATCGGTGTGCCCACCAGCGTTGCATCAGTATAATCGGTGATCTTCTGAATCGTGTTCGTCGCGGTTTCGGTGGAACCGTAGACTTGGAATACCGGGAGGCCGAACCGGCGGTGGAATCTCTCGAAGACCGCTTTTGTGAGCGGCGCTGTCGAGCTGGCGCAGCACCGCAGCGACGGCAGGGAAGGCACCGGGTCGAGATAACAGTCGGCCAGAATTTCCAGCATGGCGGGCGTGGCGAGGTAGACTGTGACTTGGTCTTTGCGGATATGCTCCAAGACGGCGTGGGGCAGGAACTGTTCCACCACCACCAACGTCGCGCCGAGATAGCTTGCCGCAAGCAGGCTCAGCAGGCCGTAGTTGTGATAGAACGGCGCAGCGCCGAGGAACACGTCCTTCTCCGTCAGGCCGAAGGCGGCCGAGAGATGCCACGCATCGTGGAAGAAATTCAGCGACGTCTTCAGCATGTGCTTGGGCGTGCCCGTGGAACCGGATGAGTATTGGCGTGCGACGAACTGGTAGCGCATCCGGTCTCGAACGGGCTTGTCCGCAGACGTCAAGCGAACGCGGAGGATAGTCGGTTCCATCAGCAGATTGCCCCCACTGAAACCGAATTGCAGGACACTCCTGACATCCGCCGACTGAAAAACCTCCATGGGCCGCGGGTCGTCCTTCGGATGGATGACGCAATCGACTTGGGCGTCTGTAAGCAGACTTGTCAGTTCCTTCCCGGTCAATTTGGGGCTGACAGGGAACACGACGGCGCCGGCTCGCATGACGGCGTAGAACGCGACAATGAACTCCAAGCTGTTGGGAAAGGACAAAGCCACCGTGTCGCCCGCTCTGACGCCCGCCACCTTGAGTCGGCGGGCGAGCGTCCCGATCCGGTCATTCAACGCTGCATACGAGACCGCCTCTCCGGCGAAAACGACCGCCGTCTTGCCGGGGCTTCGCCGCGCTGCATTGCAGATGAAATCCTTCGGGTTGACAAACGTCATCACGCGGTTCCCCGACCGGTTCGAGCTTCGATGTAGCGGGCGATCGTCTCCACGCTGTGGAAGGTCTCCTCCAGATTCGCCGCCTCGAACTTCAGTTTGAACTCGTTTTCGAGCGCGACCATGATGCGGAGGGCGGCGAGGGAATCCATGGCGCTCACGGCTTTGAGGGGCGTCTTGGGGTCCAGACCGGCGAGTTCCGCCTCAGGTCCCAGAACTCCCTGAATCACTTCAACCACTTTCCTGTGCACGGTGTTTGCGGTCGTCATGCGCCTAACTTCTTGTAACAAGAACCCCGGCGGTTGAGAAATCAGAAAGTAATGATTTCAGCGTTGTGCCCCGGCGGGTGACATGGCACAAAAGCGGGGCGCAGGAGGAACCTCCCATGGGGTTCGTAGGCAGGTCGAGAATTTGCGGTCGCGGGCATTGGCCGCTGGTTGGCCGCAATGAAGACAGAATATGCATGAACTCAGCTGAGATCGTGGAGATGCTGAAAGCGCGAGGGAAGGACCAGGAAGCCCTGTTTGCCCTGGCCCGCCGGATGCGCGCGCAACGATTCGGTGACCGCGCCTTCCTGCGGGGCGTCGTGGAAATCTCCAATATCTGTAAGCAGAACTGCTTCTATTGTGGCATGAGGCGCGACAACCGGCAGATGACGCGCTACCAGGTGCGCCCCGCGGAGGTGTTCAAGTGCGCGCGAGAGATGAAGGCGGCCGGCATCAACATCCTGTTCCTGCAAGCCGGCGAATGCGATGGCACCACCGAAATCGTTGAGAAGGTCTGCCCTCAGGTTAAGAACGAATTGCAGATGACCGTGATCGTCTGCATCGGAAACCGAACCCGGGAGCAGTACGAGCGGCTGGCTAAAGCGGGCATTGACGCCTACATCCTCAAGCACGAAACCTCCGACGAGAGCCTGCACTTCAGGCTGAGGTCGATGGACCTCAAGGAACGGCTGCGGTGCGTCCGGACACTGACCTCGCTCGGCGTCAAGGTCGGCGGCGGCAATATCATCGGTCTGCCGGGTCAGACGCTCGAATCCATCGCCGAGGACATCCTGCTCGCCAAAACACTGGGCGTCAGCTACGCGAGCGCGTCGCCGTTCATTCCCCACGAGATTTCCCCGTTGGCCGGCGAACCATGCGGCGACCCGCACCTGACGCTGAACACAATGGCGATTCTCCAGCTTTGCCTCAACGTGCCCGTGCCCACCGTCAGCGCCCTGGACTTGCTGATGGATAACGGGCAGGAAACCGGGTTTCACGCCGGGGCTAACGTCGTGACGTGCAACTTCACCCCGGAGCGATTCCGGGTAAGATACTCCCTCTACAGCCAGAAACGGCCTAACAAGTCGCTGAAAGACTTGGTCGCAATGATCCACCGGGCCGGTTTGAAAGTTGCCAACGACGGTTACGCTGTGAAGACCGGACGTCCGCCGCACCCAGCCCGACAGCCAGCCCCAAACGGTCTCGACGCCGCCCGTGTGCCGGGCCACATTGCGAAAACGCTGCGTCGCTCGTGACGCGCGGCAACCAATGAATGCGACGCCTCAAGCCGCCGTAATCTGGAAGCGTCGGCTCAAACCCCGCGTCCTGCTGCGCAGACCGCGCGTGCTCTGCAGCCTGCTGGCTGAAACACTCCAGCTCTATCGGCAAGTTCCGGCTCTCGACCCGTCTGCGCGGGCCGACGCACTGAAACGCCTCTGGCGAATCGGCACACTCAACTGCACAGAACTGGACTATCTTACCATCGCAAACCGCGATCTTGCGCCATTGGTTCGCTTTACGGATTACTGCCAGCAGGTCATCGAGACGTTCCTTCTCAACCTCCGCATCCCCGTGCGGCTCGTCTCCGAAGCCGAATACAAGGACTACCTCGCAGATCCCGGAGTATTCGCGGCGCGACAGCCTGCCGCCAAAAGGGCGTTCACCATCGAGATGGCCGGCCTCGAACACCTCCAAGCACCGACTGGCAACAGCCGGCCAATGATGCTCCTCACTTGGCATGGCGGGGCGCAGACCCACAATTTCCTTGGCGACCTCCATGCGCAGGTGCCTCGGTTGGAGGTCTACTCGGCTTACCGCGAACTGTTTACGTCCTGCGTAGCGGGCCATAAGATATTCTTCTCCATACCCTTGATGGATAATCCGAACCTGGGACTTCTCCAGATGGCCAAGTTCATTGAGGAAGGTCGATCCGTCCTTCTCCACTTTGACGGCATTGCCGGCAAGCGAGACATGACCTGCCGGCTGTTTGGCCTGCGGATTCATCTCGGCCGAGGCTTCATCCACATCGCCCGGCACTGCAAGGCGGTAGTGCTGCCGGTGACGGCATGCTTTCTCGGCAAGGAGAAGATCCGCGTGGAAATCGGTCCCCCGCTGTTCTCCGACGAAGAGTTGCAGACGCGGACCGACGAACATCTCATGGACCGCACGCTGCGATTCTTCGTGGATGACCTCCGGAAAAATGCCCCCGCCGGGGTCGTCATTTCCGGGCATCTGGCCAAACTGACCGAATGCCCCACACCCCGCTGACCCCGGCAAAGTCACTCACGCCTCCGTCCCAAATCCCACAGCCGAGTTATTCCCCCAGATAACGGCGCAGGGCCCTGGCGTAGTCGTCCCAAGAACGGAACGACCGGCTGGCAGCCTCCTGCGAGAGTCTCACATACAGCGCCCGGTCGGTCAGCAACTGCCGCATCGCTGCCGCCAGCGAATCCACCCGCGTTTGATCGCAAGGCAAACAACCGCCCCCTGCAGACACCTCTCCCAAAGCACCATTTGTCCCGCAAATGCACGGACGGCTGAACCAAAGGCTCTCATGGATCGGCAACCCGAATCCTTCTGCCAGCGACGGGTAAACCGTGAACGCACACTCGCGATAAGCCGTCGTCAGCGTCTCCTCCGACACATGACCTTCCCAGCATATCTTGCGTCCCTCTTGCTCCAGTCGGCGGATCGCTTCGATCACCGCCGTACTGGTTTGGCCATCGGGCCATTCACGACCGATCAACACCAATTCGAACTGCCAGCCCTCCTTCCACAAGACCTCGCAGGCCGCCAACAGAGCCAAATGGTTCTTCCGCGGAACCAGACTGGACACATAGAGTACCCGCGGCCGGTCAAACCGTGTCGGGTCCGGCTGGCCACGCGGCCCGAACTCTGTCGGCCACGGCTCGACCGCAACCGGAACCGCCTGATAGCCCAGTTCGCGCCAAGCAAGCAGCAGTACCTCGCGAGATTCTTGGGAACATGTGACGACCTCTTGACACAGGGACAGTCCCCCCAGAACCCGGCCCAGTTCGTCCCGATGGATCCCCGGCATCAACTCATGCCGGACGTATCCGATGGCATCGTGGAACACTCCCAGCATCCGCAACCGCCCGGACGCCGCCGCCCGTTTCATCCACGCAAGGCGGACATCATCACCCAGAGTCGGCAATAACAGGACGTTGCCCGGCCGGCAGATTTCGTCGAAGTTCAGTGCCCGCCATCGCCTCAGCCACCGCACCATAGTCGACCGTTCCCGTTTGGCCACCACACACGGGTTCGCCATTGCGTCGACATGGCGCGCAAATGGCTGCTCCAGGAAAGCCCTCTCCGAGGCCGAGAGCCGGCAGTAGGCTTGATGCCGCTCCGACCAAACCACCGGCGTAACCCGCACAAGTCGCCGCAGCGCCTCATAGATCCGCCGCGTTGTCCTGGCAATGCCACAATTGACGGGCGACTCGGCTGCAACACTGGCATCCAAATAAATCATGGCGTCTGTTGTTCTCGAAGATTGCAGGCCTCTCCACAACACCGCCAGCAAATAATCCTGGCATCACCCAAGGATGGTGGCTCTGGTTGTCGGCACGCCTTGCTCGTTTCGCTTGCTCCACTGTTGTTGTCCACGTGTTTATCAGTGGTTCTCACAGCATACTCGCAATACGACTGCTCCCAGCATCGGTCTCCCGCCCGCCTCGGTCCCGCCAATGAACAACGCAATACAACCACCGTGAACATCTGCGCATATTCATGCACCTTGCGTTCAGAAAGCACTGCAGACGTCGGCCATCATTGCTTGCGAACGAGCTTCAACGACAAGGCAGTCAGCTTTCGCTCCTCGATAGTGGCGGTCGCTTTTGAGCCGCTGGAATGGACAGCACCAACGAGACTATCACCACCAACATCCAGTGGAATGGCCACGCCTGCACGCGTGATCTTGTCTGCAGCCACAAGGGGACCGCTCAAGCTGCCTCGAACGATGTAATCGCTGAAGAGGCTCAAGGCGCGACCGACTCCCCCGCGGTTGCTGCTGAAGCGCGCATTGACAAGAGTGGCATCGCCGACCTTGCCAGTGACACTACCGTCGGGATGGACGTCAATCGCCACGGCCAGTTGCCGCTGCTTGCACCAGTTCGCAGCGATCTGGGCGCTGCCTTCCCAATGGCCAGCGAACGGCTTGGCAACAGGATCATCCACAGCGAAGATCGTTGAAGCCATGAGCAGTGCCGCAGCGAGGGGAACATATTTGATGACATAGTTGGATGGTTTCATACACACTATAAAGGCGCGAGCGGCGGCGGAATATAACGCAAGCGCCAAGAACCGGGGTGCTTTTGCGCACAATGGTTGTCCGGAAATCAATTCTTGCGAGTTCCGAAAGCTGGAATGCGGTTGAAGACGCCCAGCGACCAACCAGACGATCAAGAACCCTGGCAGAGAAGAATACCATCGCACATTGCATCGGTGACTATTTTGCTCCCAGCCGCGTGCTCATCAGCAGCATTCTCGACATCCAAACTACCGATGCAAACAAAAGAATCACGTGGCACGTCGCGGCGGTTTTCTGCGAGGTTTATTTTCTTTTTCAGACTTCTCCATGTGCATGTGTTGTTTGCGGTACTCGTTGGGCGTACAACCCCGGATGCGTCTAAAGTGACGGATGAAATGACTGTGATCGTACAGTCCAACTTCCTGTGCGATATCGCTGACAGTCCTCGTCGTGGTCTCAAGAAGATCGCGTGACGCATTGATGCGTGTCAGGATCACGTACCCGATTGGAGACATGCCAAAGAGCCGTTTAAAAATGCGCTTGAGATGGCTCTCGGAAACACCGGCAATCTGAGCGAGCTTTTCACTTTTGATCTGTTGAGCGTAGTTGCGGTGGATGTAGTCGACCACGTCTGCCAGGTGTTCATTCCAGCCGGATGGATTCGAGGCCATGTCGCCAAAGTAGTACATCATCGCCACGCCCATGATCCTGTGGTTCTTGTCATAGACAGGGACCTTGTTGGCGATGATCGGCTTGGTTGAATAATCAGGAGAATGATAGACCCTGTTCAGGAGCGGCTTGCCCGTTTTTATTACCTGCATGTCCGTTTCATAATATTCATCTGCAAAAAAGGATGGAAACAGGTCATAGCTGGTTTTCCCGATTGCCGACATTTCATTGGGAATGTTGCAATTCATGCAGTTCCTGCGGTTGATGACCATGATACGCCCGGAAAGGTCTTTAATATAGAAGGCAACATTGGGCAGCAGGTCAAACAGGAGTTTGAACGGCTCGAAACTGCCTATTCGCGAGAGGAACTCCTTCTGCATCCGGTATTGCTTCATGAGCGAATCGTACACAACAATGGCAGGATCGTACAAGATAAAGCCCCGTCTGCTGTTATGATGCGTTATCATGCATGATGCGCCTGCGCATGACGAGTTGAGTGCTGCCGACGGTTATCCGGTTGAACGGAGAGATATCCATTCAGAACAGGGTGATGTCGGCACCCTTGCTCACGAATTCTACCGAAGGAATAAGCTATGAAACAGATGTTGTGGCCGTACGCCTTTCTTTTCTTCGTGTGCGTATCAGTCTCTTCCCAGGAATACACCAGCAAAGACATCCAAAATCGGCACACAACCGCCTACCCGATCTCCCGGCTGCAACGTGACTGGATCTATCAGGATCATGGCCTCAAAAGTGGCGAATGCTTTGTCAGCGCCGAAAAACATAATACCGAGCAGGCTCTGGTTGCCAAAGTGCTCGGTGAATTGAAGGCGCGCAACGTCCAGACCGACGCCCTCCAAAGGAAATATTCCATACTGGTGGAGGGGAAAAGACCGGGGAATGATCCAGACTGGAAGGATTTGTATTTTCAGGCATGTGCAATCCGCCGCCAGGAACGCTTGAAGTGTTTCCACAATCAGCCAAGTGAGTTCGTCTATGTAAAGCATTTCGTTTTTGGCGATTGCCAGGCGATGTTCGCCATGACCGATCACCTGACCGATGCGGTCTTTCGTGAATGTGGGCGGGATTATCGAACGAACTCGCAGCTCTGCCGAATGAACATTAGCCGCGATGGGACTGTCTCCACCGAAGTCATTCTTGACTGCCCATCTGGCATTGTGCGCGACCCCTGTGTTTCGATGGATGGGCGCAAAGTCGCGTTTTCAATGAGAAAGACCGACCACGACGGCAATGATGACTTCCATCTCTATGTCATGTCCTTGAAAGACAAGAGCATCCAACAGATCACGTTTGGCGCTGGAACGGCCGACATGGAACCGGAATGGCTCCCGAATGGCGAACTGGTATTCACATCGACACGCTGCACTGTGTCAGCTCCATGCTGGTGGTCGAGTGTATGCAATTTGTACACGTGCGACGACAAGGGTCGCTACATCCGCCGACTGGGTGTTGACCATGGGCACACGGTCTTTCCGCACCTTATGGATGACGGGCGAATTATTTACACACGTTGGGAGTATTCCGACAGGACGGCCGGTTATCTGCACAGCCTGTTCGTGATGAATCCAGATGGCAGTAATCAGATCGAATTTTACGGGAACAACTCACAGTTTCCGGCCGCAATCATTCATGCTCGAAGTGTTCCGCGCTCGACGCAGGTCATTGCGATTTCCGGCGCACATCACATCGACCAACGCGGCAAACTGATCATGATCGACCGCAAAGCCGGGACCCAGGCCGGTATGGGTGTAAAATTTCTCGCCCCGGAACAGGATTATCCTTACCGGGAAGGCTTGGGGACGAGTGGCAATGTCGTTCACGATACGGAAGGGGAACAGTTCCAGTATCCCTACCCACTGGACGAGGACAACTTCGTGGTGTGCTATTCACCGGAGGGTGGGCCAATCCGGGGGCTGAAGGGCATCAAGGATGGAAAGGCTGGAAGTCCCGCATTCGGCATCTACTGGATGAACCGCAGTGGACAACGTGAGCTATTGATTTATGACCCCGTCGTCTCCTCCGGCCAGCAGGTGGCAACGGCTCGCACCCAGCCGCCTCAAAAAGTCTCTACGGTGAATGAACACCGATCCACAGGCCATTTCTATGTCCACAATATTTACTACGGTCCTGGTCTAAAGGGCGTGCAGCATGGCACCGTGAAGAAGATGCGCGTCGTCGCATTGGATTACCGTGCCAAGGGAACCGTGGCGCTGGGACTGCACCCGTGGGGTGGCCACCAGACGTCGCCTTGCGCGATTAACAATGGCAGCTACGATGTAAAACACGTGCTTGGCACCGTGGATGTCGAAGAGGATGGAAGCTGCTATTTTGAATGTCCCTCACGGGTTCCGGTGTTCTTCCAGATGTTAGACGCAAAAGGCCGCATGGTGCAGAACATGCGGAGCTGGACCATGGTGTTGCCCGGCGAGATGTTTTCCTGCATCGGCTGTCATGAGGATAAGAACAGCACGTTCACCGACCACCATCCCGTCAGCATTGCGTTGAAAAAGAAGCCGCAACAGATCAGACCGTTTTTTGCGAAGGAAGACGAGCCGGTTCAGGAGATGGAGCGTTTTCTCACGATTTCGGAGAAACGTGCGAGGAAGTTCCTTGGATCGAATGCCCCGCAGGCGATGGATGTTCCTCTCGGTTTCAGCTATACGCGGGAAATACAGCCAATTTGGGACAGGCATTGCATTCAGTGCCACGCAGGCGCCAAGAATCCTGAAAAGAAAAACGTTCCCCTAAGTCTGTTGGGCGATGAGCGTCCGATTACGAATGCGGAGATTTACAGCCGGGCGAAATGGCGTTTGACTCGCAGGTCTTATGCAACAAGCACAAAAGGCCATCCGGGTCGAAGTTTCAGCGAGTCTTACATCAACCTGACTGACTTTGGCTATAATGCGAAAATTCCGGTGACCGGTGCGGGTAGCAAGGCTGTGGCGGCCTCCGACAAAATGTATCTTTCCTACTTCGGTGGCAAGCTGGAGAACGTGCCAAACCAGAACGCTTTTGGTTATTGTGCGGATGAATATGCCGGCAAGGGAATTATCAACTGGCTGCACGTCTCCAGTTTGTGCGCGATGCTCCCGCCGTATGCTTATGGTTCGACGTCGAGTCCGCTGATGAATTATCTGGAAGCTTCGCACTACGGCGTTCAGCTTTCGCAGGGAGAGAAGGAAAGAGTCGCGTGCTGGATTGATCTAAACGTGCCGTTTACAGGCTCGTGGATGGAGTTGAATTATTGGGACCGGCTTGACCACGCGGTCCACTCCGCCTTGACGCCGTGGTACGTGTATCGGGACAAGATGCGACAAATCTACCTGTACTTTGAGTCCAAGCGTTTGAAATCCACCGAGCTGGAACTGGAGCACATCGATAAATACCTTCGTCATATTGATGATGGCAAAGAGTTCAACCCGGCGGATTTTCCACAATACACGTTTGGCGGGCGTGATGTTCAAAAACAGTTCGTGGAGGACTATGACAAACTCCCGGTCACGGTTCCGATCTATGGACTTGCGGAGGGGAGGAACGCACGCGGCGGTTCCAACGTGTCAGGCAATGAAGTGCGGAACCTGGCGGTAAACAAGGACGCTTACACGTACCATCTGCGTTCATATCCGCGGGTGACTTCGAACTCGCATTACCGGTATCGGCCGGAGTTCTCGCCGAACCATGTAATTGATGGAAAGCGTTCAGTGGATGAATACTGGCGGCCAGCCCGCCGTACAGACTTGTGGCTGAAGGTGGAGTTCGGGCGTGAAGTGGAAGCGGAAAGAGTGGTCCTTATGCTGCACCAAGACGCTGGCCAGGACAGGACGTGGACCGATGCGGCACTGGAGTTCTCCAATGGTACAAAAGTGGCGGTGAAGTTAAAAAACACGCCGCAGCCCCAGGAGTTTTCGTTTCCGAAGCAGAAGTGTGCGTGGGTGAAGTTGGTTGATTTGCATCAGTGTTTTCCCCTCGTGGATAATGGGATTGTTGAATTTGAGGTTTACGGGAAAGATCAGCGATGGCGTATTGTTGAATATTGATAGGCCACGCAGACTGTGCCTTCGATTATGTCAGCAATGAGGCGCTGGTTTGCAGCCGACGCCCCCACCCCACGACGGGAACGTGCCATTGCGGATGAGCCAGCAGGCGACATCATTGCGGCCAACCTTCGCCAGCATCAGTACCCGTGACAATCGCGAGTCCGGACGCCAAACGTTATTGACTGTCCTTTGAGAGATCGAAACGTGCGCCAACGGGGCCACCGTCGGTGGCGAGCGCAGTGCCGGGTGTGCCAGGCTTGAGCCGGTAGTCGCGGCCGGCGGCGTCGACGAACTGCGGTTCAGCCACGATGGAGTTCTTGTCGAACCCCAGCTCCGCCTGGTACTTCGCGAAGTCCGCAGCCGGGTAGTCCGTCTTCTCGTTCCAACGCATGATCGGCTTGTCCGGCGACCAATAGAGATTGTTCTGCATTGCCGGGTTGGCGTGCCACTCGCGCCACATGCGCGTGCAGCGGTCGCTGCTCCGCACGAAGAGGTTGTTTCGCACGACGAAGTTGGTCGTGGCCGCGGGGTTGCTGTAGAACATCAGATGCGCGCCGTTGGGGTTCGGACGCTGGTCGTGCGACCAGCAGTATCCCGCGTCCACGCAGGTGTTGTGTTCAAACAGAATGTTCTCGGTGCGCTTCCCGTTCCAGTATTCGAACGAATACTCGGCCTGCCAGATCACGTTGTCGCGGTAGGTGATGTTCGTCTCCTCGTCGTTGCGGCCCTGATTTGTGAGCGCGGCGTCGTAGATCTGCCAGAGGCGGTTGCGCTCGACGAGGTT
The DNA here is from genome assembly GCA_964524715.1 of uncultured Verrucomicrobiota bacterium. Lineage (GTDB taxonomy): Bacteria > Verrucomicrobiota > Verrucomicrobiia > CAIQCK01 > CAIQCK01 > CAIQCK01. The sequence continues at coordinate 14,957 of CAZGGF010000110.1, read as the reverse complement.
GTTGTCGCAGTTGCCCCAAAACTCGATGCCGTTGCCGAAGCGCACGGGATAGGTGCTGCCGTTACCGCGCTTCTTCCAGTACTGCAGGCCGCCGCCGATCCAGTAGACGTCGCAGTTGCGGATTACGATGCGCGCGGTGTTGCCGCCGCCGAAACCGTGAGCGCCGCCGTAGCGCACAGCAAGACCGTCGTAGGTGACATCGTGGCGGTTGCCCTCGTTCACGATGTGGCGCGTGAGGGCAAGTTCGACGCTCGAGAACTTCCTGGCCGGGTTGGCGTCGCAAGCCAGGAAGACGCGCTTGTCGTCCTCATCATACCAGTAGTCGAACGGTGTCTTGACGTCCTCGAGCGTCCACTTCTTGACGCCCCACTTTTCGCCGTGGTTGAGGATCGCGATGCCGACATCACGTGGCAGGACGACCTCGGCGTCGATGCGTGCCGCCCAGAGACCGACGGGGTCGAAGTCGAAGACCGCGCCAGCGGGCAGGGTGTCGCCGAGATTAATGTGCAGGCGCGAGGCCTCGTTCAGTTTCTTATTCTCGATCATCGGGACGTCGATGGTCTGCCACGTGGTATCGATCTTCTTCCTGCCGGTGGCTCCGGCGAAGGCGGTGGTGAAGGGCGCGTGGTTAAGGATGGCCGCGACGCGGCCCATCTGGAACGGAACGGAGGACCGGACGCGGAGACGAAAGACAAGCGGGGCAGGCGCGTTGGTGAGCGCGGATCCCCAGAGTTGGATATGGTTGCTCGCCTTGCCGGCGGCCGAGCAAACCACGCGGACGAAGCTGCGACCATCCTCCTCCACACGAGTGAGTTTCGCTTTTGCGCCACCCTCAGAGTGAATGGTCCAGGACGAGCCGGAAAGGTCGGCGACTTGTTGCAGAAGTTGCGGCGTCGATTTGCGCGTGGCCCAGACGCCGGGCGCGGTCTCGGACCAGTCCTCGGGATTGCTGCGCGAGACTGAACCCTGAATGATCGGCTTGGGGCCGGTACCGTAAGCACCGTAAACGATGGGGCAGCCTTTCGAACCGCTTAGGGGGAAGAGTTGGCCGCGCCAGAGGCCGCCGCGCTTGAAGCGTACCTGGTCGCCGGGGATCAACTCGGCGCTGTTCACCTTGTCGAGCGTCTTCCAAGCGGCGCTTTCGGTGGTGCCCACCGCCGCGTCGTCGCCCTTTTCACTGTCGACGTAAAACGTGGCGGGAACCGTGCGTTCAGCCCGGGCGGTGCCGAAGGCAGCGCAGGCGACGAGGAGGATAAGGAAACGTGGAATCATAATAGTTTTTTGATGGGTATCGACAAGTGTCGACGGAACCGATGGGTGTCAGACGGGACGGGCACCTTCACAGGCGGCGTAGCCGGTACAGCCCCAGCAGGGCTGTCCCACATTGGCACCGCTGCGCGCCGTGCGGTGGTTCGAAGGAAGTCGTTGTACTCATCCGTAATTTCCGCGGCATTATCCCCAGCTACAAACGCGGCACAAGCGCAAACTCTCCGCGTCCAAACATGCGAATGTGAATCCCTCCCGACTCCGAATGCGGCCACTGCTTCGTCCTTGTTCCGGACCGTCAGCTCCCCTCCTCCATCTCCAGCACGACGCAATCACCCTCCATGCGCAGGAATTTCACGTCGGGAAGATGTCATTGCAGATGAGCCGTCAGGCAACGTCATTGCGGTCGATCTTCGTTAGTGCGAGCACCAGACATATCATCTCTGCAAAGTCGCGACTTGTTCCCAGCTACCCCCGCATCATGCTCCTGACGGTCTCAAATAAGCACTCGGAAGATCGCTGGAATGCCTTCCACGTCACCGTTGAAGAAGACACTCTTGCCGTCAGGCGCAAAGCGCGCTTGGTTCTCACTGCGCATGTTTGTCGCAATGCGATGACAGAGCCGCTCCTTCCAAAAATTCCCGCCACCCTCGAGATGGTAGAGGTTGATGTAAGGGTTGGCGGCCGTGCCGTCGCCGACGAGCAAGCGACCGTCGAGCGAACCGCAGAAGTGATAGTTCCACTCTTCGCGTGGCAACAGGTGCTCGCGGCGGCCGGTGCGCCGGTCCCAACGCCAGTATTCCCATGGTGCGGCGTGGCCGGCTTCGTCGTTGTAGTAAATGTGATGGCCGTCGGGCGACCAGATGTGGTGACCACCGCCTACGGCGACCGTTTCGCGTCCGGTGCCATCCGTCCGCATCACACGAACGCTGTTGCCGCTATCCAGTATCGCCCCGCCTTGGTCCACGTAATTGAACAGCGTCGGATCAGTCGGCGAACACTGCAGGTGATCCACCCAATCGTTGAGTTGGCAGAACTCCTTTCGCTCGCCCGTCTGCAGATCAAGGGTGAAAAGAATGTTCTTCAAGTGCAGCCGCCACACCCTTGACACCCAGAGTTTCTCCGACCGGCTGATCTTGCGCGCTTCGTCAGTCATCTCAATGCGCGTTGCGACCAATTGTTTTCCATCAGCCGTAACATCGGGCGCGGTGGCAAAAGTCTGGTCGGGCGGCACCTCCGCCACGCGTCGCAACGAACCGTCGGGAATGTTGAGAAGTTGATAAGCGCCTTCGGCAATCACGAGTGCTTCAGACCGGCCGGGCACTGCGCAGATGAGACGCGCGCGTCCATCACGCGTGAGACAGTGAATCGCACCGTCTCGAAGATCGAGCGCGTGAACGTTCATGCCACTCTTGGTTCGCGCACTGAAGAGCATCCAGCGGCCATCGGTCGTGAACGCACGCATGTGATGGTAAAGCCCCGCCGCTGGCAGCGACGGTGGAGTCACCCGTCGCACGCGACGGCCTGTCTCGCAATCTCGCCATTCGCCCGCCTCGGTGAATTTGCGTCCACCGTCAGCGCCGCGACTGCAATTGAGAGCGACGACCATGAGGCCGCCGAGAAAGCTGCGCCGGGAAATATTGATGCGTCGTCCGGCGTTTTCCGCTATCTCCATTGCTGCGTTCATCGTGTTCATCGGCAACTTTGGAAGCATTGTCATCCTCGGGTGGATGAGCCGGCAGGCGACATCGTTGCGAATGACCTGTTTCTCTATTTTCGCGATTTGGCGGGGCGCGAGGGGTTGGAAACCGATTTTTCAACAGTCGGCGCCGGAACCACAGATACCAAGACCGCGGTATCAGGGGCCTTGCCGGAGTAAAACGAGAGGTAGTGTGTACCCTTGATGGCGGTGGCGTTCACGTTGCCCGCGTCGAACATGATCTCACTCCCTGTGGCGACCGCCTCGGAAGCAGGCCACTTGAGCGGATTATCGAACACGCTGGCTGAATCAACGACGCGACGCCGAAGGACACCGCCCCTGCCACGCTGATAGTAATAGTTGCTCAGCAGACCGGTTTTGGCGTCGAGAATCAGGCTCGGCGTGGAAGCCGCAACATCGCCGATGTTGGTCTTCGCGCGCTTCCACGTCGCACCGTAATCAGAGGATACCATCTGGAATTGAGACCGCACCGAGGCCGGCCCACTCATCTCTGTCCGTGCGATTACGAGAATCCTGCCATCGCCGAGGTAAACCGCGGAAGGCTCGGTCGGCCATTCTGCTTTGGTCAGCCCGGACTCGATGGGCGTCTGTGTCCATGTGGCACCGTTGTCACTGCTGGTCACCGTGCCCCACGAGTGATCTGAGCCATCACTATAGCTCCCGGCGAACCATAGTGCCATGAGCCCGACCTTGGGGACCGCAAAGACGTCGGATATCTGCACGGGCCTCACAGCAAGCTTTGGCGTCGCCACGAGCGTGAACTTCACCCCATCCTTGGTGCGGTAGAGGTCGTGGTGCCACTCCTTTCCAACTCGACGTACCCAGAGGAGCATCGCCCCTTTGGAATCCAAGCCCTTCCCGACGGCGACATCGCCATAGCCAAGTGTGTTCGCGACCACTGTTTCAGTCGTCCACGTCTTACCGTTGTCCCTCGAGGTACGCGCGTAAACGGCGCGGGCGTCTTCACCAATCGAGTGCGCCGAGCCGCGGCTATACACGCAGACCAGCTTCCCCCCGATGGCCTGAATCATCGGCCACGAGTTGTACCCGTGCACATCTTGCACGACCCGCGGCTTTGCGAGCGCGTTCAACAAAGGCGTCACCTTGACCATCGCCAGCCCCGTGGGGTGCGTGAACGTGTCGGCGGGATCGGCGGGCTCCCGCTGAACACGCACCCAGAGAGGCGCGTTTGGGACCACTTCGCAATACGACTCCAGGACGATGGTCCGGGAGTAGAACGGCGCGGCAGGAAGCGCTGTTCGCACGGGGTTACCCTCGAAATGCCGGGCCGTGAAGGCGGCATCTTCCACCATCTGCGATAGGTGGACCCTGTAGACATCCTCATAGACGGGGCTAGTCGTCGCGTCTGTCGTGGTCACAACGATCTCGACCTTCACGGCGACACACTCGCTCGGCAAGCCGCTCACGACGCCGGCAACAGACTGCCCAACCGTGGAACCCGATAATGACCACACCGGGATTTGCGTGGGACCGCTCGACATGAGCACTAGCGAAGGTGTGCCCGTCGCAATCGACATATTGTTCGCGGTCAGACAGAGTGGAGCCCCCTCTCTCCTGCCAGAACTTCGCTTTTCACCCCCTCGCACGCCATCCTCGGCAACCGCCTGAATTTTTCCGCCGGATGAATTGTCAGAATAGCCCGCCCCGAAACTAATGACGGTGGAGGCGAGCAACGCAATGCATAGGAGGGTTATTCGCATGTGTTGAGTTCTTGTTAGCATGGTTTCTTCAGGCAGGCTGTGAGCAGGTTCGAGGCGAAAAATTCCACGTGCCTCGTGCAGATGGCTGATTTGTTTCCAGTGCCGTGCTCATTGCCTGCATTCTCACTGTTCAACCAACCGACGCAAGGGCAAAAGTTCTGGTTTCGCCATCGCAATCGACTCACGCCAACAGCAAAGCGACAACTCCCCTTCTCCACTTCCAGCACGGCGCGGTCGCCTTCGATGCGCAGGAGCTTCAGGCCGGCGGCCTTTGCCAGCGACTTGCCGCTCTCGGTGATCGCGTCGGTGTTCTTGGCGGGGACGAAGACGGTGGCGGGCATGGCTATTCCTGCGCCGTGTGATGTATCGGGCAGGATCGGCTTCGTTCCGCCACTGAATGCTGCCGAGGAAGGGACGCCTTCTGCAAAGTGCGAAGATCTTCCCGCCTTATCGCGACGTCAAGGATGGCGTGGCATCGGAATGCGTGGTTCTTCAAGGATAACCTCGCTTCGCTCGATTGCTTCTCAGCAAGGCAAGACAAGGGGACCTGTCAACTCCTCCATGGACGAGTTCTTTTGACCGACGCAACAGCCTCCTTGGCTATCTGGGCATTCTCCGCAATCTGGAAGTCAAACATTCCAGCAAGAACATGGTCTGCACCGTGCTCGAAAACGTAAGGAAACGCGTTTCTCGGAGGAATCGCCCCAGCGGCCAAGACCTTGAAAGCAATCCAAGGCTTCTCAACAGTCTTCATGAACTCAATCGTTTCTTCCGGATTGCTGCACCAGTAGCCAGGAATTTCCGCCAACGGCCCCTTGATCTGTTCCGGCTTGGGCCCAGTAGGATATTTGTGATGATGTAATGTCTTGACGTAGAAGTCACAGGGAATTTTGTGCTGCTCGCATACCTTGATTACATTCAAGTCATGGGCGCCGATCCCGGAAGGAATGCCTAACTCCTTCACGCACTCAACAGCCTTTGCCACGAGGCCTATCTTGCCCTCCGCCACCAATCGATCAGAAAAACACCCGAAAAGGTAAATTGCGTCCACACCATCATCAACCATCTGCTTGGCCTTTTCGGCGTAGGCTTTTGCGTCAGGCTCAACTCTGGTCCTAACAATATCTGCTATACACACCACTTTCCCGCCGCATTCTTTCCTGTATTTTCTTATCAGGCCGCTCCCGGTAACAATCGTGTTAATCCCGTGGGACTCAGCAAGCGCAATGGTCTCCATGATTTTCTGCTGAGTGTTGTAATGCATCGCCAAGTCACGAACATATCCCAGATCACGACTGTGCGCGTAACCACTGATGAGATTCCCTCCCATGATCAAACGGCTGACTTCAAGCGTGCCGATTTTACCCTTTGGCAGAGTGCCCTTCGAACCAGACTCAACTCTTGGAACAACCGGCTTGCTCTCCTGGTTTTGGGCAAATGCCTGATTTGCAGCCATGTTCACCGCCAGCGTGCCACCGGCTGATGCAAGTAATGATCCCTGAACGAATTCGCGCCGGGAAATTTTTTCTGACATGATACGCCGTGCCGACGGCCGCTTTGCTTCAGGTGCCGTGCTCATTGGCGGCATTCTCGATGTCCAAACTGCCCCAGGCAAGTGCAAAAGTCCTCACTTCGTCGTCGCAATCGACTCATGCCAGCGGCAAAGCGACAACTCCCCTCCTCCACCTACAAGCATGGTTTGGTCACCGTCCGCAGGAGCTTCACGCCGGGGGCTTTCGCCAGCGGCTTGCCGCTCTTGGGGGCATGCGCGGAATTCTCCCTGATCAATAGAGTGTAAAATTGGCTCCTGTTCCCAACGGCACCGGACGCGACGGTTTCCGCCCGTGTTTGTTCTCGTAGATGTAAACCGCCGAGCAATTACTCGTCGTAAGCATAACGTCCGGCACGCCATCGCCTGTCATGTCGGCAACGAAACCGATTTCCACGCTGTCGCCCTGGTCCATGGCCATGCTCGCGATGCGGTGTCCTTTTGAATCGAACAGGCTGCGGGCACCGGCGATCAGAACCTGCTCGGTGCCTTCACCGGTCCAATCCACCAACCCGTGAAACCGCGAGTAGGGAGTGATGACTTCCCAGATCTGCTTCCCGTTCTCATCAACAACCCAGAGGGGACTCTGACCTGGTGGCCGGTGGTCAATATCCACGGCAATCTGTGGACCAGCAACGTCGCAGCAAATCCTGCCGATGTTGAGCGATTCAAAATGGTGACCGGCGATTTCCAAAACGGGTCTGCCCAGTCCGTCGCATACGGCCAGACAATTTGCACCGCAAAGCGTCAGGGCGAGGCGGAAATCCTCCGGTCGCTTGCCGCGACGCAGCACGCGCATGCAGTCGAGATGGCCGCGGCCCTGCTCAACTTTTTGTGACTGGAACGTCCAACGGACCGAGCCGTCGGGGTTGAGCAACGAATAGCCGGCCATGATCTCGTCGCGACCGTCGCCGTCGAGATCAATGGCCAGTGGCTGGTGGGCCGTGCGGTAGCCGCCGGGCATGGAGATCGTCCAGAGCGGCTTCCAGTTGTGGTTGTAGGCCCAAATCTGCGTGTAGCGAGTCTTGACCAGCACGTCGCTCGCGTGCTTGCCGCCCGAGAGATTGGCAAAAACGATGCAGTCAGTCGCGTCCTTCGGCAGTGGAAGGCGGCGGCGCTCGCGTCCGGTCGCTCCCTCCAGTTCGACCAGGAAACCTTCAGTGGCAAGCACGACCTCCGGACGGCCATCGCCATCCCAGTCGTAAATCTGGCAGGCCACATCATGATGAAGGGTTTTACGACCGATTTTGGGATTGCCCCAACGCCACAGCACGCTGCCGTCGAGCCGCTGGACGGCCACGGCGCTCGTGTAATGAGTATCGTTGCGGTTCACGTTGCGGGCGCTGACGATTTCCGGCGCGCCATCACCATCCAGATCGCCAGCCACTACCCACGCGCCGCTGTAATCGGTGTCCAGCGGCACGCGCCGCCACGGCTGGATGAGCGGCACTGCGGTGCCCTCTGCCGCCTCGACCGCAACGGCAGGAAAAGAAATTGTCAGGCAACTCGCCAGCAGCACCAAGGCAGACTTAAAATTCGTTGTCGTCATGGAGTTCATCAGCGGTTTGCGCGGCATTTTCGCCGTTCGACCCGCCGATGCAAACAAAAGAATTGAATACTGAGGTGCTTGTTGCGCCGTGTTTGATGAAAGGTCGCCCCCGACGGCGGCAAAGCAACAACTCCCCTTCTCCACCTCCAGCACTGCGCGGCCGCCTTCCATTCGCACGAACTTCACGCCAGTCGCCTTCGCCAGCGGCTTGCCGCTCTCGGTGATAGTATCGGTGGTGTTCGCGCGGCCGCCTCGACACAGACTTCCCACCTTGCGCCCACGAGTCGAATATATCTTTATTCTGTTTGCCTATTCACCGTGCATCATTTTCCTGGCTCCAGCACGGTTCCAAGCCGACGGGCAGCTTGAGCACAGGGCCGGATTTCGCTCCCGGGAATCTCTTGCGCAGTTCTTCATCCGCGTTATCAATGATGGGCGCATCACATAATCGCATTAAGGCCATCGGTGCGCCGGCTTTGGCGGGATCGCCATTCTCCTGCGCGTTACCGGTGAACAAAACATATTTTCCATCGGGCGAAACATGCCCACCATAACAGTGGCGTCCGTTCTCGGCATAGACAAGCTGCGGATTTTTTCCGTCGGCGGTGTTGCGCCAAAGCTGCGTCCAGCCGTAGCCCTTGTTGGTGCGCTGGCCCGGCACACGCCACGAAAAAATAATATTCTGCGAATCTGGGAACCAATCGGGTGTGCAGCAATTGTGTTTGTTTACCGGCAATATTTCACCGGTGGCGATATCCATGCGCGTGATGCTCCAGTTGGTGTCGGGCCAATTGGCAACCCCGACAACCCACCGGCCATCTGGCGACCAAGTGGGTTGTTGTTTAAAACCTTTTCGAGGAAACGTCCGCACCACCTTCTTCGTCGCAATCTCAACGATGCTGAAACCTTTGGGCGACATGCAAAGCAGTTGCTTCCCATCGGGGCTCCAACTCGCCCACGAATACTCTTTGTCGCCACCAAGCACAACGGCTTGCGTCCCATCATGGCGCGCTATGACCGCCGCGCCCTGAACACCATAATCGTTGCCGTCAATCGAACGGCCGAGCAGCACACGGCGGAAGAGAATCCATTTGCCATCGCGGGAAAGGAGCGGATAGGTCTCGTTGAACTCTGGCGTCTGCGTGAGATTGGTCAGCGAGCTTCCATCGGGCCGCATCTTGAATATGTCGTAATCTCCCTTCTCCGACCGTGCCGAGAAGACAATCCATCCCTTGTCGTGCACTTCTGCGCGCAACGCTGCTTCGTCCGGCGATTCGGAGGAAACCGCGTTGCCTACGGCGACCATAACTACGAACAAAAGGGCCAGGAATTTTGATTCAGGCCGCGAGAGGAAGCGCTGCTGGTTTGCGGTTTGTCGGTGAGGTGTGCCCGCAGCGCGGTTAGCAGGTCGAAGGCCTCCACCAGGGCAGAATCCACGTGGCCAAGTCCACGCGGGCTGCATTGTTGCGGTCGTTGCATTCATTCGTAGTTCTCGCGGCATTCTCGACGTCCAACCAACCGACGCAAGAGCAAAAGTCCTGACTTCATCAATGCAATTGGCCCATGCCAAAGGCGAACCGATAGCTCCCCGCCTCCACCTCCAGCACGGCGCGGTCGCCGTCCATGCGCAGGAACTTCACGCCGGGGCGCTTTCGCCAGCGGTTGGCCGCTTTCGGTGATCGGGTCGGCGCTCTTGGCGGGCACAAGGACGGTGGCGGTGGTGTTCACGGGGAGGGTGACGTTGAGGGTGAGTCTGTCGCAGTTGTTCTGCCCGCTAAACACGCGAAACATGCCAAAGTCCTCAAAGTCAGTTCAGGGACGGTCTTCACCCAACCTGATGAACGGTGCTGAATTCCCACGCTGGCGTGGAACACATCTTTTCGTGTGTTTGGCGTGTTTAGCGGACAAGACAACCGCGGCTTCCATATTCCATCGCTCCCAGATGCTGAGGGAATCGCAACTCGGCGAGCAAGCAGGCAAACGCCTGATGATGAACCAAAGCCGCCGATCTGCCTCTCCGTGTCGAGACTCCTGAGTTCGCCCCATTCCCCAACTCACCCGCTCGCCTTTTCCAATTCCGCCTGAAGCATGACAGAACATATTTTGCCGTACACATCCGGCCCTCTTTTGTTTTCCGGGCAGGCGTACCTGCGCCAGTCCGACGGGGATCCTTTCCCTTTCCGGCCGGAAAATGCACTTATACGTCCTATCCGCTTCCGCGGTTCGCGTTCATTCGCACCAGGATCGGACGACGCCGACCTGCCGGCGCACGTCGGCAAGGATATCGTCGCCCACGAGGTTCTCGAGCGTGTACCAGCCGTTGTAGCCCGCCTTGCGCACGTGCCGCACGATCGCCTCGTTTGGCACCGCGCCGGTTCCGAGCGTCGCGTACTTGCGGTTGTTCTCCTTCGTCTGGTCCTTGAGATGCACGTGGCGGACGCGCCCTTCGGCGAAGCGCATCATTTCGAGGATGTCCTCGCCGCGCCCGGCGTAGTAGAGGTTGCCGGAATCGAGCGCGAAGCCGAGTTCGGGGATGTCGGTCAGGAAGCGCTTGAGGTATTTCATGTACGAGCAGGGGTTGCCCGTGCCGCCGTAGTCCTCGACCGTCACGGTTATCCCCGCGGCGTTCGCCTTCGCGACAAGTTTCCTGAGTCCATCGTGGATCCGCATATAATCCGCCTCCTGGTCACCGTCCTTGGAGAACTCGTCGGGCACGACCATAATCCGCGGCACGCCGTACTTGACCGCCGCCGCGACGAACTCGTCGGAATCCTTCGCCCCGCCGTCGGGGCCGAGGAACTTCGGCCAGCCGAAAAAGTTGATCGGCTTGAGGCCGGTTTTCGCGAGTTCGGGAAGTTTCGGATTTTTGTAGCCCGAATCGAAACCGGTCACGCCGGCTTCCGCGAGCAGCACCGCCGATTCGCCCAGCGAAACGCCTTTCGCTTTCGCGATCCGTTCTACCGTGCCCGAAAAGACCGAGATCTTGACGGACTCGCCGCTGTTGCAGATACAGCACCCGGCCACAGCTGCGGCCGCCAACAATGAGACTACGTACTTTAGAGGGATAAGGAGGGATAAGAATAATGGGAATGAGAATTTTGATTTCAGGCTATCGGCGTTGAGGCGCTGGTTTGCGGACTGCTTCCAGCCCTGCGAGCGTAGCCCGTCAGGGCTGGAAGCAGGCCGTGAGCAGATCCGGGGCGAAAATCGACGCGCGCCTCGTGCCAATGGCTGCTTTGTTGTCGGTGCTGTGCTCATCGGCCGCATTCTCGCCATCGAACCGCCCGACGCAAGCGCAAAAGTTCCGACATCGTCAGTGCAATCGGCCCGCGTGAGAGTCAAACTTGTAACTCCCCGCCTCCACCTCCAGCACGAAGCAGTCGGCTTCGATGCGCAGGAACTTCACCCCTGTGGCTTGCCGCTCTCGGTGATAGTGTCGGCGCTCTTGACGGGCACAAGGACGGTGGCGGTGGTGTTCGCGGGGATGGTGACGTTGAGGGTAAGTTTGCCCGCGGTTGTTCTGCCCGCCAAACACGCGAAACATGCTAAAGCTCTCAAGCCAGCTCAGAGACGGCCTTCATCCAACTCGATGAACGGTGGAGAATCCCCGCTGAAATGTTGAATGCAAAAATGTGCCCCAATTTCCTCGTTTGATGCTGAAATGAATCAAGTCCCGCCGGACCAGAACGCGGCCGCTTGACGGTTTGCTAATGTCTCTCTGGCGATGAGATTCCGTTCAGATCCCAGACAATGTTCCCGGCCCTTATGGTCAGTTCTGTTACGAGTTTGGCGGTGCCTGTCCGTTTCTCGTCGTTGCTGTCAAGAAATCCAAAATTGCCCTTGTTCAGGCTGAATACCGTTACATCAGCCTCAGTTCCGACACTTAAATTCCCCAGCTCGGGTCTTCGAATGACTTGGGCGGGATTCCAGGAGGAACGAAGAACCACATCCTGAATGGAAAGCCCCATATTGAGGAACTTCGACATTACATTTGCCATGTCCTTCATGCCGCCATTCATGCTGCCCCTGTGAAGATCCGTGCTGATTACATCGGCGATGAAACCCTGTTGGATGGAGGGCATTGCCTGATTCCAGCAAAACGAGCCGCCGCCATGTCCAACGTCAAATCTGACGCCCCTCCGTTGTGCTGCAATAACGAATGGCTTGACCTTGCCGTTACCGTCAACAACGGCTTCCCTTGTCTTCGGAGAATATGCATAGCAGTGTGTGAAAATATCGCCCGGACGAAGATGTTTGAAGAACAGTTCTTCCAAGGAAAGAGGGGGTTCGCTTTCGCCAAAGTCGATCATGACCGGGATGCCAGCCAGAACTCCCGCCCTTACCGCCGCGTCCGTTGGACCCCAACTGTGGCCTTTGGAATGCGCAAGTTTGATTCCGACGATAATGGAAGGGTACTCTCTTGCAACAGCGGCCGCTTTTTCAGGGTCCATTTCTTCGACACCTTGCTGGCGAGATTCTCCTATCATGCCTTCTCCGACAATGTTCAGAAAGGCCAGTACCCTGGTCTGTGACTTGCGGACTATGCGGCTATTGAAATCAGGAAAAGACCTGCAGCCTGAGCTTCCTGCATCCACGACGGTCGTCACTCCAGACCGGAACGAGAAGGCATCCGGCTCAACATGCATCAGGCCGCGATCTGTATGGATTCCATGAAAAGCATGAACATGCATATCAATAAGGCCGGGCGTTACATACATGCCCCTTGCGCTGATGACCTGCTTGCCATCCTTCTTGTCGATGCGTTGTGAGACTGCCGCGACTTTATTCCCCTTGATCGCGACATCCATGACGCCGTCCAGCTTGTTTTTGGGGTCGATCACATGCCCGGCACTGATGACAATGTCGTATCGCTGGGCCTGCACGATGCCCGTGGCGACAAAGGCCACACAAAACGTCAGAAGCAATCTCGACTGTATTTTCACTTGAATGTCATCTCGTGAGGGATAGGAATTTTGATTCTGGCCGCCTCACGTTGCGGCGCAGGTTTGCGATCTGCTCACCGCCCGCCGAACGTGGTCCCGCCAGGCGGTGAGATGGCCGTTGGGTTCCACCGAAGCAAAATCCACGCTCACTCTGTTTCGCCAACCCGATCATTGCTGTGGTTTTCTTCATCGGTGGTTCGGACGAAATTCCCACCGCTCGACGACCGGCACAAGGGAAAAAGTCCTGACTTCGTTAGCGCAATTGGCCCATCCCAGAGGCGAACCGATAACTCCCCTCCTCCTATTGCAGCACCGCACCGTCGCCGTCCATTCGCAGGAATGGTGACGCTGTGGGTGAGTTTGTCGCGGTTGTTCTGCCCACTAAACACGCGAAACACACGAAAAGATATGTGCCACGCCAACACAGCGACAAGGCCAATCATCCAAAGAATCTCTTTTCATGTCGCTTAACATGCGGATTTGCGGCTATTTGCGTTTCATGATTATTCGGGCGTGATCCAGCGGTGGACGATGTTGACGCGGTTGGCGTCGTAGACGTGCGAATACTGCAGCAGCATCCGCGGCGGGCGGCCGGGTTCGCAGATTGGCAGCAGACAGCTGTAATAACCCGTTCCGCCGCCCTTGGGACGGCGATCGACCCTCCGCCCCTCGTCCCAGTTGACGCCGTCCCGCGAGGTGTACATCACCAGACCGTCTCCGGCGCCGCCGTTGCGTCCCACGAGAACCCAGTCGTCGCCGAGGCGACGCAGCTGCGGGTTGCGGATCTTCTTTGCAAGATAGGTACGGCTGGGCGTGCTCCACGTCCGGCCGCCGTCGCGGGAGACGACATACTCGGGTTCGCATTCATGCTTGGAGTCGTACACGTAGGCAATCAACGAACCGTCCTTCGCGAACTCCAGCGCGCCATAGCCCTTGCCCGTCGCGTCGATGGGCAGCACGGACGGTGTGAACGCGCCCCGACCGTCGCCCCTATAGACCTTGTAGACGTGCTCGGGACGGCTTCCCAGGAAGTGTTCGTTCGCCTGGATGAGGAAATAGACGGACTTGTCGTCGCTCACCGCGTCGTAGATGCGCCCCTTGTCGGGACAGACCACCTGCCCTTCCGAAAACGTCTCGCCCTTGTCCACGCTGAACGCCATCGTCGGCTCGGACCACGGTTCACAGGCAATGGGCAACGATGCATCCGTGATCTGGAAGAAGAGGAGAATCCGCCCGTCGGGCGCCTTGACGGCCTTTTCGCAGAGTGCCGTGTGCTTCCCGTCGTCAAACAGCCGCTTCGAATAGGGCAGAACGCGTCTTTTGCCCCAGGTCCTTCCCCAGTCGTCGCTGATGCAGTACTCCATCCAACCGAAACCGCTGTGCCCGGCGACGCGGTTGTAGTCGCAGTTGGAGTTGAAGTCGAGAATACGTCCGCCGCCGGCGTCGACCAAAGCGTGTCCCATGTGCCCGCTGCGATGCGCCTTCTCATGGTCGACGTAGATCTCGCGGTCGGAAACCGTGAAATGCGGAGAACCTCCCAACATCGGCTTCGCCCACGCACACGCACAGGCAAGAGCCGCCCCGAGCAATATTCGCGTCATGTTCATTGGATTATTGGTCATTGGTCATTCATTGTTGGTTAGTGTCCATGGCGCGCGATGCCGGAGCATCTCAAAAAGGGATAAGGGATAGAGGGATAGGAATTTTGATTCCGGGCCACCGGCGGTAAGACGCTGGTTTGTGGCCTGCCCCCGGCCTTGCGCACGTACCACGTCGGGACGATGAGCAAGCCCAAGGGCTCCACCGACGAAAAATCCACGCTCCACACGTCGCGCTGGCGGCATCGTCGCGGTTGTCGTCTTCATCGGTGATCTGAACGGCATTCTCGCAGACGAGCCAGCTGACGCAAGCAAGAACATCCTCATTTCGTCAGCGGCCCACGCCAGAGGCGAACTGATAACTTCCCGCCTCCACCTCCAGCACGGCGCGGTCGCCTTCCATGCGCAGGAACTTCACACCGGGGGCTTTCGTCAGCGGCTTGCCGCTTTCGGTGATGGCGTCGGCGTTCTTGGCAGGGACGAGAACGGTTGCGGTGGTGTTTGCAGGAATGGTGACATCGAGGGTGAGTTTGTCGCGGTTGTTCTGCCCGCTAAACACGCGAAACATGCTAAAGCTCTCAAGTCAGTTCAGAGACGGTCTTCACCCAACC
>CAZGGF010000109.1:0-4935 GCA_964524715.1 uncultured Verrucomicrobiota bacterium | reverse complement strand
CCACAACCGCAACTCACTTTCCGAATCGTCGACGAGGGAAGCGCGGAGAAGTCCGGCTGTCCTTTGAAGCATCTCGGCAGGTGTCAGGGCGACGCACTTTTCCGCATGGACCGTGATGTTGCGGAACATCTTCCACTCGCTGCGTTCAAACCGCAGATTGCCAAACCCCAGGGCGCCCAGCACGCGACGGAATCGCGCCTCATCCCAGCCGTCCTGATGGACCGCCCATGACGCCTCGTGTGAACCGAACAAATGGCGAACAACCGCCTGCTTCTCCTCAAACGTAAACCGGGGCGCCGTCAGCAGTTCCACGGAGGCCTCAAGGTCAGGGGTTTCGATGAAGAGCTTGCCGCCGGGTCTCAACCACCAATGCCATTCGCACAGCAGGCTGAGGGCCATCGCGCGGTCGAAATGCTCAAACACATGGTGCAGCCGGACTTCGTCAACACTCGCCGGCGGCAACCGCAGTTGCGTAATGTCCGCGAAAACATCCGCCGCGGGACGTTTTTGCACCGTGTGTTCGGCGGGGGGGTAATCGATATTGATGTAGTCGGCGAGCCGCTGTTCGCCGCATCCCAGATGCAACCGCAGGGGACCTGCAGGCTTCAGAGACTGCAGTTCACCCAGCGCAGCGTGGGGCTTCCGGATGTCCAGAGCCACGCGAGCTTTGTCGGCGGGACTCGCATGGGTCGCCCCCGATATTGGCCGCGCAGCTGTATTCATCCTTGATCCGTCCTTGAGTTGCCGCCTCGGGGCGGCATGGGCTACGTGTGGGCCGCCGTCTGCCACGGCGGCCCGTTTTTGAGGGCAGCGCTCAACGTCAGATCAGGTTGGGCGCTGCCCGTGAACCGGTCGGGATTACTGGAGCAGCTTCAATACGTTTTGCGGTATTGAATTGGCCTGCGCCAACATGGCCGTACCGGACTGAACGAGAATGTTGTAGCGCGCGTACTGCGTGGCTTCCTCGGCCACATCCACGTCCTTGATGCGCGAGCTGGCAGCCGTGAGGTTCTCCTTGCTGATGGCCAGCTGGTCGGAGGTGTAGTTGAGACGCGCCTGGAAAGCACCGATGGTGGAGCGATCGTTCGCCAATTGGCTGATGGCGGTCCGAACATTGGCCAGCGCTGCCGCGGCCAACGACACCGTCGAGATGGTCGCGCCGGTGGCATCGGTGTAAGCCGTCGAGCCGAGGCTGATGCCGCTCATGGTGAACGTACCGCCTTCGGAATCGATGGTGACACCCAAACTGGAAGAGGAGAACAGCGTGACTCCGTTGAAATCCTTCGACGCGGCGCTGGTGATGTAAGACCCCAATTGCTGATACTCCGCGTTGTAGAGCGAACGGTCGGCATCGGTCTTGGTGACGTCCTGCGCAAGCATTGAGAGTTCGCTCATGCGATCAAACGCGGAAGCGATCTTCTTGAGATAGCCGTCCTGGGTCTGGGTGAATGAAATCGCATTGGCGACGTTGCTCTTGGCGGCGTTGATGCGGTTGACCTGCGCATCCAAGCGCGAGGCAACTGCCAACCCGGCGGCGTCGTCCGAGGGATCAACGATTTTTGATCCGGAACTGAGCCGGGAGAGTGATTTTGAGAGTGCCGCAGTGCTGGATTGCAGATTCCTGGCAGCAGCCTGCGCCTGTATGTTGGTATTGATGACCATGGCTTCCTTTCCTATTGGTGGTTTCGGGGGTTCGTATCTTCTGATTGGGTCTTTGCAGGTGACGTCGGCTCGGGCGACGGTTTCTTCTGATCGGATGCCGAGGAAGGCATCGCTAGTGGCATGACGTTCTCACGCAACAGCTTGGGTACCACAACGTGCGGGTTGATGAGGGCCTGTTGATTGGACCTCTGGATTTCCTCGTAGACTTCCCTCCGGTGCACGGGCACGTCAGCCGGAGCCGAGATGCCCAGCTTCACTACATCACCGTCCAGCCGGACAATCTTCACAACGATCCGACCGTCGATGACGATGCTCTCGTTGATCTTGCGGGCCAGAACCAGCATGGGTACCTCCTTGTGAACTACACGGGGTTTAACTGGCGACAGGCAGCGGATGCTGCGATGCGTAGTCGGCCGCATTGGACGGCACAACCTGCTTGCCAATCAATGTGTGGCGGTTGATGATGACCGGACCCTTGAGGTTGACAGTCGGCTGTCCACTGGGATGCAGCGTGACAATGCTGACGATGAGGGCATCGTCAGGCTTGGTCAACTGGAGCGCCTCAACGTCCGCCGGGCTGATGTCGGGCTGATAATCAGGCGACACATGCAGCGGCGAAACGCACAGGAACGCCAAGCTCGGGTCGTCCAGCATCTGCAACCATAGGAATGGCGCCTCGTCGGGATGGCTCAAGAGCACATACCGTTTGACGTGTTCGAATCCCAGTAGCCCTATGGGCATGTAGATGGTCGTTTGACCTCTCATATTGGTGTCCTGTGTTATGTTTGTCTCAGCCATGATCGTCGTCTTCATGTGCTGTATGCAGTAGCAGAGGGTGTGCCACGCACCCCCGAATGAGCCTGAAATTCCAAGAACCCTCGAAATACGAGGAATTTCGATCAGAACCCTCACCGGTGGTAACCAAAACTGCCTGGAGCCGTTTTTTCAGGGCAACTTTTGCCGCGCCGTACCCGGCGGGTTTTTCCATGGCATAACAGGCAAGTTGACGCTCAAGCCAAGCCTCCCTTTTGCCGATGCTATGTCAGCAGGTTGATGGAGTGCCTCAACCACCCAATGAATGGCAGTGAGACGGGCATTTTACGCTTTGCCAGTCGAGAAGTAACAACACATGAAATTCGCAAGTAGCGAGCGATTCGGCGCGGGAATTGCATATGCGAAGCTCAACAGCTGAAACCGAAGCCTATAACTACATTATTAAGCTCGTTTACGACCGGTGTCGTGTCCGGTTGCATGACGGCAAAAAGGAACTCATCCGCGCCCGGCTGGGCAAACGGATGAGGAAACACGGTTTCAGTACCGTCGAGGACTATTGCAGTTTTCTATCGACCGCAGGTGAGGACGATGTCACGGAGGTCATCAATGCGCTGACCACCAATTTTACGAGTTTCATGCGTGAAGAAGACCACCTCCAGTTCATGGTCCGGCAGGCCCTCCCCGCATTGCTGACCAAGGGCCCCCAACGGTTCAATATCTGGAGCGCCGCCTGCTCGTCAGGCGAGGAGCCCTATAGCATTGCGTTCTATTTGTGGGAGCATTACTCGCCGACCACTGGCTGGGATTGGAAGATCCGCGCAACGGATGTCTCAACCAAAGCGCTAAACAAGGCAAAATCAGCCATTTACACATCCGACAGGGTTGATTCAATGTCTTTCGACCTCCGCCGGTCGTACTTCCTGCGGGGCCAGGGAGACTGGAGCGGCTACTATCGCGTCAAGCCGGAGATCATGGGGCGGGTTTTCTTCCACCAGCTCAATCTGCTGGGTGAATACTACTTTCAGGAGACTTTTGAAGTCATTTTCTGTCGAAACGTGATGATTTACTTTGACCGCCCCACGCAAGAGCAACTTGTCAATCGCCTGTGCCGACATTTGACGCCTGGCGGCTACCTGCTCATCGGTCATTCCGAAAGCCTGACTGGCTTGTCGATGCCACTGCGCTGCTTGCGGCCAAGCGTCTATCAGAAACAGTAGTCAGCCATGGCCTCACCAACCTTAGGCCTTTTTGCCCACAACGTCGTGGTGGGTATTGCTGATGTGGTGGTGTCCAACAGCACCGGCGCGGTGCTCGCCACCTACTCGCTGGGATCATGCCTAGGGGTGGCGGCCTACGATCCCCAAACGCACGTGGGAGGGCTGCTGCACGCCATGCTGCCCACCTCCAGCATTGATCCGGCCAAAGCGGCACAGAAGCCGGGAATGTTCATCGATACCGGCGTGCCTGTGCTGATTCGTGCCATGCAACAGATGAACGGCGATATCCGGCGGATGCAAACGACTGTGCTGGGCGGCGCACAGATCATGGACAACACCGGATTCTTCAATATCGGCAAGCGCAACTACGACGCCCTGCTCCAAGCATTCCGAAATCTGGGCCTGCGCGTGCATCGCGAGGACGTGGGCGGATTCGCCAGCCGCACCATGTACCTGCACATCAATGACGGCAAACTCCGGGTAAAAATATCGGGCCAATCCCAGGAGATCATAATGTGAAGAAAGTCGACGACTATATAGATCAGGCACAACACCTGCCGCCCGCACCCAAAGTGCTGCCGCAGTTGATGCAATTGCTCAGCAAGTCCGATGTCGCCAGTGACGAGGTGATTAAGCTGATCGTGTACGATCCTGCGTTGACCGCCAGCGTCCTCCGCACCGCCAACAGCGCCTATCTTGGCGGACGGCAACAGGTTACAAACCTCAATGAGGCCGTCACCCGGATTGGCTTGTCGGAGATTTACAAGCTGGTGGCGTCCGTACTTGGACATCGCGGGATGTCCACCAAATGCAGTGGCTACGGCATGCAGAGCGGCGAACTCTGGAAACACGCTGTCACCAGCGCCACAGCCGCGCAACTGGTGGCACGGGACCTGGGTGATGACGATTGCCTGTGCTTCACGGCCGGGTTGTTGCACGACATTGGGAAGATCGTTCTCACAGAGGTGCTCGAGGATATCTACACCGAGTTGGTCAAACGAACCATCACCCAGCGTGTTTCATTGATGGAGGCCGAGACCCTGCTGCTGGGAGTCCACCATGCCGAGATTGGCGCCCGGTTGCTGGAGCGATGGAATTTCCCCGAAACCCTCGTGATGAGCGTGCGCCACCACCATGATCCATCCGAGGCAAAACCGCACGCGCGCATTGCTGCGTGCGTCTATATTGGCAACCTGATTTCCATTTACATGGGCCATAGCTACGGAGAGCTGGCCTTCGCACAACACGGACGGGAAGACTCCCTGAAGATCCTCGGGCTCGA
>CAZGGF010000108.1:0-2197 GCA_964524715.1 uncultured Verrucomicrobiota bacterium | reverse complement strand
ACGAACGGTTTCAAGGCCGGCGACTCGATTCCATGGGGCGACGGCGCGGGCAAGCGTTGGAAGCAACGTGTGCTCGACGGCGCAAGCCATGGCAAGGTGCTGGCCGAGTCCTCGGAAGGCGGCGCGTTGCTCGTCTCCGAGACGTTGGGAAAAGGACTGCTGCTAGCCACCGATCTGACAGGACTGCCGGAGCCTCTTTGGAACCGGCCCGGCAGCTTCAACAAATACCTGTTCGCGGGCAACGCGTTGGGCAACACGGTGCGCTACGGACGCCATTACCCACAGCGGCTCAAGTATGCGGAGTTCGTCGAGGCGATGCGCGCGCTTGCCGCGGAGCTGCCGGCGTTGCGTTTTCAGGACGAAGGTCCGGCCAACGGCGCCTACCGGATTTGCAGTCTCAATCTCGGCGACCCAAAGAAGCCGACGTTTCTGATTTATGGAGCCACGCACGGCAGCGAGTGGGAACCGGGGTATGGACTGCTCACGCTGGCACGGCGGCTCGCGTCGCAACCGTCGGCCGCTTTGTTCGATACGAAACGTTACGCGCTCAAAATCATCCCGTTCCTCAACCCGTCCGGCTACGACCTGAATACGCGGCAGAGCGCCGGGCGCGTGGACCTCAACCGCAACGGCAGCGAGTGGTGGGCGTTGTTCAAGGGCCGGGACTCGAACAACGACGGCGTGTGGGGACCGGGCGATTATGATTGGAAGGGCACGGGACCGTTCTCGGAGCCGGAGGCGCAAACGTATCGCGCGATCTGCGAGCGGACGCCGCTACACGCCACGCTCGACTTCCATGGCAACTCCGGCGGACCCGGCAACAATCGGATCGTAATCCTGCCGTTGACAGCGCGCGACGACAACGAGGAGCGTGCCGCAGCCGCTGTGCAAGCATTCAACGAGGCGATGCGCAACCGTTACGTGTTGCAGCAGGCAAACCGCCCCTCCGTCGCGCAATATGACATCGAGATAACGCACTGGGATGCGCAGAGGCCCACGCTGATCGAGACCTCATGCAAAGGCCGCTATGGTTTTCTAACCGAAGTCCCCGCTGGCTATAATGGCACTTACGGCTTGGTGATGGAGACG
Source organism: uncultured Verrucomicrobiota bacterium (assembly GCA_964524715.1). Taxonomy (GTDB): domain Bacteria; phylum Verrucomicrobiota; class Verrucomicrobiia; order CAIQCK01; family CAIQCK01; genus CAIQCK01. Next base: position 1,108 of record CAZGGF010000108.1, on the reverse strand, counting down.
GATATCGTGATTGAAACGTGTCTGGCGTTCTTCAAAGCGTATCAGGCTCCGTGAACCGGCTGGTGGCTTCGTTCCATGGCTGAAAACCAAAGTTCCTGCTATCCTAAAAACAAATGAAACCTGCCGCATTTTCCGCTCTGGTATTCCTGTTGGGAGTTTCATGCATGGCAGCGGAACCGGTCTTCGACGTCAGGTTCGATCACCTGAAAGGCAACGAACTTCCCGCCGGCTGGAGCTATTATGGCAGCGGCACACACATGCAGTTGAAGGACGGGAACCTCGTCTTCACCAACGAGGAACCGAAACGAGAGAGCGGCATTGTCAGCCGCATCGAGGTGGAGAAGGGTTTTGACTGCGAGTTCACGGTGGAACTCGCAGAGGGCCAACCGGGAGAAAAGGTCGAGGGTGTCTTCCTGCAGCTTTCATCGGTTGGCGACCCAACAAGCAGGGTCATCGCCAAGACACCGGTGGTGTCCGGCAACCTCGGGCAGTATGTCAGCACTTCGATGCATTACTCGCCGCTGAGCACTGGCAAAGTGGCGCTCTATTTGCATTCCCGGCAGGGGTTCACTCCGCGAGCCAAAATCCGCCGCATCCTCTGCCAGCGCAGTGCCGATCAACGGACATGGCTGCCGGCGAACCAGCCGCCATTCACCGTCTGTGGCCTGCCTTTCATGAAGGAAAACAAGGGCGCCTACTACCGCTATCCCGAAGCCAGGGCCCGCCACCTCGCAACATGGAACGCAAGTTGCCAACCCTCCGGCGCGCGAATCCGTTTCAAGACGAATGCCGATAAGATCGAGTTGCTCATCAACCACGGGAAAAGCAGTTTTCCATGGCCTGAAATGAGCACCCTCTCCATGGCTTGCATCGACGTTTATCAGGGGCCTCCGAACCAGATGGTCTTTGCCTGGCGTCCGGACCGCGGCGCAATCAGCAAGGACTCCCCCTACATCGGCACATACATTCCGAAAGGCGACGCCGGCGCGATGCGCGAGTACACACTCTACCTGCCGATGTATGCCAGACTCGCCAGCCTGAACATCGCCCTCTCCCCGGCGTCCGCCAAGGTCGAGCCGCCCACGCCCTACAAACTCGACAAGCCCGT
>CAZGGF010000107.1:0-3586 GCA_964524715.1 uncultured Verrucomicrobiota bacterium | reverse complement strand
TGAACTGCCGGCCCGACGCCGTCGTTACCGTTGCGTCCAGCGCGATTTGGTCAGGGTCGAACGGGTTCTCCCACGTGCCATGCAGGTCCACGTCCAGTTCCAGCTTGCCGAAACGCGGTATGATCTTTCCCGACGCGCTTGTCTTCCCAATGGCGAGCGGCTCACGATGCGGCACAATATCTCCCCCGAACTTCTCCGGCAGCGTGTCGAAGCCGATCTTCATCGACGCAACCACCTTCTTTCCCACAGGAAAATCGCCACGATGCAAGTTCATCTCGAAGCCCTGTGATTTTTCATTCACGTGACAGCGGACCTCACGGAATCCCTCACCCTCGAATGCAACCGCGCGTCCATCTTCCAACTCCACCAGCAGCGCCTCGCAGTCGCCGGAAACATTGGCGCCCACCTTGCCGTGCGCGACCGGCCGGGCATAGAGGCGTCGCCCCTCAAACGCCTTCCGGCTGAACGAAATCGTGGTCCACAAACCCGATGACAGCTTGAGCGGCGCCGTTTTCTCCACCTCCAGATGCAGCACCGCTCCCTTCGCCGCCGGCTCTAATGCCAGCGAGTAGCGCATCGGCGCGGCACCTTCGCGCATCACCCATGTTCCGCTTTGCCGCACCCATCCCCGGTCATCCATCTCCGGTCCGCTCTCGACCTTGCCACTGCCCAACTGCTCGTAAATCCATGCGTCGTGCCAAAGGAATATCCCCAGTCTCACCTCCGGCCCGTCCGCATGTTTCACGATCAGCGAGCCCGGCGCGCGATAGATGATCTTCTCACTGCCAACGGTCAGGACAAACTCCTTGTCCTTGCTCTCCCATCTTTGAGCAGGCGCGGAGGAAACCAGTGACAGGAAAAGAAACCCAACGACGGCGCAAGAGAAGTTCTTCATGGCAGTGGTCCAACAAACTACCCGCTGCTCACGGCGACTCAAGGGTAAAATTGAATCCTGTTTCAGGCGTTTCGCGGCTTGGAACAACAGATGATTCCGTGTAAGTTCCAGTATCTTCATGAACCGGACACGTTCTTCCATTGGGATCGGCCACTACCTCATCGAGCGGCTCCACCACCGCGGCGTGCGCCACGTCTTCGGCGTTCCGGGCGATTACGTGCTGGGCTTCTACGATATGCTCCAACACAGCCGTCTGAGCATCATCAATACCTGTGACGAGCAAGGCGCGGGGTTCGCCGCCGATGCTTACGCGCGTCTCAAGGGCTTGGGCGTCGTATGCGTCACTTACTGCGTCGGCGGTCTGAAGGTCATCAATTCAACCGCGGAGGCTTTCGCGGAGAAATCGCCCGTGGTCGTCATCAGCGGCGCCCCCGGCATGAAGGAACGCGCGAAGAACCCCCTGTTGCACCACCGCGTGCGTGATTTCGACACTCAAAAGAAGGTCTTCGAGCAAATCACGGTCGCTTCCACCGTATTGGGTGACCCGCAAACCGCGTTGCAGGAGATTGATCGGGTGCTGCATGCCGCGGACCGATACAAACGGCCCGTCTATATCGAGTTGCCGCGCGATATGGTAAGCGTGCCTGGCATCGCGCACCACGCACCGCTCGAACTTTACGAGCCGAGCGACGTGCATTCGCTCAAGGCTGCGATGGAAGAGGCCGCCGCCAAAATCAATGCCGCGAAGAAACCGGTCATCCTCGCGGACGTCGAGGTGCACCGGTTTGGCCTGCAGGACGAGGTGGTCCGCCTCGCCCGCAAGACAAACATCCCCGTCGCGGCAACGATCCTGGGCAAGTCCGTCATCGGCGAGCATCATCCGTTCTACCTCGGCGTCTATGAAGGCGCCATGGGCCGGGACGACGTGCGGTCCTACGTCGAGTCCAGCGATTGCGTCATCATGCTCGGCGCGTTCATGACCGACGTGAATCTCGGCATCTTCACTGCGCGGCTCGACCCAAGCCGATCGATTTACGCCACCAGCGAGAAGCTGGCTGTCGGCTATCACGGCTACGAGAACGTGCGGTTCGAGGACTTCGTGCACGGCCTCTTGCGCGCGAAGCTCCGCCCCAGGACTCTCGGAAAGATTCCGCGTCCCCAGCCGCCCGCTGCCTTCGTGCCGACGAAGGGAAAGCTGACGGTGCGGCGGCTCTTCCAGCGGATCAACGCACATCTCGATGAAAACACCGTCGTCATCGCCGATGCCGGTGACGCGTTGTTTGGCGCGGCCGATCTCTATATCCATCACAGCACGGAATTCCTCGGCTCGGCCTACTACCCCTCGTTGGGCTTCGCAGTACCGGCATCCATCGGCGCGCAACTGGCCAACCGCAAACGGCGTCCGCTCGTGCTGGTCGGCGATGGAGCGTTCCAGATGACCGGCATGGAATTGGCGACCGCTGCCCGCTTCGGCCTCAACCCCATCGTCGTCGTCCTGAACAATTACGGCTACGGCACCGAGCGCCCCATGCAGGACGGCCCGTTCAACGACATCCTGCCATGGAACTATAGCCGTCTGCCGGAGTTCCTGGGCGCCGGCCATGGCTTCCTCGTCAAAACGGAAGATGAACTTGACCACGCACTCAGCGCCGCCGAACAACATGAGGACAGCTTCAGCATCATCGAGGTGCGTTTGAACCCGCACGACTCCTCGCCTGCTTTGCAACGGCTGACTCAACGCATGGCCAAAAGAATCAAAGGCCGCGCAACATAAAAGCCCTGCTCGCTTGCATCGCGCACGCAGGTCAGTTTCCCATTGAAACCACTGTCCCCCTGCACCATATTCCGCATTTCATAAACTTATGCGTATCATCGAACCGCACATTCATTGCTATTCACGCACCACTGACGACTACGAGAAGATGACCCTCGCCGGCATCGAGGCGGTCATCGAGCCGGCATTCTGGCTCGGCGGGCCGCGCACCTCCGTCGGCACCTTCGTGGATTACTTCGAGCACCTGCTGGGTTTTGAGCGTCAACGCGCCGCCAGCTACGGCATCACCCACTTCTCCACCCTCTCGGTGAACCCAAAGGAAGCCAACACCCGCCCTGTCGCCGATCAGGTCGTCGAGTTGCTCCCGCAATATCTCAAGCGCGACGGCGTCGTCGGCCTCGGCGAGGTCGGTTTTGACCGCATCACCTCTGATGAGGATGAAATTCTTCGCAAGCAACTTCGCATGGCCAAAGAGTTGAGTTGCCCCATCGTCGTCCACAGTCCGCACCAGCACAAGAAGATCGGCACTGAACGGCTCCTGACCATCATCAACGAGGAAAAAGTTGACCACAATCTCGTGGACCTCGACCATTGCACAGAGGAGACCATGCCAATGTTCGCGCGATATCCGCAGATGTGGCGCGGCCTCACCATCTATCCGATCACCAAGCTCTCCGTCGAACGCGCCGCCAACATCGTCCAGCAATACGGCGTGGATCATCTCCTCGTCAACTCGTCGGCCGACTGGGGAATCTCCGATCCTTTGAGCGTTCCCCGCGTCGTCCGTGAACTCGAGCGGCGCGGCGTCGCTCGCGACCAGATCGAGCAACTCGTCTTCCGCAACCCGCTGCAGTTCTACAGCCAGTCGTCCAGGTTCACGTTGAAGGGGTAGACCTCCTCAACAAAGAGTAGATAGT
>CAZGGF010000106.1:0-7191 GCA_964524715.1 uncultured Verrucomicrobiota bacterium | reverse complement strand
GATTCGATCAGGGAGCAAACACTCTCCTCGCTCTGCCGCAACCTGTCTGCGCGCCCCTGCGCCCTCGTTTCACGGCGCCGGTAAAACACGAACACAACTGCCGCCACCAGCCCCATCGCCAGAAAACCAACGCCGGCACTGTCGGCGAGCCCCTGGATCCAAGCGACGTCCCGAGATAGATCCGGGTGAGAAAGGACGCCCTCCAGTGAGTAGATCGAGGGCAGCATGCCCAACTTCACACACGTGTCGCCCGTATGCCGCCATCGTCCGGGATTCTCACGCAACTGCCGCCCCGTCGTGAAATGGAAACCGGCAAATTGGAACGGGTGCGTCCATTGGAGTGGAAGACGCACCTGACCGGGTTGGGCCGGGCCGGCTTGCAGGGCTTGGCTCGACGGGGATAACGTCAACAGGAGACCAAACGCGCACCCCAGGAATCGGGCAAAAAGACTCGACCCTCTTCTCCGGAAAATCACTTTCACAGCCGCACGAGATTCAAGTGATGGGGAGGAGGGTCTTCGACGCGTAATGGTTTGTGGCGGCGTCCCGCAATTACCCGCCAATCGGGGACATGTAGGTTGCATTCATATCCTCTTTCAGGCTCAGTGTCTTGCCCCAATGAACCAGATGTCGCTCCTATTGGCAACTGCACATTCCCCGGTTTTCGCGTTCTGCATTTCGACCGTCGTGGCCTTGCCTTGGCAGATACGGTTCCTTTTGAAAATTGAGTTGAGGGTTTGAAGTTGATGGTGGTCTCTCCGATGAAAGCCTTGCCGAAGTCGATTGCCCAGACGGTTTCGTTCAGGTGATTCCGCTCCTTCGGACTGGTCTGAAGTGTCGCAAACCCATCGTGGTTTTCAGCCGAAAAACGCTGACACCAACGAGTAATAAAATGTCGTTCCTTCGGACAGCTGAACAAAGGGCTTCAACAAGGTCCTCCTTCACCAAGCCGCGTGTTTCTCGTGTGTGGCCATCAAACCAGCCTTCCACATCGGCACTTGAGGAACCTCTGTCAGGTGCGTCGCCAAAAAATCTTTTTTCTGCCAGTGTTGGGAGAACCATCTCAACCGCCAAACGAAGAACCGTGTTCAAAAAAGCCTGTTGAAACCGGAGGAGATTTGGTATTTTCCCCGCGGACGTTCTGTCGGTGCGCCCGTAGCTCAATTGGATAGAGCATCTGACTTCGGATCAGAGGGTTGGGGGTTCAAGTCCCTCCGGGCGCGCCAGCCTCAGTTCAACAATGACCAGGTTTATGAGCGCGAAACGAGCGATAAAAGACAAGGCGACAACGGCCAGCGGGCTGGTGCCGACAATTGTGGCCTATTTCGGCAAGCCGGGCAGTTACAGCCACGACGTGGCCGCACGGCGATTTCAGCGCCATGCGCTGCTGAAATCCTGCCGGATGATTTCCGATGTGTTTGAAACGGTGGCACATGACGCCGCCGATTACGGTGTGGTGCCCATCGAGAACACCCTGGGAGGACCGATCTACGACACGGTGGATGAACTGATCCGCCAGAATGAGCCGCCCGTGGGGCTGACGGTGTGCGAGGAATTGTCGCTGCATGTCATGCTCTCGCTGCTCGGCCGCAAGCAGTCGCCACCCAAGCGCATCTATTCGCACTTCGTGCCGCTGAAACATTGCGGTGACTGGGTGCGGGCCCGATATCCCGGCGCGGCCATCCTGGAAACCGAGAGCACGTCGGAGGCCGTGGAACGGGCCGCGAAGGAGAAGGACGCGTGGGCCATCGGCAACCGCGGCGCCGCAGAGATGCACAAGCTGCACGTCATCGTTCCCAAGCTCGGCACCAAGGCGGAGAACATCACACGCTTCTATCTGTTGGGCAGGCATCCGGGAGAGGTGCGCTCGGCCACGCGAACGCTGCTGGTGTTCGGGTTGGAGCATCGTCCCGGCTCTCTCGTGTTGGCGCTGCAAGTGCTGCAGAAACACAAGATCAACATGACGCGCATCGTGTCCCGCGCACTGCCTCACAACCCGGAGGAGTATCTGTTCCTCGTCCAATGCGATGGCACCATGGCCCAGCCGCATTTCCAAAAGGCTTTTGCCGAACTCATGCGCAAGTCGCGACACCTGCGGTCGCTGGGATCATTCCGGGTGGTCGAAAAGTTTGAGTGACGAGCGGCGGCGGATCGGCCCGATTGACCTTCGACGAAAGTTTGGTGGGCCCGGCTGGATTCGAACCAGCGACCAAGGGATTATGAGTCCCCTGCTCTAACCGCTGAGCTACGGGCCCAAACCGTTACAGGCATCCTCTCCCGCCACTCGCGAGCCGGTCTGTAACCGCGGTTGATATTGACTGAACGTTCCGGTTTTGTCCATTCCCAGCGCAGAAAATGCGCTGTCCAACCAAGACCGGGATGGATTCTGCGGTCTCTCGCCACGCCACTGACGCGCCCGTCCAATGGCGTCGGGAAACAGGATCACCGGGCGAATCTGAGCAACCCTTGATATCCAGCCGGGATGAGGACCGAGTCCTCACCGATGAACGCGCAGTCAGCTGAGCCGCTGAGCTTGAACTGGCTTATCAGCTTCGGCTCGCGCAGATCCGATATGTCGACAAACGTCACGTCGCCTTCGACCCGGTTGCAGGCAACGAGGAGATTCCCGCGACAGGTCGGCTTGCCGCGAAAAACCGGACCGCCTTTAATTTTGTAGACCGGCATGCCTTCGTAGTTGCCCTCGTATCCGGGCTTGTAGAACGAATAGCCGCCGTTTCTGGTCAGCAGCGCGTACGGGCCACAAGAACAATACCCGCCCGCTTCCATGTCCGGCAGGATTCGCGGAATGTCCGGCAGCGGCTTCGGCTTGCTGCCGCCGAGATCCTGCATAAACGTCCGGCCGCCGCACCACGTCCCGCAGATGTATCTGCCGTCGATGAAGCCGTTGCAGAGCTGGCGATAGTAAACCAGTCCGCCCCAACCGCGTTCGGTCTGGACAAGCCGGGGATGGCCGAGATCGGAAACATCGATGATCTCGTACATGTTGCCGCCCGCGTGAACCACGGCAAACCGTCCGTCAGACGACACGCGAACCTGCTTGATCGGGAATTTCGAAACATACGTGCTCACGAGTTGCAGCTTCGCGCCATCAACCTGGTAGATGCCCAATCCGCCGGCGCTTTCCGCCACATACAGTTTGTCGCCCGCAGCCTGCACATCCATCGCGAATCCGCGCGTGGCGTGTTTCGCCAGAAGACCGAGGTTCTTATCCAAAACGTGAAGCCCCGCCGACCCGCACGCGGCGTACACCACACCGTTCTTCTCGACGGCCGCGTAAACCTGTCCACCGGGACGATAGTGTTTCACGCCGGTTGCGAGAGGCTTCGCCTCCGTTCGCATTTTGTCCGGATCCAGTTGGTGAAAATCGCCTTCGACTTTCAGTCGTTTTTCCGCCTGCCCTCCGTCCCCTGTTTCCGCCCTGGCAAGCTGTTTGTCATGCAGCACGTGCAGGTCGGAATACAGGCCGGTGAAATACAAATAGCCGTCAGTCGCGACCAGGCCGCAAACCGGGCTGTAGATTTTCTCCTTCGGATCAAACGGCAAGACCGGCAATCGCAGACCGTTCTTGGACTCCATGTTCATCTTGCGGAATCCCTTGTCGCCGGGACGCAGAGGAATGCGGATCTGCGCCAGTTCCTTCGGGCTCCTGGGATTGGAGACGTCCAGGATGAACACCCCGTTATACGTGTGATACAGATAGGCGTATGGATACGACAACTTGACCCGCCACGTGTCCGGCCATCCGAAATAGAACCGCCAATCGAACTTCAACCGCGAGAGGTGCTTCGGATGCGCGGGGTCGGAGACGTCGTAGATATCCATGCCGTTGCCGGCGCCGTATCCCGGGTCCTCGAGGTGCAGATCCGCCCCGGGGCGATGATGTCCCATCGCGGCGTAGAGGATGCCATTGCGAACGCAGATGCCGTCGCCGCGTCCATCCAGCTTGACGGTCGCGACCTGCTTCGGCGCTGCCGGATTGCGAACATCGCAAATCGCCACGCGGCGTTCCCCCCACGCGCCTGCGTACAGATAACCGTCACTGACTTCGCACGATTGCGCCTCGCCCACGCGCATGATCGAAACATGCTTGGGATTCCTTGCGTCAGCGACATCGATGATCTCCACGCCAAACCACCGGCAGGCGATGAATGCAAAATGATCGGCAATGGCGATTCCCGTCGCGAATTCAATCGTGTCGTAGCGGGCGATAATCTTTGGCTGGGCCGGGTCGGAAACATCGATCACGAACAGCCCATCCTCCCTCGCGGTGATGAACGCCGTCTTGCCGCGAACAACAATCTGTCGAAGATTCCCCACATTCTCCAGTTTCCCGATCACCTTCGGTTCGGCGGGATTCTCCAGCGACAAGATCACCAGGCTCCGATCCTGGAGGGCATACAGGCACCCGCCCTCGCGAACCACATCCATGCACCCGCCGATGCCCGCGCCGCCCGTCGGAACACGCTCGTTCGCGAATTTGATCGCCACCGTATTGACGCCCGTTCCCTCCTGGGCAAGCACCATGCACGGCAGGATCAACAACAGAACACAACAGACTGTTTTTTTCATTTTCGTAAATGCTCGAACGCAGAGCGTCATTGGGTTGTGGAATGATGCGTACGGAACCGCACAGGTCTCTGGATTGGCTGCTCTTTCATCAAACCGTTCGTTCATAGTCGCGTCGCCAACTCCACCGAATTCCCAGACAGATTATCCGCCCATCACGAAAACGTCAGGCGAAATCAGCGCATCCCCCCTGCACACCTGGACGCCAGCACGGCATTCGGGCATATGTCACGATAGTTGTATCGGGCACTTCGATCATTGCATTTTCGAGCATGCGCCTTCTGTTTCGTCTGGCGGTCATCATATCAGGCTCCTGCCCGACGCAAATCGTCTGCACCATTCCCATGGTGACACCGAACCAGTCTTGCCCTGATGACCCTCCTCTCCGGCACAGACACCTGCACGTCCATCGGATGTTCGGTTTCCACGATATCGCCAGCGGCAGTCTCAAGCCTGCCTCGGAACCGCGCCATCCTGTCTCACCCGGAGGAAAATCCGACACTATTTTGGTCGGATACGGTCGGAGAAGGTCGGATTGACTCGGATCGTCTGCCACTGTTGCCATGGTCTGGTTTCCATGGATGCAACCCCGTCCGCCTGGGTCAATAAAGCCCAATCCCCTTTGTCTGTACATGTTCAATCCTCCTCCTTCAGGCTGCCTGCATGACAACTCGAATCCGGCACGAGTGCGGAACGTAGTTGCTCCTTTCCCCCATGGGCGCGCTTTCGTGCGCCCCTCTGCTCGACAGCTTCCAAGCTGCGTTATGGACAGCAGCCGCAGTTGCCCGAAATGATTTCTGGTTTTCCCCTCACTTCATTCACTGCCCCTCTGACAAGCGTAGTATATCAGCAATGTGGGAAAAATTCAAACACGCCCCTCACACAATGCCCGGGCTGCCTCCACGCTGGCGACATTGTTGCGGCTCACATCTTCGTCTTCGCCACACCATTCGTGGACCCGACGGGCGGGACTTGAATCGTGATCGGGCCGGTCTTCGCCGTGGCGACTGTTCCTTGGCTCTGCTCCATCGCCTTCCTGATCGCCTCGGTATACTTTTTCTGCGCATTCATGAACACATCACGGGCTGCTTTCACTTCGGGCTGCTCTTGGAGCTTCTGGAACTGGTTCTGGTTCATCAGCATCTTGCCGTTGGGCGAAGTGGGACGGAACGCGACATTTGAACCACCTGAACGTGGCGGAATCGTGATGGCCGGGTTTTGTTGTATTCGCTGTCCGCTAAAGACCGACTGGTTGCCCGTACCTGACGGCTGAATTGTGATTGGGGATGAAGCGCCACTGGTCGCATATCTTGGCTTGCTAATTGCTGACTCGCTGTTTTCCGTCGCTTTCATGAGGCATACGCCACCCATCGTGCCTGCAAATCCGCTGACAATGGCTATCGCCGCTCCGGTGACCAGATACTTGATTGTATCGTTCATGGTTTGTGATTCTTATCTGATTATTCTTAGTCTCCAATGTTTACCTTTTGATCTCGTTTGCTGTCTGCCCATCACCTTTCTCATGGTCTCACCGCATCGTTACTAGCCGCTTTCTATTCGGGCCGGTCTGGGTTGTTGTAGTAATAGAAATCATCCGCATCATCAAAACGCTTGTTCGGGCCAGCCGAACGCACTTCGTAGTACCCGTTTGAAAAGATGAGAATTCGATACGGCATACCATAGTAATCCAGTAACTCTCCGCTAGACCCCACCGACATCCTACTGTCGGTGTAAATCTTGTGATTCGGGTTGTTGCCTTGAAGAACATGGCTGATGTTCGTGGAATCGCCCGTTGGATACATGCCGTAGAATCTTCGATACGCTACTATCCCGTCGCATATCCCAATGATCTCACACATGAATGCTGGGACACCTTTCCCCCATCTGATGTCGATTCCCGCCCGACCACTTCTTTCGCCGGGGGATTGACCATGAGGATGTCCCTCAAGTTCACCACCTATTTTTGACGAACACCCAACATCTAAACATAAACACAACACAATAATAATCGCCAACGACACAGGAATCTGACTGCCTAATCTCACACACAATATACCGTTCTTGTTCATGGTTGATACCCTCCGGGTTTTCGGGGGTCAGGTCTCAACATCAGACATTTTCTCCATCACCTCTGCCATTGCCTTCTGTAATGTTTTGTCCTCGGTCACTCGCGTCGCCAACCGCCTCGCCGCCACTTGCACTGCCGCATAGCCCATACCCCCCACCTTCCCCGCCAACTCCCGCAGCGTCAAACCGCATCGCCGTCGAGCCACCAGCAACGCCATGTCCCGTCCCCAATCCCCCGACCGATCCCGAAATCGTTCCCACTTCTCCCCCTTCACCCGCTCCACCGCCGCCACCACCGATTCCCACCCCGGCCGCGCCCGCAACCATTTCCGTTGTGGCTGCTCCGATCCCTCCTCAGCCGCCAACTGCCGCCTCCGCCCTACGAACTCCGCCGTTCCCAACACCACCTGCGCCTCCACCCGCTCCCACGGACTCTCCGCCAGCCCCGACCTTCCCGCCACTTCCGTCTCTTCCCGATACCCCTGCGCCCGTTCCCGTCTCGACAATCCGCCGCTCGGTGCCAACAACTCCTCCGTA
>CAZGGF010000105.1:0-36141 GCA_964524715.1 uncultured Verrucomicrobiota bacterium | reverse complement strand
CCAACTGCACCTGCTGACGCTGTTCGTCAGTCTTGTATTGCTGATAACCGGTCCACTGTTCGGGTGTGAGGATCTGTTTGAGTTGGTCGTCGATGTTGAACTTCGCACCGGAACTCATATCCTCCGCCGTCAGCTTGCCATCGTACATTTTCGCGGCCATCTCCGCCTGTTGGTCGGCTTGTTTGCTCAACAACGTCTGGACGGCTGCGGCTTGCTCGTCGGTCAAGCGCAGGCGGGATTTCAAGGCTGCCAGTTTCAGATCGGCTTGCTGCCTGACCGCAACAGCGATCATTTTGCCCATGCCTGCCCGTCGCGGTGCAGCAGCCGGGTCGCCGGCGCGGGAAGACTTTGGCTCAGGCTTGGCCAATTCGGTCATGTGTTGGTCCAGTTCCGAAAGCAGAGCCGTTTTCTCCTTCCTCAACCGGCGGATTTCATTGCTTTGCTGGGCAAGCACCTGCTGAAGCTTGGCGGGATTCGGCGCCGCGGCTGCCGCACGAGGCGGCACGGGTGCGGATGCAGGTGAAGCGGACGGTTTGACTCTGTTCAAATGCAGCACGAGGGCGAGAGCAACAACCCCCAAACCTCCCATCGTGACATATAGCGCGATCCTCATAAGACTCTCCTTCCAATCCCGTCTAAACTAAAATCATCATATCGCCGCGCACGCGGCATAAAAAGCCAAAAACCAGAAAACAAGGCCGTCGTGTCATCCGTCGCACGCCTACGCGAACGCTGCAAACAGTGCCCGCATCTCTTCCTCGACCAACTCAGGCTCGGCGAGCGTCTGGGCAACCTCCTCGCGCAACAAGGCACGATAGCGACGGCGCAGGCGGTGCACCGCAACACGTGCCGCCTCCTCCGAGATGCCCAGCGCGGCAGCGGCTTGTGGATAGGAAATCGTTGACTTGTCCGCCATCAGCAACGGCTTCAGATGCGCGAACGACTCCGCCTTCCCCTCGGCGCCGCACTCGTCGCGCAGGCGGCCCACGACGCGCTCCAGTAACGCCACCGCCCACACGCGGTCGTAGAGCTTGTCCGGGCTGAGGTCGTCGCGCAGGTCCAGTTGATAGCGCGTGTCAGCGTCGCGCCAGTCGAGCGAGAGATGCATGGCGCGCGCGCCGCGTTTCTGGCGGCCGGCGCGATCCCATTCGTTGGCGAGGAAATGTTTCAGCGAGGCCAGCAGGAACGCGCGGAACCGGCCGCGCTCGCTGCTCAAGCCTTCGAGATAGTTTTTCTGGAGGAACCGTTCGAAGAACGCCTGTGTAAGGTCTTCGGCGTCCTCTTTCGACTGGCCGTGGCGGCGGACGTAGGCGTAAAGCGGATACCAATAAACGCGGCAGAGTTCCTCCAGCGCGACATCGGCCTGGGGTGAGCTTTTGCGCCCCGCCGCGAGCACATGGGTCCAGCGTGTGGTGACAAAACCCGCATCGGGTGTCGGTGGCGTTGTGTTGGTGCTGGAAGTCATTTGTTAGCGTGCCGCGGCGGCGCTAAGAATTGACACGGCTCTTTCAAGCACCGCATCGCGGTTTGGCCGGGCCTCACGCGAAAACGGCACTTCCACGTCGGGAGCAATGCCTTTAGTCTCGATGGCGTCACCGTTGGGAGCGAACTCTTTCCATGATGGAAGACAAACCGCCACGCCGTTGCCGAGGTCGTGCGGCTTCGGGTTGCCCGAACTGCCGTACGTGCGCTGACCGATGAGGGTGACGGCTGGCGATTGTTTCATCATCAGGATAAATGACTCGGCCGAACTCATGTTCGCCGGACCGATCAAGACCGCGACCTTGCCGCCATAGTGCGGACGCCCTGCCGACGGCTCCAACCAACGCTCGCGAGGCGCGCTGAAACCGGTGGGTGATGTCGCATCCAGCGCGACTGTCCGCCCATAGAGCACCCGGCGTTCGACGAAGCACCCCGCGAATTCGCTGGCGATGCTGTCGCTGCCGCCGCCGTTGAGACGCACATCCACAATGAGCGCCGGTGCGCTGCGGAATTCCTCCAACGCCTTGAAAGCCGCCTCGTAAGGGCCGCGTCCTTGCGTGCGATTCCACGAGTGAATCGCAATGTAGGCCACACGGGGCGCGGCCCACCCGGTGGCCACCACCCTGTTCTGCTGCGTCCATTTCGCCACCAGCCGCGGCAACAGTTCCGGGGCAACATTGCGTGTGACGTTACGTCGGAATGCCGCCACCGTTTCGCCGCCAACCTCCAGCCAGATGTGCGAATCGCGCGTTGCAGCCAGCATCTCGCTTGCAACAACAGCAAACTCACGCGCCGAGGCCGCCGCTTTCAACCGCGGCTCGAATCGCGGCCAGAGCGACGCCCAATCAACCGTATGCGTTTCGCGGTGTGAGTAGTGATGTTCGACAGCCTCCCGCAACCGCCGCACCGCTTCAGCGTGATTGGCAGGCGATGCGGCCACTGACGGCGCCCCGCCTGTTGCCGCCCGTGTCGTGAAGCGCAACACCAGCGGTTGCACGGGCACGCCGCCCGCGCTCCTGAAATTCGTATGTCGCGCGCTGTTGATGCCGACCACGTATGAGTGGCCAGGCTCCAATTCCACCGGCAATACGCATTCGCGGGCGCTCCGCCAAAACGGTTTGCCGCGCAGCTTCGGAAACTCAGACCCGCCACCGGTGAACGACGCCCCGCCGCGATCCATGTCTTGATCGAAGCTCACAACGATTTCTTTCACATCCGCCGACACATCCGTGGCGCCATTGACGGGCTGAGTCGCCGTCACCTGCGGCGCGGAGGAGCCGGCGGCAGCGACTGCGGCGACTGCGCAGACCAAACCGCTCGCAAGAAGAAACGAGGCCATCAGAGCTTTTGGAAATATGTTCATTGGTTCTGCTTGTCCACAGGTTGGCCAGATTTCTTGTTTGTTGGCAACGCGAAGCTATAGCTGACCTCCAAGTTGCCGCCACTGGGAATTAGCCGGTCAATGAACAGTTCGATGCGATCGTTGACGGTGCGCCCGGCCAACTCGCGCGGTTCCTTGCTCAGCAGACGCGCGCCAGGCGGCAGCAAGTGGCGCTCCGTGCGGCGCGTGCGAATAGTGCCCGGCCAGTGGCGCATGGTGTATTCGAACTCACCCGGCTGCGGCAGGGCTTTTACCAAACCGGTCTCCGTCCCCTCCATAGTGTAGGAGTATTCCGCACCCGGTTTCACCGATTCGGTCAGCGCGGCCTCGTAATGGAGAGTGGTCGTTCCCACTCGTTTAACAGTAAACGGAATGGATCGCCCCTGTCCGTCGGAGAGCTTGTCCACCCGGATGAAGTCCGAAGCAGAAAACTGGATTGTTCGCAGTGGCTCGCGGGTGGCATTGCGTTGCGTGATAGTCGTCTTGGACCGGACCGTGCCGTCCGGCTGGATATCCTTCACGACGTCCTGCGCCATATCCGCGTCAAGGAGCGGCGGTTTGGAACCGCCGCTGGCTTCCTGCGCGCGCGTGAGCGCCATCACAATCGCGCCTGCCTCAGCGGCACTGAGGTTTCCGGTGATGACAGCTTTGCCGCGGATTTGCGACATGATGAACGGCGCGGAGAGCACCTTGCCGTCGAACACCACCGCCAGCCGTTTGCCAATGCTCGCACCGGTGATTTCAGCAAAACGTTTCGATCCCGTTTCGGTGAACGTCACTGTGATCTGAAAACCCCCGGCCGCCGGGGCATTGGTCATGGTTGCACTGGCAATGGCAGTCTCGTCGAGCAACACCTCGCGCCGCAAACGCAGTGGTTCCTTGCTGCCCGGATCGGCGAGCGTATCAGTAGGCGCGGCGTCACCAGCATCGGCAACCAGGCGGAATTGCAGACGTGACGTTGACAGCGCCGGCACCGCAGCGCCGCCTCTCGAAGAATCTGGATTTGTTTGCGCGCTGGACGATGCGGGGGCGTCGGCCTTCAGCCTCATCTCCTTGGACGCGTTGAGTGCATTCGCGACCGTCTCGGCCACCTCGGTGGCGGTGAAGTTGCCGGTGATGACGGCCTTGTCGCGAATCACGGATTTGACCGTCGGTGCGGAAAGCACCTTGCCGTCGAAGACCACAGCCAGCCGTTTGCCGATGTTCGCGCCGGTGATCTGGGCGAACCGTTTCGCGCCAGCTTCGTTGAAGTCAACCTCCACCGACACGCCACGTTCACGCGAAACCACGACGGACGCACGAGCCACAGCGGATTCATCGAGCAGGACTTCCTTGCGAACGCGCAGCGGTTGGTTGCTGCCCGGATCTGCAAGTGTGTCGATAGGCACGGTATCGCTGGCGTCGGCCACGAGACGGAATTGCAGGCGCGGCAACGACTTTGTCTCGGCACGAGACGTAGTCTGCTTGCTCTCTTTCTCCAGCCTCACCGCAATCGGCAGCGACTGGCCGGTTTCAGGTTTGAACTCACCGATGACATACGAACCATCCGCTTCGGGCACTGGCGTACCCGGGTGAAACACAATCTTCCCAAGCATTGGACCCGGTGGGCCATCAAGTCTGTAGAACGCATGTATGCCGTGCCTGCTTTTGACCACCCAACTGACACTTCGTCCGAACCAACCTCTCTCGAGAGTGACATCAAACAGGTGGTCGAAATAAGCAGACCCAGGCGACCAACGATTGGCCATGGCACCGAACGTAATAATCATCCCCGCGCCGTAATCGCGGCCTTTGACAACCGCTCTGTCCGCACTGACCTCCACACTTTCGATTTCCGGCAGGCTGGCATCCGCCTGCGGCACGGACGACGGTTTCAGTATCTCCGGCAACTTCACCGTGAACCGGACATGGCCCAGTTGTTCGTTGCCAGTGACTTCCCAATGGCCATCGCCGACGGGGCGCGCGTTCAACGTGCCTTTGATGTTCACCCAAACGTTGCTGCCGCCTACGCTGCGCAACTCCTGCGGATTGGTCAGTATGATATCAGCCCGCGTCCAATCCTGCGCCACAACAACCTTGAGGTGGCCGCAACGCACATGGAAACTCTCCAACTTCTTCGGGATCATTACGCGGAGTACCGCTTCAATCCTCTCCAAATAGACCCGATTACGCTGTTCAACTCGGGCGCGTCCATCCTTCATACCCGCGACGAGGCCCATCATCCAATAAGCGGTGATACTGCCCGGCACTGCCAAGAACGGCAGCACCGCCGCCACGATCACCGCCGTTTTACCAGCGCCCGACTTCCAGCCGATGATGCCCAATACGATGGCCGCCAGTTCACAAAGGCTGGTGATGCCAATAGCACCGAGCCACAACGATATTGCGAGCGGTGTTTGCGGTGCCACCCCCATGGCGATCAGCATCGCGGGCAAGATCAGCCCCCCAAGGCACAAGCACAGGGCCAACCGCCCCATGCGCTGCGGTTTCTCACGGTCCCTTCCAAACCAGATCGTCAACGCAATGATGAGAAGCGCAACCGTTCCTGCAACCAACACCATGGTCTTGTATGCCATGGATTGCTCCGTCTGTTGCTCTTCCAACAGCACAGGCGTGCCGGCTGTTCCAGCGGCTTGTTGTGGCTCACGTTGCAGCGATTTCGTCTCGGCAGGCGGGTTCAAGTCTGGCATGCCGGTCTGCGAGACTTCAGCCATGGCTACGCGCAACTCGGCCTGCCGCAATTCGACGGCATTCTTGGCCGCCTGATAGTCAGGGGCAGCCATGATCCCCCCCTTGAATAATGCCTCGGCATATTGAAGCTGACGTTCCGCCGCCGCCAGTCGGACGCGGGCGACTTGCAGGGGGTCGCCGGTAATTTCGGCTTCCAGCAATTCCACCTTGTCTTTCACCGCTTGAAACTCCGGAAAGGCGAGCGTACCCGTCTTGAACCGTGCCTCGGCCAAAAGCAGGGCCTCCCGGGCTTGACGTAGCTGCACGCGCAGCACCTCGAGTTTAGCATTCGCCAAAATTTTCGTTGCAGACGGTTTCTCCACCCGAACCGTGATTGGCGATGGCAGACCGCTGTCGGGGCGAAACTCGCCGATGACATACGCGCCGTCCGGTTCAGACGACAGCGTGCCTTCGCGAAACACGATCTGGCCCCGCTGCTCCGTCATGGGGCCAACACTGTTGCCACTGGCGATAAAGAGCACGTTGCCGCGCGGATCCTTGATGGTGCAGTTGAAGCCGCGTCCCCACATCGGGCGTTCGATGGTGGCAGTAAACGGAGAATTCTTGAGGAAGCAGCTAAGATGTCCCTTCCCTACCCCGATGACGAATCGCGCGCCCGTTGAGCCGCATCCCTCGATGACGACTCTTCTGTGATGTGCCACAACGCTGGAGATTGCCGGGATGGCGTTGGCCGTTGGCGGCACGCGAGGATGTGCAGGCGGCGAAGCCGCGGCCCGCGTGTTGAAGATCACTTTGCCGACGACGCTGGAAATCAGAACTGACTGAGGTGACACGTTTCGGCGCTCAATCTGAAGCGCGCCGTTTACCGGGCCTGCTTGCGCCACGCGCCCGAGCATCGCCTTGCGAAGCGCGGCGGCTGGCGGAAAGCTGCGCAGGCCTGCTTGCGCCACGCGCCCGAGCATCGCCTTGCCGCCGGCCCGGTAGACGACAATATCGCCGGGCGAGTAGGTGCGAGCCAGCTTGGAAACCCAGACATAGCTTTGCTGCGGAATCTCCGGGGCAACGACATCGGACGCCGCATAATACGGCGCAACAACCCACGTGCGCACTGCCAGGGCGACAGCCACACCCACCAGAATCCCCCAGAATAACCTGGGTCCGCGATGCTGCGCGCTGGCGACGGCTTCCGGTCTCCAACCAAGCAATTGGTCCAGCGGCATCGTCCAACCTCGAATCAAGGAGAATGCCAGTTTAAGCAACAGGAGGAGGGTCAAAACGGCGATGATAAATGCGCCAGCCTGCACAAACCACAGCACCGCGAGAATCACTCCAATTCGAAGCAGCGCAACCCGGACCACTGGCCAGTGAATTACCCGCCGCCCGTCTCGTTGAATAACGAGCGACAGCTGTGGTTTGCCTGGCGCGCGCCAGACATGTTGGACGAGGAGCCACCCCACCGCGACAGCAATGCAGATCCATACCGCAATCCGGGCCATGTCGGCCACTGAGTAGCTGTCAACCAAACCGGTCGCAGAGATCGTCCGCGTCCAAACCCAGGTGAGCACCGTCACGCCAACGGCCATGACAGCCGCCATGACCATCACCAGCAACGCACTGATGATTTTTTTCGCCGTGCTGACCCTGGCTGCCGGCGCGGCTGCGGGTCGTGCCGCATCGCTGGCTCCCAATTTCAACGCCGCTATGCGCATGAGGACGCATACCGCCATCAACCCGAACACCCACGGCAATTCGCGGGGTTGGAACATCGGCCAAGGTTCCTCCGTCAGCAGCCAAAGCATCAGGGCAATGGCGAGATTGACGCCCAACACCGCCAGTCCGAGCGTCCCGCAGAACAGCAACACGTCCGGCCATTGGAGACGCCGCCAGAATTCTCCGGTTGCCACCGCGGGCTGTGCGGCCACCCCCGTTGGTATCCCGCCTTGAGGCGGCATCGGTTCCGGACGGGTTGAAGCCGGAACACCAACAGCCGGTGGCGCGGGCGGCGTTGCGGAAACAGCATCAATCAAATCGAGGCGATAGCTTTCAATCCGCCATTCGCCATTAGGTTGCAGCGCGGTGA
The DNA here is from genome assembly GCA_964524715.1 of uncultured Verrucomicrobiota bacterium. Taxonomy (GTDB): domain Bacteria; phylum Verrucomicrobiota; class Verrucomicrobiia; order CAIQCK01; family CAIQCK01; genus CAIQCK01. The sequence continues at coordinate 28,507 of CAZGGF010000105.1, read as the reverse complement.
CCGCCGTTTCCATCGCCGTCCGCTCGCTGCCGAAAGTGGTCTTCCAGCGGGTTTCATGGCGTATCCCGACGTTAAGCCAACCGAAAGGAAACTGTTCACGCCGCACAGCTTTGCCCAGTGGGCGGCGGTTCTTTTCCATCCACTGCACCCATTCATCCTTGCCAACGTCCCGCTGAAAATACGGGGCAGTCCGCTCCCAAGCCCGCGCATAATCCTCATCCTCCAATGCCTGCCAGAACTGCAGAGCGGGCAGCGGATTCGCTGCTTGTTGAGCGAGTTTGCTCGACACCGGGAAACCAACAGCAGGCGTATCCAGCGATATCAACTGATCCACCGGCATTGTCTGTCCGCGTCGGATGCGGATGCCGGTGATCATGAGCACAATGAAGAACGTAGCAAGAATGGCGTGTGCGTTGATTCTCTCTTCCAAGACCGAGGATGCCACAATCGTTGCGGCCTCCATGATGGCCAGCATCAGGACGAAGGAGATTAAGACTCCAAGCCAGTGAATGACCGCTTTGTCTCCACGCCGCCCCACGACGACGAATTGCCGTGCCGATAGATCGCCTCGTTTGCCCCGGGCAGCCATCTCGATCACGAAGGCAACGCCGATCAGGCCAAACAGGCCCGCGAGACCGAAGAAACCAAAACACCCTTGCCATTCGGGCGATATGTAACCCCAAAAACCAAGCGACCCGAGAAATCCGAGCGCGGAGAGATTCGCGCATTTGAAGGCCAGCGGAGACGTAAAAGTGATGCCGAACAAGTAGCCAATGAAATGGCCCCAACCCATCGTCGGGGATTGCCACGTCTGGCCCGCCGCAGGCGCGCTTGCCGGCACAGTCTGGGCGGACGCGCCTGGTGAAGGTGGAGTGGTCGCGATGGTTTCCACCTGCGTCTTTACTTCACTGACTTGCTGGTAGCGCCGCGAAGGTTCCTTCTCCAGCGCGCGCAAGACGACCTCGTCGAGGCGCACATCAATGACCACCTTTTTCGATGGCGGCTCGAATTGACCCTTGGGCAGCTCTCCGGTGAGCATCTGGTAGAACACGACGCCCAGTGAGTAGATGTCAGCTCGGTGATCCACTTCTGACGGGTGCTCCGTCTGTTCCGGGGCCATGTATTGAGGCGTGCCCATCACCAAGCCCGCATCGGTCTGCGCGGGAAGAGGCGCAACGGTCCCGGCGGCGACAGCTATTGCCGGTTCATTCGCGACGATCTTGGCCACGCCGAAATCCGCGATTTTTACGTGCCCGTCTTTACTGAGCAGGATGTTTTCCGGCTTGATGTCGCGGTGGACGATACCGCGGTCGTGCGCGAACTGGAGCGCGTCGCAAATCGGAGGAACGATGGCCAGCGCCTCTTTCGGTGTGACACGGCCTGCGTTGAGCAACTGCCGCAGATTCATGCCATCCATGAACTCCATCAAGAAATAGAACAGTCCGTCGGCTTGCCCAAACTCGTAGAGCGTGACGATGTTCGGATGGTTCAGCTTGGCCAGCGCCTTGGCTTCGCGCGCGAACCGCCCGGCGAACTTCGGATCGTGGCTGACAGCAGGCGGCAGGATTTTCAACGCCACAATCCGGTCGAGTTGTTTCTGGCGGGCTTTGTAGACCGCGCCCATGCCGCCCTGGCCGACGAGCGAGAGGATTTCCAACTGCGGGAAAAGCTTGGCCAACTCAGTGACGCTCGGCGGGGTGAACGGCGCTGCTCCGGAGGGCGGCTCGGTATCGGCGGCAGCGCCTTGCTTCAAGAGGCAGGCCGGGCAAAGCCCCGCCAGCGCGCCCGCCGGCAACGCGGCGCCGCATTGAGGGCATGTGTTTCCGTTCGGCATGGCCGGATTCGCCTCAGATGTGTTCATACACCTTCTTCAGAAGCGAAGCCCGAAGTTTGTTACAGGAAATCTGTGCCGCAGCTACTTTTTCTTCGGCAATGCGCGTGTCGCGCCGGTGGAGATGCCGCCGTCCACCAGCAGTGTCTGGCCGGTGATGTAACCGCTCGCTTCCGACGCCAGAAACACCGCCGCGCCATCGAGGTCCTGCGGCTGACCGGGACGTTTCAGCGGGATGCGGTCGCAGAGATACTCGACCCACTCCTTGTTTTCATACATCACCGCGTTCTGCGCGGTCTTGAACCAGCCGGGCGCGAGACAGTTCACGGTGATACCGTGGACGCCCCAGTCGTCGGCAAGACTCATCGTGAGCTGCTTCACGCCACCGCGGCTGGCGCCATAGGGACCGAGTCCCGCGTAGCCGGCAACGCACGTCACGGAGCCGATGTTGATGATGCGGCCGTATTTACGCTCGATCATGTGCCGCGCCACGGCCTGCGCGACGAAGAATGTGCCGCGCAGGTTGGTGTCGAGCACGAGGTTCCAATCATCCCACGTCACATCCAGCGCCGGCTTGCGAACGTTGCAACCGGCGTTGTTCACGAGGATGTCAATCTTCCCGTAGTGCGCGACGGCGGCGGCCACCATCTGCTGGATGCTGTCGTGGTCGCGCACGTCGAGCGCCAGCGGCAACACGCGGCGGCCGAACGATTCGATTTCTTGCTGGAAAGGCGCCAGCGTTTTCGTGTCGCGGCTGGTAATGACGAGGTCAGCGCCGGCACGGGCGAGCGCGCGTCCGAGATACTGGCCCAGCCCGCGGCTCGTGCCCGTAACGATGGCAACGCGGCCGGTGAGGTCAAAAAGGTTGGTGTTCATGATATTCGTCCGGATTTCATTCGCCCGGTTTCAAAATGACTTTCATCAAGCCCGGTTCCTTGCGGTAGAGACGCTCAAACCACGCCGCGCCTTCCGCGAGCGGCGCAACCGCGCTGATGAGCGGCGACGCCTGCACCGTGCCGCGCGCCAGCAGATCCAGGCAGTCGGCATACTCACCGCTCGATGCGCACGAACCGCGAATGGTCAGCTCGCGCGCCACCGCGACCTGCAACGGCAGTTCCACCTTCGGCGTGACGTTACCCACCAGTGTCACCGCGCCGCCTTTGCGCACGCAACGCACCGCAACGTCCACCGTCGCCGCAATGCCGACTGCCTCGAAGGCCAGGTCCGCGCCGCGGTTGTTTGTAAGCCGGAGAGTTTCTGCCAAGGCATCAGCTTTGGCGGAGTGGATGGTGGCGGTCGCACCGAGTTGCGCCGCCATGGCCAGCCGATCTGGTGCAACGTCCACCACGATGATCTGCTCGCACGCGGTCACTCGCAGCGCTTGAACCAGCATCAAACCGATGATTCCCGCCCCGATCACCACTGCCGTCTGGCCGCGTGACGCCTGTGCCACCCGCGTGGCATGGAGCGCGATGGACAACGGCTCCACCAGCGCCGCGTGTTCGAATGACAGCGCGTCCGGCAGGCGATAAAGGATGCGCGCCGGCACGGTCACGAACTCCGCAAACGCCCCGTCCTGCCGGTACTCATCGCACGAGACCCCGAGCACGCGCCGGTTGCTGCAAAGGTTGATCCTGCCCGCACGGCAGAAATCGCACTGGCCGCAATAAATCGTCGAGTCGAACGTCACACGGTCGCCCGGTTTCCACCCGGTCACCGCGCCGCCGGTTTTTGCGATCACGCCTGCCGCCTCGTGGCCCATGATGATCGGTGGCCGCCGCCGCCCGGTACTGCCGTCCATTCCATGGACGTCGCTGCCGCAGATGCCGCATGCCTTGACGGCAATGAGCACCTCGTCCGGCTTGAACTCCGGCACCGGCACGTCTTCGTAAGTGAACTGTTTGTAGGCTCTGAGAACCAATGCTTTCATGGATTGTTGTGTGGGCGGAGTCTAGCGCAGTCGCCGGCAACAATCACCGGTTTTCGGAAAACGGGCAGGATAATAGACGCGAGGTTTTTTCGCGCAAAAATTCGAATGCTATTAACAGTCAGCGAAACGACGAAATCCTCGGAAGGACACGGAAGGATGGGGTGGGGCCTCTGGGCGCCAACATCACTTCAAATGAGGCACAATCAAAGGTCCGATCACTCCGAAAATGAGGATCAAGAGCAAAACCCAAACGACAATCGGCAACCATAAAACCCAGCAGACTGCTTTGACAAATTTCGCAGACCTCGCACCGCGGGTGTAGGCTACACAGGCTGCAACCGTTCCCACAGGTGCTGCAACAATCCCAAATATGATAGGCCCGAACATCCCAAAGCCGCCGAAGAAGAATCCTCCAATTCCACAAAGCAGAGAGAGAGAGGTAAGCACTACACAGAATATCGCCGTCCCGCTAAAAACTGCGTTCAAGAGTTTCGTTCCGGCGGCATGCATCTTTTTCTCCTTTTCACCTCGCCTCCTCCGCGCATTATCCTACCGGCGACGGACGGGGGCAAACGGAATTCCTTTGCGGAAAATGGTCAGTCCAAAAATAATAGTGAAGAATTGGCGACAAGCTCTCAACAGTCAGCTTTCAGCTATCGGCTGGAGAATATGAACGCGGAAGGACAAACAAACAGAACCACGCGTGAGTTCTGGTGCGCGACACTCCATTTCGCAGCGTGGACGTTGATTGTTCCTTGGCTGGCCACCTCTCTATGGCTTGGATGCGCTGACGTGCGAAAGTGCGGACACGGGTTCTTGGGGTTCATCCAAGACTTTCTCCTCATCGCAGTCTGTACTCCATTCGCCGGATTGTATGGAATCATGGTGAACGCACTCGTCACAATACCGGGAGCTTTTGCTGCGCTTGCAATAGCGGGGCATCTGAAATCCACCCGCAGTCGCTTGCTGTTTAATTTGTGCGGAGTGGCCGGCGGAGCATCTTGGGCGATGTTTATCAATTACCGGTTAAAGGGCAGGATGGATGGTTGCTCATTGATTGTCATTGGCGCGCTGGCTGGTTTCGCATTGGCGAAGATAACAACGACACTCTTCAGCCGCCGTGAAAAACCAGAGCGAAAGCAAGGAATAGGGAACGAATGAAGGCGATCAGCCGAAACCTGCTGCTGCGACGGGCGAGGCGAGTAAAGAATGAAGAGTTTGGGAAGAAGTGGTCAGTTTTCAGCACCACTGGTGAAGCGGTGATGGCTTGCGGTTTCCACCTCGCAAGCAACATCACCGACGGGCGCGCACATCGTAAGCGAACAGTTCGTTCAAGTGGCGGATGTAAAGCCGTCCGCCGCACACCACCGGATGCGAGAGACATGGCGGCTTGTTTTCCCACGGCGGCATGAAACGGCTGACGATCACCGCGCGCTGCGGCGTCACATCCACCAGCGACATCGAGCAATCGTTGCCGAGACAATACAGCCGGCCGTCGGCATAGGTGACCGAAACCTTCCCGATCTCGCGGGCATTATACATCGTCTTGCCGGTGGCGAACTCCAGGCAGACGAGGCCTTTCTTGTAGAGCCGGCAGCCGCTGCCGTAGAGGTAACCGTCGAGCGCTATCACGCCACCATGGCAATTGTCGAGATCGGTGCCGAACCACGCTTCCGTCGCACTCCCGCTGTCGGCACTGATCTTCACCTTGCGCCCGCCAGCCCTATGGCCGCTTGTCACATAGACCGCGCCCTCGCAGTAGATCGGCGACGTGACGTTCTGATCACAAGTGCTCGGATGCGTGTGGCTCCACAGCAATTTGCCCGTGCGCACATCCACCCCCAAGATGGTCTCATGAGCCAGTGTGATGAACTGGCGCACGCCATTGTGCGTGACGATGATCGGTGACGTGTAGGCGGCGCGGTCGGTGATTTCCGTGTTGGCCCAGACCGTCGCGCCGGTCTTCTTATTAAGCGCCACCACGCGGCCTTTGGCACCGCCGGGCATACAGAGCAGCATGTCACCTTCGATGATGACATTCTCCGTGAAACCCCAGCCCCCGCTTTGAGCGTCGAACCGTTCCTTGAGGTTCACAGACCAGAGCGGCTTGCCGGTGGCAGCAATAAACGCCGAAAGCAAACCATGGGCGTTCATCTGATAGACGACGCCGTCGTTGTAGGTGGGTGTGGTGCGCGCGCCGGGTTGCGCGCCTTTCCACGCCTTGCCGTTCGGTGCCTTCCATTTCAAGCGTCCGTCCAGATCCACCGCCAATACCATCAACTCGTCATCAAAATCGCCCGCCGTGAAAAGGAGTCCTTCGGCGATCGAAACGCAGCCGAAACCCCGGCCGCAGTCGGAAAACTTCCAGAGCAGCTTCGGCCCTTCCTTCGGCCACTCTTTCAGCAGCCCGGTGTCGCGCGAGTGGTTATCGCGTGTTGGCCCGTGGAACTCCGGCCACCATGGTTCCGCCGCTGTTGCGTGGGCCCATATCACGACGGCCATCAACGCCACCAGCGCGGTTCGTGAAAGCAGAACCCGTGGGTGGATGACAGTGCGTGCCTGTAACCGGCTCATGCTCAGGAGATTCCCGAACCCGCGCCGCCGCGTCAAGCTCAGCTTCCGCCGGTCAAGACGGTTCCATGGCCAGCCATGGTCACCCTACAGCCTTGCGGAACCTGCCGACACGCCACACGGACTATCCCCAGAATACCAAGCCGGTATCGAACGGACTGCCAAGATCGGGGTGATGCGGCAGGACGCGGATGGCGAAACCGTGGCGACCCGTTTCCTGGCATGGGATGACTCCCACATATCGGTGCGCGCCGTCGGGATAAGATTGCTCCAGTTTCATCGGCACAGGAGTGATGTGCGCGAGTTTGCCGTCCGGTCCCAAAGGACCGTAGCAGATTTGCACAGTCACCTGATCCGGGCCAAGGCCGTCGAGCCGTAACGTGGCAACGACAGGCACTTCCGAGAAGATGGAGAACGTGTCGGTGCTGCCTCTCTCCACTGCGGCAAGCTGGATGCGGTTCCAGTGCGAAGCCATGTGCCGTTTGCACTCCAGCAGCTGGCGAGTAGCCTCAAGCCGGTTGGCCGTCAGCCGCTCGTAGCGCTGTCCCAGAGGCACGTAACACGTGTCGGCATATTGCTGGAGCATGCGGTCGGTATTAAACGCCGGCCCGAGGGTGCGAATGGAGTTCTTCATCCGGGCGATCCATCGCAGCGGCAACTGGTGCTTGTCGCGCTCGTAGAACGCCGGAACAATCTCCTTCTCCAACAGTTCATAGAGAGCGCGGCTCTCGACATCATCCTGATAACCGGGATCGGCGTGTTCCTCACCGTTGCCGATGGCCCAACCGTTCTCTTCCACGCCGCAGTTGGCTTCGCACCACCAGCCGTCGAGAACGCTGACGTTGAGGACGCCGTTGACGGCAGCCTTCATGCCGCTGGTGCCACTGGCTTCGAGGGGACGGCGCGGGTTGTTGAGCCACACATCGCAGCCCTGCGTCATGTGGCGGGCCACGTTGACGTCGTAGTCTTCAATGAACACGATGCGCTTCGCGAATTCCGGCTGGCGGATGAACCGGACGATCTGGCGCATCAGTTCCTTGCCGGGACCGTCGTGCGGATGGGCCTTGCCGGCAATGATGATCTGCACCGGCCGGTCAGGATTGTTGACAATCCGCTTCAACCGCTCCGGGTCGCGCAACAGGAGCGTCGCGCGTTTGTAGGTGGCGAAACGGCGGGCGAACCCGATGGTCAGCACGTTCGGGTCGAGCGCCTCGGCGGCGGCGGTCAGCTCGGAAGCCGGTGCCGAGCGACGGGTGAGCTGGTTGCGCAAGCGCACCCGCGCATAGGCCACGAGCTTCTCGCGCCGCTGTTGGTGTGTTTTCCACAATTCCGCATCGGGCACCTTGCCGACAGCCGTCCACGCCGACTGGTCAGTGAGATCCTTGCGCCAGCGCTCGCCCATATAGGTGTCCAGCAACACTGCAAGGTCGCGCGCGAGCCACGTCTGCGTGTGAACGCCGTTGGTGACAGCCTCGATGGGCACTTCCTGCGTCGGCACTTCCGGCCAGAGCCGGTTCCACATCTTTCGGGAAACGCCGCCGTGGAGCTGGCTGACACCATTGCGCTTGGCCGAGAGCCGGATGCAGAGCACGGCCATGTTGAACCCTTCGTGATGATCGTGCGGGTTATGCCGGCCCAGCGCCAGAAAATCGTGTCTCTCCAGCCCCAACTCGCCGCGGAAACCGTGGAAGTAATGCTCCACCATGTCCGCATGAAACACGTCAATGCCCGCCGGCACTGGTGTGTGCGTCGTGAACGCCGTGCCCGCCGACACCGCCTCGCGAGCTTCCGCAAACGACACCCCCTGCTCCTTCATCATCAGCCGGATGCGCTCCAAGCCGAGGAAGGCTGAGTGACCTTCGTTCATGTGGCACAACGACGGCCGGATGCCGAGCGTCTGCAACGCCCGCACCCCGCCGATGCCCAGCAGGATTTCCTGCCGCATCCGCATGTCATGGTCGCCGCCGTAGAGCGTCGCCGTGATTTCCCGATCCGCAGGCGCGTTGGGCTCGATGTTCGAATCCAACAGATACAACGGCACCCTTCCTACCTGCACTTTCCAGATCTGCGCGTGCACCTTCCGCCCCGGCATGTCCACGCTGATGACCACGGGCCGATTCCCCCCATCGCGCACGAGTGTCAGCGGCATCGTCGAAAAATCGTTGTCCGGGTAGAACTCCTGTTGCCAGCCGTCCGCGTTCAGATGCTGGTGGAAATACCCGCGCCGATAGATCAGCCCCACACCCACCAACGGCACGCCGAGATCGCTGGCGCTCTTGAGATGATCGCCCGCCAGCACGCCGAGACCGCCCGAATAGATCGGCAGACACTCATGCAGCCCGAACTCCAGCGAGAAATACGCGTAGCACGGCGCGCCGCTGCCGTCGTATTTCCGCTGAAACCACGCCGGTTCCGTCATGTAACGTTCCAGGCGCCCCAGGATGCGCTTGAGGCGGTCCATGAAACCGCGGTCTGCTTTCGCTTCCTTCAAATGTTTGTAATCGATCTTCGCCAGCAGCAGCACCGGGTTGTGATACACCGCCTGCCACAGCGCCGGATCAAGCTGCTCGAACAGCGCGCTCGCCTCCGCGTCCCACGACCACCACAAATTGTTGGCCAGAGTTTGCAGACCGCGCAACTCCTCCGGCAATGTGCTGACTACGTTGTATGTATGAATATTCTTCATCGATGAAACCCAATATACTTCTTGAGCCGGTCATCCCGCAACAGGGATGCCGGCCCGGTTCAACAGGCAAAATTGGCCGGCGACTATAGGGTTTCCGGCCGATTGTGCAACCACGAACTCATCGCCGACTCCTTTAATAACCCGCGATCAACCCCTGGCACAGGCGCGGTGTCCCCACCGGGCGAAATCATCCTGAACAATCGCCACGTCGGGGACGTGGCCCACAACACCCTTGTCATCATCAGACGCGCTCGGCATAATCCGCCACACAACTTCAGGAGGAAAGTATGAACCGAGCCATCCTATCCGCCTTCGCAGCCGTGTTGCTGCTAGCCAATGCCACCGCAACCCTTGCCCAAGAGAGAACCATGACCACGTCCACAGGCATGGAACTGGTCTGGATTCCGCCCGGCGAGTTCATGATGGGCAGTACGGCAGCCGACAAAGAGTGGGCATCAGCACAGAAATACAACCCTGAACAACTCCAATACGAAGGAAGAACACCTCAGAGGACTAAGATTGCAGATGGCTTTTGGCTTGGGCGAACCGAAGTGACCATCGGACAGTGGCGGAAGTTCGTAAATGCCTCCAGCTTTGTTACCGAGGCGGAAAAGAAGGGCGAAGCATATGCGCCACTAGGACCGGGCAAACCGTGGAAGAATGTCAAAGGGGCATGCTGGAAAGACCTTAACTTTGGATTCAAGCTCAAGGATGATCATCCCGTTTGTTGCATTGCGTGGGATGATGCGGCGGCTTATTGCGAGTGGTTGAATGAGACGGAGAAGAAAGCAAACAAGCTACCAGCAGGAGCGGTTTGCCGGTTACCGACGGAAGCAGAGTGGGAATATGCGTGCCGAGCAGGCACCCAAACCAAATTTTGGTGGGACGATACAGTTCAAGGGGGTAAAGGACGATTGAATTGGCGGGGAAATGAGGACGGTTTTGAGTTTGTTTCACCTGTGGATCATTTCAGAGCGCGAGGCCGTAACAAATTTGGTGTGGCGGACATGCTCGGAAACGTCATGGAATGGTGTTTGGACGATTTCGATCCCGCTGGCGCTCACGGGACCTGTTACAAAGGCAGCGATAAGGTCGTGATTCGAGGCGGTTCCTTCGGTGGTTTAGTTAACCATTCGTGTCCAGCCGCTAATCGATGCTCTTCCAGGTTTTGGGGCTATCGTCGTTCTTTGTATGCCAACTTTGGTTTCCGTGTTTGTTGCGGCATTCCTAGCGGCAGCGGCGAGTCTCTGGGGCAAGTTCCATCCATTACTCAACCCGGAACCGAAGAGAAGAAGTCGGTCGTCGCAGGCACCGCGGATAAGGAGATGCAGAAAGACGCCCGGAAGTTCGCGCGCAACCAGAGCAGCATCAAGGGCCTCTATGTCGTCCGTACCGAGGCCGGGCTGCGCGTCGGAGGCGCGCAGGACATCATCGCCACCGCCGAGCGCGTTAGCAATGACCGCGAAACCACCTGCGACTTCGTTACCGATGTCGCCAAGGACACCCAGATCTCGATGGAGGAAGCGGAGCGGTTGCTCAAGGTCCGCTATCCAGTCTGGCAAGCGGGCTACAAGATTCGATTCAGCTACTCCAACAAATACACCAAGCAGGCGGGCGGTTCGGCGGGCGGCGCGTTCTCGGTGCTGCTGCTGTCGCTGCTGGACGGAATGCAGATCGATCCCGGCTTCGGCATGACCGGCGACGTGACCGTGGACGGCAAAATTCGCGAGGTCGGCGCGGTAGCGGAGAAACTCCGCGGCGCGTTGCTGGACAAGTGCCGGATCGTCGCCATCCCCGAAGCGAACAAAGAGAACCTCAACGATCTGGCTGTCCTCTACTCCCCAGCGATGCTCTGGAGCATGCAAATTCTCTCCATCACGACGCTGGACGATGCGGCCGCAGCGGCTCGCGTGAACCGCGCGCCAAATCTGGTCAAGGCGTTGGATATGTTCGGACAGGTGCAGTGGTCGCTCAGCCAGAACGCGACGGTGTATGCGCTGCGCAACCCCGCGATCGTACAGACATTGCAGCAGGTGTTGCAGCTTGCGCCGAATCATGCGTCGGCAGAGTTCATGCTGCGGGCGGCGAACAATCAATTACCGGTAACGCTGAGCCTGAGCGGGTCGCTGGATGAGATTTGGGCGGCGGCGGGACCGTTGCTGGGGTTTCTGTTCTCAGACTACAAGGAGCCGGAGAAGTCAAAGCGGTACTACTTCGAAAAGGTGCCGAGCGGGGCGTTCAAGGCGGCAATGGACCGGCTGAACTGGCTGCAATTCCGTCTGCATCCGAAGGCGCGGGAATTGAAGACGACCCTGGTCGACTACATGCTGAGCCTGGACCAACTGCACCGGCAATCGGCGTTTTCATCGGGGACGTTGAAGCTGCATCTGGCAAAGCGTGACAGGGTGCTAAGCGAAGCACACATCCTCGGCACCGACCGTAAGACGCTCGAAGAGATGATGCACTAGAGGGCGGCAAGCGGTAAGCGGTAAGCGGCAAGGTGGAACGTGACCTCCGGGCGCGTTTCCGTGATCAGAGGAAATCGCGCCCGGAGGTCGCGATCCACCTGTGGTGATCATGATTGCCGTCAGTTGCGGCAAGCGGTGGCATGGGACCGTTCGCGCCGCTTTTTCCGCCCACCGTCCTCCGTCGCCGGTCTTCGGTCTTCTACCAAATACGCGAAGGCGAGGCCATCAGAGTAGGACAGGCATCCTGCCTGTCCATCGATGAATGACTGAACAGGCGGGACGCCTGTCCTACTATGTTTTAACGGCACGTATGTCCGGACGACTCAGGCTTTTTTCGAGCCGGCGGTGGGGATGCAAACACGGGCGTCGGCGGGACAATCGGCGGGACACTCGACGAGCACCTCCACCTTGTAGCCCACCGGTTTGAAACGGCGCGGGGTGGAAACGGTTTGGACGGCGATGGCCTCGTCGTCAATATCCCAGACCTTGCTGCACGCAATACATCGGGCGTGATGATGGCTGTCGCGGCGAGGGTCGTAGCGAGCAGGCCCGCGATCAGTGCGGGGAATTTTGGTGAGCTGCCCACATCCCACAAGCGCTTCCAACGCATTGTAAACAGTGGCGAGGCTCACATGGGGCAGTTGGCGGCGCACGCGCGCGAACACCTGGTCAGCACAGGGATGGCCGCCGGCGGCTACCACAGCGTCAAATACAGCCTGCCGCTGGCGCGTCATGCGCCGGCCGCGCTCGTGCAACACCTGCCCGAGAGAACTCTGTTCGTGTTTGTTCGCTGCAGCTCGCATGGTCAGTGCTTCGGGGTGAAGAACTTTCGAATCTCGCCAACAACCTCGATCAAACGATCCACCTCGGCCCGTGTGTTGTAGAAATAGAAGCTGGCGCGCGCAGTGGACTCGACGCCGAGCTTGTGCATGAGCGGCTGGTTGCAATGATGACCGCCGCGCAACGCAACGCCGAGCCGGTCGGCAAAAGTCACCACGTCGTGGGCGTGCACGTCGTCGAGCAGGAAGCTCACCACGCCGGCATGACCGGTCTTCGGGCCGAAGAGCCGGATGCCGCCGAGCGACGCGAGCCGCTCGTAAGCGTAGGCGGCCAGTTCGCAGTCGTGTTTGAAAATGGCGGCCCGGCCGATCTTGTCGAGGTAATCCATCGCCGCGTGCAGGCCGAAAGCGCCGGAGATGTCGGGGGTGCCCGCCTCAAATTTGTGAGGAACGACGTTCCACTCGGTCTTGAAGAAGCCGACGTGGGAGATCATCTCGCCGCCGCCCTGATAAGGCGCCATTTTCTCCAGCCGCTCCTTGCGTCCATAGAGCACGCCGATGCCGGTCGGCCCGCAAATCTTGTGGCCGGACATGGCGAGGAAATCGCAGCCGATGGCCTGCACATCCACCGGACAATGGCCCGCGCTCTGCGCCGCATCCACAAGTGTGACAACGCCGTGTTCGCGGGCTCGCCGGCAGAGGTCAGCCACCGGGTTGACCGTGCCGAGGGTATTGGAGATGTGCGTGACGGCAAAGAACTTGACGCCCTCCTTGAGCAGTTTATCGAAGTGCGAAAGGTCAAGCTGCCCTTCGTCACCGGCAACCGGCACATAGAGAAGCTTCGCACCAACACGCTCGGCAATGAGCTGCCATGGCACGATGTTGCTGTGATGCTCCATCTCGGTGAGCAGGATTTTATCGCCCGCCTTGAGGTGCGTGCCAGCCCACGAGTGGGCAACGAGGTTGATGCTCTCGGTGGTGCCGCGCGTGAAGATGATTTCTTCGGCGGCACAAGCGTTCAAAAAACGCGCGGCCCGCGCCCGCGCCCCCTCGAACCCAGCGGTGGCACGGTTGCTCAACTCATGGATGCCACGGTGGACGTTGGCGTTGTCGTGCTCGTAATAGCGTCGTAACGCGTCCAGCACAACGACCGGCTTCTGGCTCGTGGCGGCGTTGTCGAGATAAACCAACGGCTTGCCATGGACCTTCTGGTTGAGAATCGGAAAATCGGCGCGAATGGCGGCCCAATCGGGCACGTGCGAATTCTTAGCTGTGCTCATGGTCTGCATTGTCACATCAAGCCGAGTTGAAGTTTTGCAGCCTCGGTCATCATTTGTTGGTTCCACGGCGGCTCCCAAACGATGTCCACGTTCACTTCGCTGACACCGGGAACACGTTCGAGTTTGGTTTTCACGTCGGCGGCAATCGAGCCGGCCATCGGGCAACCGGGCGCAGTCAGCGTCATCTTCACTTCCACGCGACTGCCACCGGCTGGCAGCGGCAAAACCTTGCAGTCGTAGATGAGCCCAAGGTCCACGACGTTCACCGGGATTTCCGGATCGTAACAGGTCTTCATTTGCGCCCAGACAAGCTTCTCATCCACAGGTCCGACGGAAGCTGGCGCGGTCTGGGCGGGCGTCACCGGAGGTTCGCGACCGATGGCGTCAGCGTCTTTGCCGGCAATGCGAAACATGTTGCCGTTCACCACGACGGTGAAGCTATCGCCAAGCGCCTGCGTGATGACGGCCTGCCCGCCTTTCTGCAGCGTTACGGTGGCGCCGGAAGGCACCATCACCGCCTCGCAATCACGCGTCAAAGTCACTGTGGGATCCGTGGCACTCATGGTTTGGGTTCGGTTGTATTCTCTTCGGTCGTGACGGCACACGGCCGCCCTTCCAGCGCCGACACTAGCGCGTGCCAGGCCAGAATGGCGCACTTCACGCGCGCCGGAAATTTGTGGACGCCGGCAAACACGGCGAGCTTGCCAAGTTCACCGCCCTCGGCGTTTTCCGTGGTGACCAACTGGCGAAACTGGCCGAACATCTTTTGCGCTTCGGCAACCGTCTTGCCTTTCAGTGCAGTGGTCATCACCGAGGCCGAGGCCTTGGAAATGGCGCAGCCGGAACCTTCGAAGCTGATGTCGGTGATGATGTCGCCGTCGAGATGCAGGTAAATGGTGATCCGGTCGCCGCAGAGCGGGTTGTGTCCGTGAGCGACGCGGTTGGCGCCGTCGAGTTTCTTGAAATTGCGCGGGCTGCGGCTGTGGTCGAGGATGACCTGCTGGTAAAGATCGTTGAGGTCGTCAAACATGGTCAATCCTCCCCCGCCCGGATTTCCGCGTCGAGACGGTTCTGGAGAAGTTCGTCAAGCTGCTTGCGCACCGGTTCGACACCGATGCGGGCAAGGATGTTGCTCGCGAATGCCTGCGTGAGCATCCGGCGCGCGGCGTTGTGGCCAATGCCGCGGCTGCGCAGGTAGAAAATCGCGTCCTCGTCGAGCCGGCCAACGGTTGCGCCATGGGTGCATTTCACGTCGTCGGCAAAGATTTCCAACTGCGGCTTCGTGTCCACCGTCGCGTCGTTGGTGAGCAGCAGGTTACGATTGGTCTGCTTGGCGTCGGTTTGCTGCGCGCCGGGCCGGACGAAAATCCTGCCGTTGAACACGCCGCGCGACTTGCCGCCGAGAACTCCATGGAAAAACTCGTGGCTGACGCAACGCGGTTGCGCGTGGTCCACAATCATATGATGGTCCACGAGCTGGCTGCCGCGGGTGACGTAGAGACCGTTGAGCACGCACTCAATCCCCTCGCCGGTCATGACGGTGTTGATGTCGTGGCGCGCGATCTGCGCCCCTATGGAAATCGAATGAGCCATAAATCGGCTGTTGCGCGCGAGGCTGGACTGGACCGTGGCAACATGGAACGCGTCCAGGCTCTCATCCTGGAACTTGCAGAATTCGACGTTGGCACCTTCGCCGACGGCGATTTCCGTCACCGCGTTGGTAAGGCCGGGCATGCTGCCGGCGCTGACATAGCTCTCGACGACCTTTATCTGGCTGCCCGCCTCCGCAATGATCAAGTTACGCGGATGCGCCGCCGTGCTGCCCTCACCGGCGGCAGTAATGAACAAGAGATGGACGGGTTCCTCAACAACAACACCCTTCGGCGCAAAAATGAACGCGCCGTCAGCAAAGAACGCAGCATTGAGCGCCCGAAACGCATGATCGTTGACACTGGCGTAGCGACCGAGATGCTGCTTCACGAGATCAGCGTCAGTGGTTATCGCCGCAGCAAGGCTGCCGAGCTTGACGCCGGCCAGACGTTTGGAGATGGCGGAAAGTTCCGGTGCGAAGTGGCCGTTGATGAAAACGAGCCGGCTGCCACCGAGGCCGCTGAACGCGAAGCGCGCAGCCTCCGCTGTTGTTGATACGACCGGCGAAGGATTGACTGCCGGGGTGAACGGCAACTGCGCGATCGGAGTGATGTTGGTGTATTTCCAATCTTCGTGACGCGGCGTTGGAAACCCGAGCGTGGTAAAATGCGAAATGCCGGCCCGCCGCAGTTCATTCACCCACAATGGGAAACGGCCTGCGCCGTCCTTTTCGAAAGCGTTGAACGCCGCCAGGTGCGGCCGCACGTTATCGGCTGGGCCGGGTTTGGCTTGCTGTGTCGTCGTGGTCATCGTGCCTTGTTGGATGGATGCCGTTCAGACGCACGGCTGGCAAGCGAGCCAGTCGTAGCCTTTTTTCTCCAGTTCCAAAGCCAGTTCCTTGCCGCCCGACTTGACGATGCAGCCGTTCAACAGAACGTGGACAAAGTCCGGGACGATGTAATCAAGCAACCGCTGATAGTGCGTGATGACAAGCGCGGCATTGTCGGGACGCCGCAACTTGTTCACGCCGTCGGCGACATCGCGGAGCGCGTCAATGTCGAGGCCGGAATCGGTTTCGTCCAGAATGGCCAGCTTGGGTTCGAGCACGGCCATCTGGAAGATCTCATTGCGCTTTTTCTCGCCACCGGAGAAGCCCTCGTTGAGCGGGCGGTTCAGCAGATCCTGCTCCAGATGCAGCAACTTCATCTTCTCCTTCACAAGCGCGAGGAAGTCCAT
The DNA here is from genome assembly GCA_964524715.1 of uncultured Verrucomicrobiota bacterium. GTDB lineage: Bacteria > Verrucomicrobiota > Verrucomicrobiia > CAIQCK01 > CAIQCK01 > CAIQCK01. Next base: position 12,136 of record CAZGGF010000105.1, on the reverse strand, counting down.
GGCGTCGAGTTCCGGTTCGCCACGGTGTTTGCGGACCTCATTGTAAGCGGCCTTGAGGAAGTAGGTGTTGTTGACGCCGGGAATCTCGACGGGATACTGGAACGCCAGGAAGATGCCTTCGTGGGCGCGTTCCTCCGGCTCCAACTCAAGGAGATTCCTGCCGTTGTAGAGAACCTCGCCCCCCATGACGTTGAAGGTCTTGCGGCCTGCGAGCACCTGCGACAGCGTGCTCTTGCCGCTGCCATTCGGCCCCATGATGGCATGGACCTCACCGGGGTTGATGGAAAGGTTGATGCCCTTGAGGATGTGCTTGCCCGCGATGCCCGCGTTCAGGTTTCGGATTTCGAGTAGTGCCATTTGCTTCGCCCTTCAAGTTCTAGCCGACGCTGCCTTCGAGACTGACGCCGAGAAGTTTTTGCGCTTCAACGGCAAACTCCATCGGCAGTTGTTTGAATACTTCCCGTGAAAAACCGTTCACAATCATCGAGACGGCGTCTTGCGTGGAAAGCCCGCGCTGATTGAGATAGAAGATCTGATCCTCGCCAACCTTCGAGGTGGAGGCCTCGTGTTCCACCGTGGCGCTCTTGTTGTGCACCTCGATGTAGGGGAACGTGTGCGCGCCGCACTTGTCGCCGATGAGCAGCGAGTCGCACTGCGAGAAATTACGCGCGTTGGCTGCCCCTTTCATGATCTTGACCAGGCCGCGATAGCTGTTCTGACCGTGGCCCGCCGAGATTCCCTTCGAGACGATCGTGCTGCGGGTGTTTTTGCCGATGTGGATCATCTTGGTACCAGTGTCGGCCTGCTGGCGGTTGTTGGTGAGCGCAACGGAGTAGAACTCACCGATGGAGTTCTCGCCCTGCAGGATGCAACTGGGATATTTCCAAGTGATCGCCGAGCCGGTTTCCACCTGCGTCCAGGAAATCTTGGAATTGACGCCCGCGCACTTGCCGCGCTTGGTCACGAAGTTGTAGATGCCGCCTTTGCCTTCCTTGTCCCCGGGATACCAGTTCTGGACGGTGGAATATTTGATCTGCGCGTTGTCGAGCGCGACCAACTCGACAACCGCGGCATGGAGCTGGTTCTCATCGCGCATCGGCGCGGTGCAGCCTTCGAGGTAACTGACGTAGGCGCCTTCGTCGGCAACGATCAGGGTGCGCTCGAACTGGCCGGTATTGATCGCATTGATGCGGAAGTAGGTGGACAGTTCCACCGGGCAGCGCACGCCCTTCGGGATGTAGCAGAACGAACCGTCACTGAAGACGGCGGCGTTCAGTGCCGCGAAATAGTTGTCGGTATAGGGCACGACCGAGCCGAGCCATTTGCGAATGAGGTCGGGATGCTCATGGATCGCCTCGGTGAACGAGCAGAAGATGATGCCTTTTTCAGCCAACTGCCCCTTTAGCGTCGTGCCAACGGAAACGCTGTCCATGATGGCGTCCACCGCCACGCCCGCCAGCCGCTCCTGCTCCTGAAGCGAAATGCCCAGCTTGCGATACATCTCCAGGATCTCCGGCTCCACATCGGCAAGGCTCTTGGGGCCGGGCTTTCGCGCTTTCGGCGCGGCGTAGTAGACGATGCTTTGATAATCGATCGGCGGGTAATGAACGTTCGGCCACGTCGGCTCCGCCATTGTCAACCAGTGCCGATAAGCCTTGAGCCGCCACTCCAGCATGAACTCCGGCTCGCTCTTCTTCTGGGAAATGAGGCGGATGATGTCCTCACTCAACCCCGGCGGAGCCGTGTCCGTCTCGACGTTCGTCGTAAATCCGTATTTGTAATCGGACTGGACGAACTGCTCGATTGTCTTGTTCGAATCGCTCATAAACAAATCTGATGCCGTAAAAACGCGCTACACATTATTTGGAATTACTCTTGATTGCACGCGGAATATAGTAGCGAGTTGCCCTGAGTCAACGAGGACAGTGAAAATACTCGTTTTTGCCCGCAAAACGAGGGGTCGCAGAAGGGGCGCTATTCCGGTTTGGCCTCGCGCGTCATCAGGTCGCGCATCGCCAGGCGGGGGCTCTTGCCTTCATAAAGGACCGCAAAAACCTCGCGGGTGATTGGCACCTCGACACCGAGCCGCTTGGACAACATGACGGCGGACTTGGCGGTTTTCACACCCTCAGCCACCATTTCCATCGAGGCCAGGATCTGATCGAGCGACTCGCCCCGGCCAAGGCGTTCACCCACGCCGCGGTTGCGGCTCCATTTGCTGAAACAGGTGACCATGAGATCGCCGATGCCACTCAGGCCAAAGAACGTCTCCTGACGCGCACCCAGCGCCATACCAAGACGCGACATTTCCGCCTGTCCGCGCGTGACCAACGCCGCCTTGGCGTTGTCGCCAAGGCCCAACCCGTCGGTGATGCCGGCGGCGATGGCGATGACGTTCTTCAACGCCCCGCCCAATTCGACTCCAACGAGGTCGTCGCCGGTGTAAATACGGAAGCGTTCCGTGATGAACGTCTGTTGCACCAGACGCGCGAGACCGATGTCGATCGACGACGCGACCACGGCGGTCGGCGTGCCGCGCGCAACTTCCTCAGCGTGACTCGGTCCGCTCAACGCGGCGACCGATACACCCGGCAGGGTTTCCGCAATCACCTCGGTCATGCGTTTGCCAGTCTCGTTCTCAATACCCTTGGAGACACTGAGGACGGGCAAGGCCAGGCGCGGCAGCTTCTGGCAGCTCTGGCGCATCGTGTGCGAAGGCACGGCCATAACGACCAGCTCAGCGCCTTCGATGACATGAGCCATGTCGTTGCTGATTTCCAGATCAGAAGGCAGCGGCACACCGGGCAGGAAATGAACATTCTCGTGTTTCGCCTGCATCTCTGTGACGTGAGCCGGCACGTAGGCCCAAAGCCGCACGTGATGGCCCTTGCCGTGCAGCAGCACGCTCAAGGCTGTGCCCCAACCGCCGGCGCCGATGATCGCAATGTTCATGATGATTTCTTCTCGAACTTGTGCTCCGTGCCCGCCAGCAACCGCTGGATGTTCGACTTGTGCCGCACGATGGTGACTATGGCGACCAACGTCGCGAACGCGGTAAATTTCCAATTGCCCGAAAAACCGAATATCAAGGGTGGTAACGCGGCCGCCCCAACGATGGAAGCCAGCGAGACGTAGTGCGACAAGAAGAATACCACTGCCCATACCAAGGCAAGAATGAGCAGTGCCGGCCAACAGATGGCCAGGAATCCACCTGCGGCTGTCGCCACACCTTTGCCGCCCCGAAATCCAAGCCACGGCGTGTAATTGTGGCCGAGGACAGCGAAAAGGCAGGCGATGATTTGAGTTACGGAAGCATCCAGTTGCGGCAACAGCATCGGTGCCAGATAGGCAGGCAGGAAACCTTTCAACAAGTCCACGGCAAACACGCCACGACCGGCCCAACGGCTGACGCTGCGGAGAACATTGGTCGCGCCAATGTTACCGCTGCCAACCTGGCGGATGTCCACACCGTAGGCACGCGCAACGAGATAACCCGTCGGCAGCGAGCCCATCAGGAATGCCACAATCGCCACAACTAGTTCAGCGAGCCAGTCCACGAGGCCACTCTAAGGTTCGGGAGTGATAGGCTTCAACCTGAAACTGCCGGCCGCGTCTGCGAAGGTACCGGCAGAAACATGATTACCGGAAGGTCGGCAGGAACCGGTAGTAGACCTCCAGCATCATGCACAGCATGGACGTGTGATAGACCGGGCTATCTTTCGGGTGGCCGACTTGCACCCACCATTTTTCAGGGGCGACATTGGGCGGCCGCACAGGAACATCTTCAGCGCTGCCCGGCACCGTCCAATGGCCGTCGGCGACTTGACGTTTGAGAAGCGTTTCACGGAATTCGCGGTTCCATGAGACCCAGTAGCTGCCGCCACCCTGGAACATGGCTTGCGTCACGTAATACCACGTGTAGCTGCTGCCTTCGCTGGCCTTGTTCCAATCGCACTTGAAATTACCGGCTGTTCTCAGCGCGCCGCGCGCTTCCTTGGAGTCACCTGCGCCGAGGAACATCATGCTCAGGATGCCTACTCCCACCAAGCCATCGGAGCCGTTACCCTTCTTTGCATATCCGAAACGGTGGGTCTTATCGTCGTAAACTGCCTTGCAGAAATCCAGCGCCTTGCGCATCGCCTCATCCAAACCCTTCACATGCACGCCGGCGTTCTTGGCCGCCTTGAGGGCCTGAATGTTCCAGCCGCTGATGGACAGGTCACCGCCCAACGGGCGCTCGTCCGGCCGGGTTATCTTGTTGTTGTAACCATACTCCCATGCGCCACTCGGAGATTGCGATGTGATGATCTTTGCGACTGCTCCCTCCAATACGGTCAGCAAGTCGCCGATGTTCGTCAGCGCATAATCCTCCGCCAGCGCATACGTCGCGATCGCGTGCTGATACTCCACATTCTGCGCCGCAAACACGTTTTTGTTCTTCCGCCCGGTGTCCATCAACCACTGCACACCCTTTTGCACCGTTTCAGCATACTTGCTCTTGGTCGGGTCTTGCGTCTCCCCGTGCGCCAGGAACGCCAGCAATGCCAGACCGGTCATGGACGCCTTGCGGGCACCCCCCCAGGAACCGTCCTCATTTTGATTCTTCTGCAACCAGCCCAGCGCCCGATAGACCGCACCTTCCAGTTGGTCTGCCTTCGTCGCGCCCCCGCCGTAGCGCGTGATCGCGCCCGTCCGCGCCTGAGTGTTCAGGCGCTGCGTGTACATCGTGTTGATTTTGAAGTCCTTCGGCAGCGATGCCAGGCTCTTGCTCACATCCATCTGCGGCACCGGCGTCGGCACTGGAATCACCATCGTCGCCGAGGGCAGTGGCGTGGAAATCATGGTCGGTCGTGGCGCCACGCTCTTGGCTTGTGCTGTCTGCACTGGCGTCGTCTTCTGCCTCTCCGGCGGCGGAGGCGGTGGAGGCGGTGGAGGTCCCGGTGCCACTTTTTGCTCCGGCGCAACAAACTGCGTGATCACAGTCGCGCCTTTCTCAGAAACGGTGTAGGTGCCGAAAATCAACAGGAAGAGCACATGCAGGAGCACCGCCACCAAGTAGAACGGCAGGCTGCGAAACCGCGTCATGAACGCGTGGCTCATCGTCTGGGGATTCAACACGGACTGAGTTGGCGCCGAAGCTTCTTGCATGGTGTGGGAAATTACACACACACCCTGTGTGCGGCAAGAATTTTACGCGTAGCGGCGAAGCTCGCCACTATTGCCGGAAGGTCGGCAGGAAGCGGTAGTAAACCTCCAGCATCATGCACAACATCGTCGTGTGATAGACGGGGCTGTCTTTCGGGTGGCCGACTTGCGCGTGCCAATCCTCGCGAGCATTGGGGGGACGCACGGGAACATCCTCCCTGCTTCCCGGTACCGTCCAGTGCCCGTCAGCCACCTGATTCTTAAGCAGCGTGTCGCGGAATTCCCGGTTCCATGTGATCCAGTAACTGCCGCCACCCTGAAACATGGCTTGCGTTACGTAATACCACATGTAGCTGTTTGCCTCGCCCGCCTTGTTCCAATCGCACTTGATCCTGGCACTGGCCTCCCTGATCGCACCCCGCGCCTCTTTGGAATCGCCCGCACCCAAAAACATCATGCTCAAAATGCCAACACCCAACAAACTGTCGGAGCCGCCACCCTTCTTTGCATATCCGAAGCGGTGCGTCTTGTCGTCGTAAACCGCCTTGCAGAAATCCAGCGCCTTGCGCATCGCCTCGTCCAACCCCTTCACGTGCACACCGGCGTTCTTGGCGGCCTTGAGCGCCTGGATGTTCCAGCCGCTGATGGACAGGTCACCACCCAACGGACGTTCGTCCGGCCGGGTCATCTTGTTGTTGTAACCATACTCCCATGCACCGGTTGGAGATTGGGATATGACGATCTTCTCCACCGCTCCTTCCAACACGGTCAACAGGTCGCCGATGTTCGTCAGCGCATAATCCTCCGCCAGCGCATACGTCGCGATCGCATGCTGATACTCGACGTTCTGCGCCGCAAACACGTTCTTATTCTTCCGCCCGGTGTCCATCAACCACTGCACACCCTTTTGCACCGTTTCGGCATACTTGCTCTTGGCGGGATCCTGCGTCTCCCCGTGCGCCAGAAACGTCAACAGCGCCAGACCGGTCATGGACGCCTTGCGAGCGCCACCCCAGGAACCGTCCTCATTCTGATTCTTCTGCAACCAGTTCAACGCCCGGTAGACCGCGCCTTCCAGTTGGTCCGCCTTCGTCGCGCCGCCACCATAGCGGGTAATCGCGCCCGTCCGCGTCTTGGTATCCAAGCGTTCCTTGTACATCGGGTTGATTGGGAAGTTCTTCAGCGGCGCAATACTCTTGGTCACCTCCATTTGCGGCACGGGCATCGGCACCGGAATCATCATTGTCGCCTTGGGCAGCGGCGTGGAAATCATGGTCGGCCGCGACGCCACGCTCTTGGCTTGTGCTGTCTGCACCGGCGTCGTCTTCTGCTTCTCCGGTGGCGGAGGCGGTGGAGGCGGTGGAGGTCCTGGCGCTACTTTCTGTTCCGGCGCCGTAAACTGCGTGATCACAGTCGCACCCTTCTCAGAAACGGTGTAGGTGCCGAAAATCAACAGGAAGAGCACATGCAGGAGCACCGCCACCAAGTAGAACGGCAGGCTGCGAAACCGCATCATGAACGTGTGACTCAGCGTCTGCGTATTGAGCACAGATTGAGTTGGCGCCGACACGTCTTGCATCACGGCGAAAATTACACGTCCATCCCACCAGCGGCAAGTGATTTTGTGCGCGCGAAAGCGTATTCGTTACCGTGCGGTATCGAGTTCGAAACGATGAGCGGCAAACTGGTCCAGCGGCAGGTTCAACGTTGTTTCAAACGAACGGCGCTCGCCGGCTCCGAGACCGACAAAGTGAATCGGCTGCCGTCGCATCACCTTGCCACGGTTATCGAGCGCAACGAGAGCCACGATCACGAGAGAGAAATGCCGCGGCGTGTCATTGCACAGCTCGCCGGTCACGCGTGTGCCACTGTCGTCGGCGAAAGCCGAGGAACTGGCGAGATTGAAAATCTCGATCTGGCCGGAACCTCGGGGCAACGGGTTATTGTGAAACGTAAGACCGACCGGCGGCAACGCCGGGTCGTCGCGAAATTGCTGGTTGGCGTCCGGCGGCGGCAACGCCTTCTTCAGAGCAACAGTCAGGTCGGCAACAAACTGCCGTTGCGTATCGGTGCGGAACTGTTCCAGCCGCAAGCGCTGCCACCAGTCGAATACAAAGAGCACGACGGCAACGATCACGCAGACAACGGCGATTTCGATGAAGCGTTTTGGCAACAGCATAATCTTTGGCGCGCAGTCTACGGGTTCAGTTCGACAATGTCCATCTTGGAGCGTTCGGCCACGCCAACACCTATCTCTGCGGCGAAACGCACATGGCGTGCACGATCCCCGATGACCGGCACGCGGACAGCCTTGCGCCGTTTGTCGATGGCCGCCAACGCCAGTGCGTCAAGCGCCACGGGGTCGCGACTAAACCAGATCTCGGCCGGAGTCCACGTCGCCTGAGGTTGAAACAACGGCCCTCCGGCATACTGGCCCACCAGCGCGTCGAAGATGTTCAACACCAGCTTCTCGCTCAGCGGTGGCCGTGCGCAGAGTTCGGCTATACCCGCATCGTAATGCAGGTTCTCCGTCTGAAACCGCCGGTTGTTGTCCACCGACCCCATCGCGATGTTATGGAGACATCCGCTCAAGCCGACGTATTTGTTGTCCATGAGCACGGGGATATTGATCAATTTGGTCACCCGCTCGGTAACGAGGCGCGAGTAATACGACCGTTCGCTGACCTCGCGTTCGCCGAATTCCAAGTCACCCCAGATGATTTTGCCGACCTGGGGAACCCGGTAGAATGCCCGGCTGTCCCAACCCACGTTTGGCAGCGTACCCATGCATAGCGGTCCCTTGCCGCTCTCGCGGAGTTCCCAACCCGCCGCAGCCAGGTTCTCGTCCGACCGGTCCCAAATGATGATGTTCCTGGCCGCCACACCGGCGCGCTGCAAGCTGTCTACCACGGCATTCACAATCTCATGCCGCGTGCCCATCGCCGGGCCTGGCAGGGAATTGATCTTGATGCCAACCACATCCCCGGGCTTCACGAACTCACGCCACGCTGCCACGGCATCCGCTGCTCCCGTCAAAGCCACCATGGCCCGATCCATCATCCGCGTCACGCGTTCGGTCTGCGGTGTGTAGAACTCCACCGCCCGTGGGTCACGAACGATGACCACGCGCGACGGCCGCGTTTCCTTCGCCGCCGGCGGCTCCGGCAGAAACGGCCTTTGCGCTCCGTTCGGAGTTACGACGGACAACCATAGTCCGACTGTGGCGGCGGCTCCAAGCCGTCGCATGAAAGTTCGTCTTCGCATGACGTGGCGGTTATCTTGACACACGACGCCGGGCATGTTAGCTGGCAGACGCGCGGGAAGCATGAAAAAAGTGTTGGCATTACTAATGGCGGTCGTGGCATCGCTGCTGGCAGGTTGCGAACCGCAGAATCCGGAATCGCGGGTCAATGCCGGCGCCGAGGCGCTGGCGCGCGGTGGTTCCACCAATCTCGTCCGCGCGGTTCGTCTGTTGGAGCAAGCCGCTCGCAGCCTGCCCAACAATCCCCGTTGCCAGAATCTCTACGGCCAGGCACTTTTTGAGTTCGGCGATCCGAAGGGGGCGATGGCGGCGTTTCAAAAAGCCGTTGCCTGCGACAAGAATAATCCCGCATTCCGCTTCAATCTTGGTCTCGCCGCGTATGTCGAGCGCGATTTCGCCACCGCCACCGAGCAGTTCCAAAGCTGCGCCATACTCGATCCTCGCAATGTTCCGGCCTGGCTGTTCCTCGGTGCGACCTATCTCCAACTCAACAAGCTCGATGAAGCCTATCGAGCCACGAGCAACGCGCGCGAACTCGATCCGAACAACCCCGACGCCCTGTCCAACCTCGCGGTCATTTCCTGCCGTCGTGGCCGCCCCCGCGACGCCGAGACCTGGCTGAACCATGCGCTGCGGGCCGCCCCCAACTCCCCCCAGGTCGCGCTGAACCTGGCACGGCTCTACGAGATCGAACTCAAAGACAAGAAGGCCGCCCTTGAGTTCTACCGCCGTTATACCGCGCTCGCACCCAACTCGCAGTTCCGGTTCGCGGTGCTGCGTTCAACCCGGCAGTTGGAACTCGACTTGAACCTGCCGCCATCATCGCCACCCATACAGGTCACGGCAGTCACTGTGGCAACCAATGCCCAGCCGGTGGTCGTCCCGGCATTGACCAGCACGAACACGCCGGTGTCCACGGCGGCCCTGGTTTCCAGCCAACACCCAGCCGCACTCGATGCGTTGATCTCCCAACTGAAAGCCGCCGGCCGCAACCGCGATGCCGCCGAAGTTGCGATCTCGCTTGCTGATCAGTACCAGCAGCAACATGACACCAACCGCGCCAGCGCCGCCTACGCACAGGCCGCCGAATTGGACCCGATGAATTCGCTTACGCACTTCCGGCTCGGAGAGTTGTTCCTGACACAGGGCCAAAAAGCGCAGGCACTGCAGAGTTTTCAGGAATCCGTGCGCCTGAAGCCGGATTTTGTCGCCGCACTGCGCAACGCTGCTCCGCTGGCTGCCGAACTTGGCCAACCCGCCGTCGCCGTCACCGCCTACAAGCGGATCGTCGAGTTGGACCCAAGCGACGCCAGTGCGTTGTTTCACCTTGGTGACCTGCAGGAGCGATACCTCAAGAATCGCTCGGTTGCAGAACAAACCTACCAGACGTATTTGAAGAAATTCCCGACAGCCGCCGACGCAAGCGTGGTGCGTTCACGGGTCAGCAAACTGAGCACCGCCAGTCGGGAAAGCACCAAGCACACTCCCAAACCCGCGCCAAAAACAACGGTGCGGATAGAAGAGCCTGCACCAACAAAACCACCGCCTCCCGTGACGCCATCCGCACCTGCGCCACCACCGCCGCCAGTGGATCGCCGTTCGTCATTGGAGCGCTATCAGGACGCTTTCGCCTTGTTGCAACGCGGCGCGTACACCGAAGCCACGCCGCAGTTCGAGGCGCTGCTCCAGAAAGACCCGAGTTTCGCGAAAGCGCACCTGGCACTTGGCCAGATCTACTCGCAGCAAATCACCACGAAGGACAAGGCGCGGCAACACTATGCCCGCTTTCTCCAGATGCGCCCCGACGATCCGAAGGCAGCTGAAGTGCGTCGCTGGCTGAACGAGAACCGGTGGTAATCCCCCGCGTTCTTATTTCACAACCGGCCGGATGACAATGTTGCGGTATTCCACGCTCGTGTGATCGCCCTGGAGATAGAGGGGGCCGGGGCGGAATTCATTCGAGGTCAGCGCGCCTCCGGTGCAACCGAGCACCGGCTGGTTATCGATGATCTTCTTACCGTTGAGGATGACCGTCAGATGACGGTCCACCAACGTGATGTCCATTGTCTGCCATTCGCCCGCCGCCTTTTCCGCAGCAACACTCGGCGTGATGCGGCTGTAAAGGCCGCCCATGTTGTGGGAATCGAGCGGCTTGCCGCACGTGTCAGCCACCTGCACCTCATAGATGCCGCGCAGATAGACGCCGCTGTTGCCACCCTTCGGCACGCGCACCTCCAGCGTGAGTCGGAAATCTTCAAATTCGCGCTCGGTGCGGATGTTGGCGTAACCCTTGTGTTTGCCCGGCTCCTGCGGAGCCTCATTGACCAGGATGCCATCCTTGGCACTCCACCCGTTGGGCGCCTTTGGATTGAGCACTGTCCATCCGCTGAGATCCTTGCCGCTGAAGAGGCAAATCGGTTCGCCAAACTTCACCTTCGACAAATCCGGCGCACATGGCACCGGCGGGATGCGCTTGCCGCTAAAATCAGCGCGGCCGAACTCCTTGCCACCCTCGCTGCACTTGACGGTAACTAGCTTGAGGCAATCGCCGTCCCGCGTCGCGGTAATGGTTTCGGTGACTTTCTTGCCCGGCTTGCCGTCCTTGCCTTTTGGCTGCTGGACACGCGTGACGATCAACTTGCCACTCTCAACCTTCGCGCCAGCGGCAGGCAATACACTGCCGCCGCCCCAAAGAACGCTGGCCTTGAGGGCGCCGTCCTTTTCTTCGACGCCGAGCCAGCCCGCGCCGCCACCGGGGATGGTCAACGCCCAGTTGCCGATGAACGGTTTCGCATCATCCGCCGCGAGCACCGTGCTGTGGAAAACGAGACTGAGAACGATAGGAAGCGAGAGCAGGTATTTCTTCATGCCCTCTTTTGACCCTAAACCGGCCAATCGCTTCAAGAAAAATCGTCAGTTGTTTTTTTGCATTGGTTGAAAAACAGTGGGTTGAGATTTGAACAACTGCGGGGTAGGATTCGTCGAAGCAAGCGACGTTTTAGTGCAAGGAGCAATTATGAAAGAAATGAAACTTGCAGCAGCTATGTTGGCCGCATGCGTGGTGTTGATCGGTTGTACGGCCACTGAACAAGGCGCGGGCTATGGCACGCTCGGCGGCGCAGCCATTGGCGGCGCGGTCGGCGGCTGGCAGGGCGCCGCAATCGGTGCAGGTGCGGGCGCGCTCACCGGCGCACTTGTGGGCAATGCCGTCGATCAGAGCGAGGAACGCAAGGCGCAGGCGCAGCAAGCTCCGCCTCCACCGCCACCTCCGCCGCAACCGTCAATTCCATACGGACTGCGCACTGACAGGCCCGGCCTCGTCAGAAGCCCGTGGAATCCAAGCGGACCGATGGTGGACGTGACTGGTTTTGCGCCCGGCTCGGTCGTGAAGGACCCGACGACGGGCAAGAACTTCCTCGTACCGTAAACAATAACAAATACTTGCAAGCACGACGCCGATCGAAATACCGCGCACATCGCGGAACGACGGCAATGCCTGGTGTTCTAGCAGGGTGAGCTTCCAAGCTCGCCCTGCTTTTGGTCTGGAGGCATCCGGTCGAACCAGTACATTGCTCGCATTCGGCTGGCGTGTTGTCTTGGTTTTCAACTGAATGAGTGGTCGCCACAAGAAACGAAGTCGGTTATCATTGCATCCCTTACACCTATGAAATCATCGTTCGATCTTATCGTCGCAGGCCACATGGTGGCCGATGTCATCAGCCGCCCCGT